>JAJDOA010000361.1 GCA_022340405.1 Desulfobacteraceae bacterium | reverse complement strand
ACGGTCACGGCGGTTCGGGGAAAAGAAGTTCGACGCATCGGCGACATGTCCGCCCTCGGTTTCTACCGCCACTACCTGGGTCCGCATACCACACCGGCCTTCGAACTTCCGCTGGCCGTTTACGAGGACGACTCCGACCGTTTCTACATCCGCACTCCCGTCAGCTACGATACGGAGGCCGACAGCATCGTTTTCCCGACGGCCATCCGGGAGGGCGCCACGGTGCAGCTGACCGAAGCGACTCGGGACGGAATCATCGACAACACGAGGGAGTCGGTGAAACGGCTGGTGCAAATGGTTGAAGGCCAGTGGCAACCCGCCGCCGGGATGATCTTCTCCTGTGCGACCCGGAAGCAAATCCTGGGAACGCGGACGCGGGAGGAGATCGAAATCCTGCAGGCCACGCTTCCGAACACGACGGCCATATCCGGATTTTACAGCTTCGGCGAACTGTGTCCGATGAAATCCGGCGAAAGAACACAACTGCACCACTGCACCATGGTCGCGCTTCTTTTCGGAGAACGATCCAGCCAACCTGCGCACCCGGGTATTCACCCCGCCAAAAGCGCCTCTATTGATGCGGAGCGGGTGACAGACGGCTCGTCTGAAGTGCTGCGGCGGGAAAGGGATTTTCTTCTCAAAAAGCTGAAGCGAAGCGAACAGTACCGCCAGCGGTTGGAGTATGTCAAAGACCTGAACGGAAAACTGCTGCGACGCATCAACCAGGATATCAACGCCGCCCGGCTCGAGATCCAGCGGAAGAACGAACTCCTTCGCCGTACATTGGAATTGGCCGACGAGGTTCAGAAGAATATGCTGCCCCGAAGCAATCCGACGCTGCCGGGGCTCGATATCGCTGGCGAAAGCGTCTACTGTAGCGAGACCGGAGGCGATTACTACGACTTCCTCGGTGGGGAGGACCGTGCACCCCACGGGTTCGGTGTGGTCGTCGGCGACGTGAGCGGGCATGGCATCGAGGCGGCCCTGCTGATGACGACCGTGCGCGCTCTGATCCGCAGCAGGGCTTCCCAGCCCGGCTCCCTTTCCGATATCGTAACGCACGTCAATCGACAGCTGGCCATGGATATCTACGACACCGGCCATTTCATGACGCTATTTTACCTGATCGTGGATACCGACCGGAAGGCGCTGCACTGGGTCCGCGCCGGACACGACCCGGCCATCCTCTACGATCCGAAGCAGGACCGCTTTTCGACACTTTCCGGGGAAGGGCTTTCCCTGGGACTGGATCCGGATCGATCCTACCCGGAATACCGGCGAGAGCAGTTGAGCCCGGGGGAGATCATCCTGGTGGGCACAGACGGTCTGTGGGAAGCGAGAAACCCGGAAGGTCGGATGTTCGGGAAAGCGCCCTTGTACGAGATCCTGCGGCGGGAGGCCGGCGGCAGTGCCGAACAGGTGTTGCGCTCCGTTATGTCGGCACTTTCCGATTTTCGAGAAGACCGAGAACCCGAGGACGACATCACGCTCGTGGTGATCCGCGTCACTGAAGATGGGCCGTTTGCAACCGAGGAAACGGAGTGACCATGGTGAACTTTACACCCCTGTTTCGACCGGAAACCGTTGCCGTGATCGGCGTTTCCACGCGCAGCGATCTCCACCCGGCCAACGTCATATACAACAAGCTGCACCTCCGCTACCCCCTTCGTGTGTTCGCCGTGAATCCGAAGGGCGGCAGACTGCGGAACGAAACCGTTTATCGGAGGCTGTCCGAAATTCCGGAACCGGTGGACCTGGCAGTAATCGCCGCCCGTGCCGATCACGTGCCGGGGATCCTGGAGGCGTGCATCCGCAATCGCGTGGGAGGGGCTACGGTCATATCTGGCGGTTTTGCCGAAATCGGCCGAACGGACCTGCAGGAACGTATCACCGAGATGGCCAGAGAAGCCCATCTCCCCTTTGTCGGACCCAACTGCCTGGGCATCTACGTTCCGGGTAAACTGGATACCTTTTTTTTGCCGGGAGAGAGGCTCGTTCGGCCGGAGGCGGGCAATGTTGCTCTGGTCAGCCAGAGCGGTGGGGTTCTGGTGGACCAGATGGTCAAATTTGCAGGCCAGGGCGTCGGACTGTCGCTGGGGGTTAGCATCGGCAACAAGGCCATGGTCCGGGAGCTGGATCTGCTGGAATATCTGGCTGCGGACGAAAGCACCGATGTGATCGCCTTCTATGTGGAAGGGTTCGGACCCGGCGAGGGCCGCCGCTTTGCGCAGCAGGCATCCCGCTGTTCCAAACCGGTCGTGGTGCTCAAAGCGGGAAAAACCAGCGAGGGCAGCCGGGCCGTTTCCAGTCACACGGCTTCCCTGGCCGGCGACCATCGGGTGTTTTCCGCGGTGATGGCCCAACACGGTATCGCGGAGGCGAACAACGAATACGAATTGGTTTCCTTTTGCGAGGCTCTGAGCTGCTATCCGCGGACCATCGAGGGAAAAGTGGCAGTGGTCTCGGTGAGTGGCGGCCATGGTGTTCTCGCCTCCGATGCCTGCGCGGCTCATGGCCTGCGAGTGCCGGAGTTGGGCCGGGACGTACAGGAAGACATCCAAAAGGACCTTTCGGACAGCGTGAAGGGAATCGCCTCGCTGAAGAATCCGGTGGACCTGACCGGCAGTGCTTTGGACGACGACTTCGCCGCGGCGGTCGCAGCACTCAGCCGTTCCGAGGACATCGATTGCATCATTCTCCTGCTGCTGCCCTATTCGCCCGGAATCACGTCCGATCTGGGCGCACGGCTCAGCCATATTTACCTGCAGACGGGTAAGCCGCTGGTGGCCTACGTCCCGCATGTGGAGAAATTCCGAATGCTCATTGAAGGTTTCGAACTCAACCGGGTTCCCGTGTCTTCTTCCATCGAAGGGGCCGTTTTGATGGTGGAGGCCATGAAGAGGTGCCGACCATGCTGAAAGAGGCCATGAAACAACTATGGGAAACCTATCGGGAGGCCGGCTGGATCCCCGAACCGGAGGCGAAGGCTTTTTTCCGGTCCGGGGGGCTTGCGGTACCACGGTTTCAAACGGCTTCCGACCGGGAAGGGGCGCTGGCCGCAGGGGAGGCCATCGGCTATCCGGTAGCGGCCAAGGTGGTCTCCCTGGATGTGGTTCACAAGACCGAGGCCGGGGGCGTCAAGGTGGGCATTGCCGACGCAACCGAACTGGCGGAGACGTACGATCGATTTGCTCTTCTTCCCGGGTTCCGGGAAGTTCTCGTGGAGGAAATGCTCTCCGGCACCGAGGTGATCATCGGTGCCAAGGTGGACGTTCAGTTCGGCTGCGTCGTGCTGGTGGGCATCGGCGGCACCGGCGTCGAGGTCTACGAGGACACGACCATCCGCATGGCACCGCTGGAGGCCGAGGAGGCCGGGGCGATGCTGGATCGGCTCAGGGGAAATCGGCTGCTGCGGGGTTTCCGGGGAGCGCCGCCCGTGGACAGGGAGGCGTTGCAGCACACCCTGGCGACCTTCTCCCGAATGGCATTGGAAGTCGAAGGGTACATCGAGAGCATCGACCTCAACCCGGTGATGTGCACCCCGGACGGCTGCACCATCGCCGACGCCCGTATCATGCTTTCGAAGAGAGGCGAGGGCAGGCGCTGACGACCGGAACGGGCCAAATCCGAATGTAGAGACAGCCCCTAGGAGCCCGGATCGATCCGGCCCACGGGTTGGGAAAGCCGGAACCGCCCCGCGAGGATCCTTGTCTTCAAATCCCGGGCCGCCGCTTCCGCCGAGACGCGGTCCGAAAGCCGCTGCACGAACGGTACGAAGGTCTCTTCCACGAACACGCCGCCGATGTCTCCGGTGAAACATCCGCCGTGGCAGGAAACCGCGCAGATCCCGCAATGATAGCACGAACGTGCCTCGATGCCGACCCTTTCCTCGGTAAAGGCACCGGATGGGCAGAGCAGAGCCGGCGGGCAGTCCGGGCAGCCGCCTCGGACGGTTTCGCATCGTCTCCGGTCGAATCCGAAATGCCGCGATGTGCCGAACCACAGGTCCGCATAGGTGGCTTCGGAGAGGGGGCTTCTGCCGTGAATGTTGGTGATGACCAGCGGAATTTCTTCATCCAGTGTCTTCACGGTTTTCAGAACATCCGAATCCAGAATCGGGATCGGTACCGCCCAGGTTTGGATTACCTCGGGCCCGGCCGAAGTACGAAATCCCCCCATTAGGTCCGGCCGCATCCCGTGCATATCGGCCACGACGGACAGGCAGGGCCGGTTTCGACTGCTGCGGGTGCCGGAGCCTGTGACGTATCCCGTTCCCCCGTTGAGCAGGATGCGGGTGCCGATGCCGATGGTGCGCAGCTCCGGATCTTTTTGAATCGGGTTGATCTCCCCGCATCCACAGGCGGTCGCCCCGGCCATGGCGCCCGGCAGCGGCTGGGAGCAAAAGATGGTGGGCATCGGTTCGGGTCCGGGGTTCACGAACCCGACGTAGTTGCGGAAGGCATGCCGGCTGCCATGCAGCACGGCGTGCGGGATCCGGTCCAGGGTAATCTCCGATTGCAGCGTATTACCCCCGTCGGTGACTACCTGCACCACCACCGGCTTGCCGGCCACCAGATCCTGAAACAAATGCCCGCCTCCGTAGTCCGGGTCCCGGCTGCTGCGCCTGGTGCCGTGCACGATGGCGTCCACCACGCCGATGCGCTCGTTGGGGCAGGGGCCGGGGTCGGCCTCCACCCCGTTGAAAAAAATGCGCTTCGCTTTGACGAACCGGTCGGGCTCGCTGAACGGGAAGGAAAGGACGGCATAGGTACCGGACATCAGCCCGCAGGTGGACGCCGTGACGACATCGACGTCTTCGAACCGGACCCGGCGGCCGGATCGGAGGTCATCGCAGATGTCGGCCGCGGTCATGACCACCGCCTCACCGTCGGCCAGACGGCGGTTGATTTCCGGGATGCTTCGTCTTTTTCTTGCGGCCACCGGACGTTTCCTCTTCGAGGGATGCAGCGGACGCGGTTTCGGTGCGCCTATTTCAACGAGAGCACGGGGCAGGGTGCGTTGAGAATGACGTACTGGGCCGTGGAGCCGAAGAAAAGCTTGCCCACTTTCGATTTGCGTACGATGCCGATGGCCATGAGATCCACATCGTTGGAGGTGGCGAATTCCACCAGGTCCCGGCCGGGCTCCATACCGTGGATCAACAGATCCGTGCGGCAGGTGATGCCTTCCGTTTCCACCAGGCTCTTGGCGTAGGCGAGTGCATCCTTGGCCTCGTTGATCTCGCCCTGATTGTCCGGCCCTCCTTTTTCGAGGCTCATGACCACGATCATCTCGGCTGCAAACCGCTTCGCATACTCCCGCCCCGTTCGCAGCGCCTGCTTCGAAGGCTCCGTTCCGTTGTAACAAACCATGATTTTCATGACATTGGCTCCCTTGCATGTGCGCGGCGCAGGGGGGTTGCCTTCAGCGCCTTTGAAAGTCGATCCGCAGACAATGCCGCCGGCCTAATGGGAGACATACCCCGTTACAGTCCGGATGACGATCCGGCGCTGGAGCGTTCCCCCGGGAGAGTTCGTTTCAGATGGACATTCCCACCAGCTTGGTTTCCAGGTATTCGCGAATGCCTTCCCGGCCTCCTTCACGGCCGAGTCCACTTTCTTTCATACCGCCGAAGGGGGCGGATGCGGCCGTGGGATTGATGTCGTTGATCCCGACGATGCCAAACCGGAGCCCCTCCATCATCCGCATGGCCCTGGCCAAGTCGCGGGTGTACACGTAGGAAGCCAGACCGTAGCGGGTGTCGTTGGCCATTTTCAGCACTTCGGATTCGGTTTCGAAGGGGATCAGGGGTGCCACCGGCCCAAAGGTTTCCTCCCGGTAAATGAGCATGTCCGGTGTCACGTCCGCCAAAACGGTAGGGGCGTAAAACCAGCCTTGGTCCAGCTCGTTTTCCGTCAGTCGTCTCCCTCCGCAGAGCAGCGAGGCGCCCTTTTCCAGGGCATCGGCCACCTGCCGTTCCACCTTGGCCAGGGCCGAACGGTCGACCAGGGGGCCTATGCGAACGCCTTCATCGAATCCGCTGCCCGCCACCAGCTTGTTCGCTCGATCGGTGAAGGCCTCCACAAAAGCACGGTAGATCGAGCGCTGAACGAAAATCCGGTTCGGGCAAATGCAGGCCTGGCCGGTATTGAGAAACTTCACCAATACGGCCCCTTTGGCCGCATGGAGGGGATCTGCATCATCGAATACCACAAAAGGAGCGTGACCGCCAAGTTCTAGAGAAACCCGCTTGAGCCGGTCGGCACAATCCCGGGCCAGCAACTTGCCCACTTCCGTGGATCCGGTGAACGTTAATTTGTGCAGATCGGGATGGTCGAGCATCTCCCGCCCTACGGGCTCCGGATTCCGTGCGGTCACCAGGTTGGCCACACCGGGAGGCAGGCCCGCCTCTTCCAAGACGCGGAATACGTCGATGGCACAGAGGGGAGTGGCTTCGGCCGGTTTGAGCACGATGGTGCAGCCGGCGGCCAGGGCCGGGGCCACCTTGCGGGTAACCATGGAAACGGGATAGTTCCACGGGGTAATCGCACCGACCACGCCGATGGGCTGGTGAAGAACGAGGAATCGCTGGTCCGGACGGGATGCGGGAATGGTTTCTCCATACACTCGCTTGGCCTCTTCGGCGAACCATAGAAGAAAATCCGCGCCGTATTGCACCTCGGCCAGTGCGGCCCGCAGCGGCTTGCCCTGCTCCTCGGTCATCCGCGAGGCCAGATCGCTTTTGCGGGCCATCATGCATTCGTAGGCACGGTACAGAAAACCGGACCGCTGGTGAGCCGTCCGCGTCGACCATTCCGGGAAAACCCTCGCGGCCGCCTCGATGGCCCGGCGTGCATCCCTTGCATCACCATCCGGCACCGTATCGATAAGCGCGCCGTTGGCCGGATTGAATACCTCGAAGGTAGCGCCGCTCTCGGCATCCGTCCACTGTCCGTCGATGTACATCGCTGCATTTCCTCCTGGATTTCAGGCGCGGGATCGGCGGCCCTGCCCTGTCACTCGGATCGATAAAAAATTTCCGTGAAAACCATGGATCCCGGAAACCATTCGTCGGCAAAGAGCGTGACGTCCCGAATCATTTCCTGCCGGCCGCACAGATAAAAGTCGTAGGTCCGGATCGGCAGCCGACTCGAAAGGTATGCGATGACATCGGAGGGTGACAACCCGCCGTCTTCCGGACCGCTTTTTTTCTTATCTTCGATCAACGGCACATAGGCCGATGCGGTCTTCTGAAAAACGTCACGGTAGTACAACTCCTCTTCCCGGAGTGCCTGGTGAATGAGGATGAAGCCCCGAACCCCTGACCGGGCAAAGGAGAGAAAAGGGGCAACTCCGATTTCCGTTGCCACAAAAACCGGAGGCCGCTCGGAAGGCCTAAAGGTGAAATATCCGTAAGGACCCGCGATTTCGAAGACCGATCCGACTTCGGCCTCCGCGATGAACGGTGTGAAGACACCGCCCGGAATTTTCTGAATGCAAAGCTCAAGAACCCGGTCCGAGGGCGTGGAAATGAGGGAGTAATACCGCTGAACGCCCTTGTGGTGAAAGCTGATGTTCTGCCCGGAGCTGAAATCGAAACCGGAAGGTCGACGCAATTCCACCTCGAACGCTCGCTCCGTGATCCAGCGCCGCCCGATCATCTCGCAGGAAAATACGCCCTTTCGCGGTTTTCGGGTTCCGTATGGCTGTATTCCTTCCATGGTGGCATTCCCTTGTGACGAATCGATCCTGAAAGACCAACTACCCAAATCCCATCCATTTTGTCAACGGATCCCATCGGCTGCGCACGGCGTCCGGACTCCCGTTGAAAAGCGGTGTCGGTTATCGGCCCTCCTTGTGGGCGGATCTATGGCGTTTGTCAGAATTCTGTTCCGTTTTCGAGATGGTTTTCAATGGGACTGTAGGGGCGGGGTTTATCCCTCCCGCTGGTGGGATCACCTACCCCGAACGGACGGGGATCAACCCTGCTCCTACGAAAGACAAAAAAAGACCATTCCAATCGGAAGATATTTTTGGCAATGGCTCTACCGCCGCAACGGCGGATGACAGTCGGTTCGTATTTAACTATGGACATCTCGACGCATCCGGATACAATGACGGCATGGTTCAGGAAGGAGTCCGGAAAACACCGCACGTTTCCCATCAATGGTGCCGGAAAGGCAAGAATCTGCTGCGGGCCGGGGCCTATGCAGAAGCCCTGGAGGCTTTCGAAGCCGCGATTCAAAACGACTCACGAAATGCCCAGGCCTATTGGGGCCGTGGTGTCTGCCGGTACCAGCTCGGACAATATCGGATGGCGACCGAGGACATGGACGCCGCCACCTTGCTGGGTTGCCGGGACGCCCAGTTGTGGAGCCGCTTCGATACAGCGGGACCCGAGGAAGGGGAAGAAGAAGGCCCGCTTGGGTAGCGATGACGGTCCCCGCATCTACGGCCGCGCGGAGGGCACGGTTCGGCAGAGAAAATCCAGAAGCTTCCCGGCTGCGGTCGGTTCGGGTGCATCTTCTGTAAACACCAGTATGTTTTCCCCGGCCTCCGGGGCATCCTGGCTTCGATCCGGATCCACCCACAATACCACGGCGATATCGCCGCCGCCCTCCTTGTCCATTGCAGCCGAAAGCCGCTGCAGCAACGGCCGGTGCCGATCGGAAATGCCGGTCAACCCGACGCAATGGACATCGTTTTCGACAGCGGTGCGTGCCACGTGCTCCGGGGACTGAAGGCCCGTGTTGAGGTCCACATTGAAACCCGCATCGGCAAATTGGGTGGCCAGCTTTTTGAGACGGCGGTCGACGCCCACCTGGTCGATGGCAGTCAAGTAGATGCGCGGTCGGCGGCCATGGACTTCAGCAAAGCGGCGGGTTCGGTCCAGGATGTCCTGTTGATCCATCATGAACAACGGCTCCGTGCTATCCCCAAGGCCGAATCTGCCGCCGGTGCACCGGTCGGGTTCTCTGCCGAGACAGGGACAGGCTCGGGGGGATGATCAGCTTTCGATCCCCACCCTGGACTCCACTCCTTTGTGGTAGTAGTGCTTGATGGCTTTCATCTCCGTGACGAGGTCGGCGAGGGCGATGATACGGTGATGGGCGAAGCGGCCGGTGATCACCAACTCCACCTCGGTGGGCTTGGAGGTAATCAACTCCTCCAGATCTCCCACCGCCAGGAGTCCGAACTTGACCGCGACGTTGGCTTCTTCGAGGATGACGATCTGATAGGCTCTCGAGGCGAGGACTTTGCGAACCTTCTGCAGCCCGATGCGGGCCAAGTCGATGTCTTCCGGAATGGGTTTTCCCTCTACGAAACGCCCTTTTCCGAACTGCTCAACGGTAATCCAATCCGCATAACGGGAAAGCGCCTTGATCTCGCTGTAATCGCCCATCTTGATGAATTGACCGATGTAGGTTTTCATACCGGCACCCGCCGCCCGAACGGCCAGCCCGATGGCGGCCGTGGTTTTTCCCTTGCCGTTGCCGGTGTAGACTTGTACGTATCCTCGCATCGTCCATACCTCATGTCGCCTGAAAGGAGGGTTCCTATATAGAAACCGTCCACATCTCGTGTCAATGCCTATTTGCCGCCCAGGGCCACCTCCGCATTGGAAGCGGCCCGGAGCGACCAGCGAACGGCTGACAAGGGTGACCGGATGCCCTGCGGAAACCCTTGCAGCACCTCGACCAGCCGGTTCATGGTGCTGGCATCATATTTGCCGACCAATTTGGCGCAAGGCCGTCCCGCCAGAAATCCCCGTGCCGGATTGCCGGGAGACGGGGTTGCGGATCCCACCAG
>JAJDOA010000115.1 GCA_022340405.1 Desulfobacteraceae bacterium | reverse complement strand
GAACACGATGCGACCGTCTGGCCCGGTCTCTTCCTTTTTCAACGATAGGCTCATCTGGTCTTTCCGGAATCATCGACGTAGAAACCAGATGAAGATAAAGGGTTAGATACCATGGCCGCTTCCGTAATTCTTATCCTCGGTATTTTTGTCATATCTCTCGTGCTGACCATGGTCGGCCTCGGGGGAGGGCTGATCTTTTCTCCCCTTTTTGTCATTCTCGGATTGGCAAAGGCCGAAGCCGCATCCTCCTCTCTATTTCTGAATCTGATTGCAGCTGCATCCGCGGCCTATACGTATTCACGGAAGAAAATGGTGGATTTCTCCATTGCCATCCCTCTGATTGTTTCCTCGGCCCTTGCCGCACCCATCGGTTCCTATATGAATGCAAGAGTGGATACGACGCCGTTCCTGGCTACGATGTCCATCGTTCTCGCATTGGCGGGTTGTCGCATGTTGATGCCCCCGCCGAAACAAGCCGACGAGGCCCATGTCAGTCGCTCAAAAAAGGTCATCGGAGGATTGGGTATCGGGTTTTGCATCGGATTGATGGGCGGTTTTCTCGGCATCGGCGGTGGGGTTTTCGTCGTTCCCCTTCTGATCTACGTTCTGAAAACTCCGACAAAAATTGCGGCAGCGTCTTCGACTTTCATCGTGTGCTTCTCCTCCCTGACCGGTTTTCTGGGCTACGCCGCGATGGAGCAGATCAACTGGCATTTCATCCTGCCTGCCGCTGTGGCCTCTTTTGCCGGCGGACAGGTCGGTTCGAGAATCATGAGTTCGCGACTGAAAGGAAAGACCATCCGCGTGGTTTTCAGCCTGCTGTTGTTTGCTTTGTGCGCAAAGCTGATTCACCAGACGTTGTTTTCATGATCATCCACAGGGCCGCTCGGGTCCGGCAAGGATTGAATCAGTTGCGGCGATTCCGGGCAGCATTCAGGACAAGACGCACCGTCTCGGTGTGAATGTCCACCGTATCGGCGATATTCCGGGCATATCCGCCGGCCATGGTCACGGCGAGGGGAAGACCGTGTTTCCGGCAGAACGCCAACACCTCCTCATCGCGGAGAGCCAGCCCTTTTTTGGAGAGGGCCATGCGGCCGAAACGGTCTTTACGGTAAGGGTCGGCACCGGCCAGATACACGGCCACATCGGCTTTGAAGCGCCGAGCCACGATTCTCAGACCGTCCCGCAGCGCTTCCAGATACGCCCCGTCCTCGACGCCGTCCGGCAGCGGAATGTCCAAATCTCCGGGCTGCTTGCGAAACGGGAAATTGTTCCTCCCGTGGAGCGAAAAGGTAAAAACGCTCGGATCGCCGCGAAAGATGAAGGCGGTGCCGTTTCCCTGGTGGACATCGGCATCGATGATGAGGACCCGCCCTGCCTTTCCCTCATGCTGAACCGAACGCGCCGCCACCGCAACGTCGTTCAACAGGCAAAACCCCTCACCCCGATCGGAAAAGGCGTGATGGGTGCCTCCGGAAAGCGATACGGCAAAACCGCTGGCCAGGGCGGAAAAGAAGGCTTCAACCGTAGCCCCCACCGACCGGCGGGCGCGCCGCACCAAGGCGGCAGACCACGGAAGCCCGACCCGCCGCATTTCTTTTGTGGTCATCTCCCCGCGTTCGAGCCGCAGCAGATAGTCAAAAGAATGCACCCGCAGCAGCTCCTCTTCCGAGGCCTCACGCGGAAGAAGTAAATCCTTGGCGGAAACGATGCCGTCCTCCACCAGTCGGCGGGATAGCATGGGGTATTTTTCCGCCGGAAAGAAGTGTCCTTCGGGAAGGGGTATGGAAAAAGTATCCGTCCGGTAGATTTTCATGAGATGGGTTCTAATATGGCACATCGCTGATGCAGACCTCAAGAGCGGTTTTGCCGGACCCGGGCACGGTTCACAGCGGCCAAGGGTTCCCTTGACGGCGGAACAATCTGATCTACATTGCAATCTGGCACACGATGCCATTGACGGATTGGATTGAAGAATCCCTGCCGCACCGGTTACCGAGATCTCCGCTTCGCCACGACACGCGGAGATGGCCCCGCTGTTTCCGGTTCAGGGCGGCGTGACCCAAGTGCAAATCGGTTGCCTCATTTGGCGGAGACGGCATCCTCTCCGATTGCAGAACGATAAAGGACGGTAGCCATGATACTGGAACGACTGAAAAACGGAATCGTCATCGGAGACGGAGGAATGCTGTTCGAGCTAGAGCGCCGGGGGTACGTGAGCGCTGGCCCCTTCACGCCGGAGGCGGTGATCGAGCAGCCCGAAGCGGTACGGCAGGTGCAGATCGATTTCGCCCGCGCCGGGGCGGATGTTCTCCAGGCATTCGCTTACTACGCCCACGAGGCCAAGTTGAAAGACATCGGCATGGAAAGCGCTCTGACCCGTATCAACGAGAATGCGGTCCGCATTGCCAATGAAGTCGCTCAGGAATATGGGCTCATCGTAGCCGGCAATCTCTGCAACACCTGGGTATACGATCCCAACGACCCGGAAACCCGAAAAGAAACGCGAAGGCAGTTTGACGCGCAAATCCGATATCAAATCGATCACGGCGTCGATTTTTTCATCGCCGAAACCATCGAGTATCTCGAAGAGGCCAAAATCGCCCTGGAGGCCATACGTGCGACAGGCAAGCCCTCGATGATCACCCTCGGCTTCAAACGCGCCCCCTTCACCCTCGATGGGGTTCGGATGGAGGATGCCTTCCGACAACTGGAAGATGCGGGTGCGGATATCGTCGGCATCAACTGTTTCAGGGATCCAGAACGGATGCTGCCCCTTGCGCAGAAGGTTCGGCAAAGCGTTTCCTGCTTTGTGGCGACCCAGCCCGTGGGATTTCGATGCACGGATGAGAAGCCCTATTTCCAGATACAGGAGCACGACGGGCACATTGCCTTTCCGACGGAGCTGGATCCGTTCGTGTTGACGAGAACGGAAATGGCCTCCTATGCGAGCCGGGCCAAGGAAATGGGAATCCACTATATCGGCTCCTGCTGCGGATCCGCCCCGCATCACATCCGGGCCATGGCCGAAGCTCTGGGCCGAAGCACGCCGAACAGCAGATACTCGCCTCAAATCCATCTCCACAAGGTCATCGGAGACGAGCAACACGTCAGAGAAAAGAACGCCAGGATCTTGTGCGAGCAAAGATACGGGGCGGCGCACTGCCACTTTTTGGAAAAGTGATGGCCCGCTCCGTTGGCGGCTTTCCGAAACGGCAGCCTCCCGCTTTCCTCCCCTGGCCTTCGTACGGCTTACCCCCTTGAGCGGTAACTAGAAGCGGTCTCAAAATTGTCTTTTGGCCCAATCTCGGTGTCGGGTCCTCGTTTCCAGTCCTCGAAATACACCAGTATTCCTGCGGCTGAAAACTCGGATCCTCCTTGACCTTGAACCCAAATCCTAATTTTGAGATCGCTTCTGGGATCCTGTTCCGTTTCCACCATGCGTTGCTATGGAAATGTAAGGGCGGAGTTTATCCCTTCCCGCTGCAGCGTCTCGGGGCACCGCAATGCAGGCGGGGGTAAATCCACCCCTGCGAAAAGCAAGAGAGCGGTAACAGCCACAAAATATCTTGACATCAAGTTATTGGCCCTTAGCTTTCTGCAAGAATCCACCCTTTTGAGACCAAATTGGCAAAGAGGTGCAACATGACGACTGAAAAGAAAATATCAGGAATTCACCATATTACGGCAGTCGCTTCCTCAGCGGCAGAAAACCTCCGATTTTACGAAAACGATCTGGGGCTGCGTCTGGTAAAGCAGACCGTCAATTTCGACGATCCATTCACGTATCACCTGTACTACGGGGATGCGGAGGGATCGCCGGGTACCATTCTGACCTTTTTTCCTTGGCAGAACCTTCCGCAGGGAAGAACGGGCGCCGGGATGGTTACCGCAATCAACTTCGCCGTTCCGCAGCGGTCCATGGATTTCTGGGCCGGACGGTTGCGCTCGCGGCATATTCCCTTCCAAACCGCCGAACGTTTCGGCGAACCGCTCATTCGGTTTGCCGACCCCCACGGTCTGCCCCTCGAGCTGACCGGCGTCGAAATCACCGCTTCGGTCGAGCACTGGGCCGACGGTCCGGTTGCCAAAGCCCATGCCATCGCCGGTTTTCACTCGGCTACCGCGACCCTGCGATCGTTGGGTGACAGCCGATCGCTGCTGACCGACCTCATGGGAATGCGGTTGGAAAAACAGGAGGGAAACCGCTACCGATATGCAATGGCCGACCCGGCGTCTGCCGGCACCTTCTACGACATCGTCGTCGACCCGGACACCCCGGCGGGAAGACCGGGCGGCGGGACCGTTCATCACATTGCCTTCCGTACCGCCGATGACGCCGCACAGGCCAGCTGGCAGTCGGCTCTGCGCACGGCGGGTGTACCCGTGACCGAGGTAAGGGACCGGAACTACTTTCGATCCATCTATTTCCACGCGCCGGAGAGGGTTTTGTTCGAAATCGCTACCGACCCGCCGGGGTTCGGCGTGGATGAACCCGTCGCGCGGCTGGGAGAATCGTTGAAGCTTCCGACTCAATTGGAGCCGATGCGGACCGATATCGAGTCGTCGCTGCCTCCCCTGCGGACCGCCGTCTTGGTGCATGCCTATCAGCCTCCGCTGGCCCGGCCGGATGACGGCCGCACCATCGTAACGCTACACGGAACCGGCGGCAGCGAGAACGATCTCGTACCTCTGGCCGCGGCGCTCAGCCGCACCTCGGCGATTCTGAGTCCCAGGGGCACGGTTCGGGAAAACGGCATGCCCCGCTTCTTCAAACGGTTGGCCGAAAACGTATTCGACGAGGAAGACGTGGTGCGAAGAGCCAACGAGCTGGCGGACTTTCTTGTCGGCTCCGCCCCTGCCTATGGTCGTGATCCGGAAAAGATGACGGCTTTGGGCTACTCCAACGGCGCCAATATCGCCGCGGCCATTCTCCTCTTGCGACCGCAAGTGTTCGAACGGGCCGTCTTGCTTCGTCCGATGCTGCCGCTGAAAAACCCTGAGATGCCGGATCTGGTAGGAAAGCGCATTTTGGTCGTCAGGGGGTCACGGGATACCATCATTCCATCGGATAGTACCGACCAGCTGGAGAAGGCGCTGAGATCCTCCGGTGCCGATGTCCACGCGGTAAGCGTCGACGCCGGGCACGAGATCACCGAGCGGGACATACAGATCGTCTCCCATTGGCTTTCGGAACAAAACAAAGGAGATCGGGAGGCATTCGACAGAGCCAAAACAGAGGCGACCGTTTAGAGCATTTGCCAGAAGTATGTTCCGATTGGAATGGGCCTTCTCTTGTTTTTCCTAAAGGCGGGGTTGATACCCGCCCGTCTCCCCCGGCATGCCACAACACCGCAAGCGGGAGGGGATAAACCCCTCCCCTACCGTTCAAACCAAAAGCTTGCTGAAACGGAACGGAATGGCGGCCATCCCTGTCGATATCAAGGCAGGAACCATACGATGGGAACGGACCGAATGCCCCTGCCAAGGGATCGTTTTTGTAGCCGTTTAGAGAAAAGAATCTAATTTATTGAAATTGTAAACAATTAACTTGCTATATCTTGGAGAAGCGTCTATGATAACAGAATCGATCAAGTCCGGTTTTTAGGAAAAGCCATGCGCCATAAATATGAAATCCTCAGGGATGACAAGTCGAAGCAACTGACCATCCGGGAGTTTGCCGTCCTGGACCGCAACGTGAAAAACATCGAAACATCGATGCTGAAGGAGGACAGCTACACTCTGCTTTGTAAGGAAACCTATGCGGGCGAAATGATTCACCAGGCCGTTGCCAAAGGAGTGGAGGATGTTACGGCCGTGCTGCGAACCGACAACCTGTATCCCATAGAGCCCACCATCGCCAAAATCGCCGAGTCGGTCATCGAGCTATACACCCAATCCAAGGATGCATCCAAGTCGCTCTATTTCGACGACAACGATTTTTTCTCCCAAGACATGCCATAGGACGGGACCAGATCCGTATCAGGAAGGCTCATCGACAGTGGACTGGAGCTGCCGCAGAGCGAAATCCCAGTTGACGAGATGATCCAGAAAGGCCTCTACGTAGTCCATTCGGCGGTTCCGGTAGTCGAGGTAGTAAGCGTGCTCCCAGACATCCAGGGCCGTCAGCACCACGGCACCTTCCACGGCCGGAGTTTCGGCGTTGTCCGTGTGCAGTATCTCTAGCCCGCCGCCCTTGGCGACCAACCAAACCCAACCACTGCCGAATTGCTCCCTTGCCGCGGCGAGAAGGGCTTCCCGGAAGGGGCGGTATCCGCCCCATCCGTTCTGTATTCTTTTGTGGAGCTCCCCCGTAGGCTCCCCCCCGCCGCCGGGCTTCATGCTCTGCCAGTACAGCTCATGGTTCAGCGCCTGAGCCGCGTTGTTGAAGAGAGCGTCGTCACCGTCGGCCCGGGCGGCTGCAGCCACTTCGGCCAGCGTTTTTGCGCCGGAGCGGGATCTGCCGATGAGCTGCCGGGTGCGTTCGAGGTATGCGGCATGGTGCTTTTCGTAGTGGGTTCGCACCGTGTCCTCCGACAGGAAGGGGGCCAGTGCATCCACCGGATACGGCAGCGGGGTCAGTGTCAGAGAGAGTCCGGGCTTTTCCGGCTGGCAGCCGAACCCGACCGTTTGCAGAAGCAGCAGCCCTCCGAATTTGGCCGATGTGGAAAGAAAGGTTCTTCGATTCATCATCGATACCCCTTCCGAGCGGTGCTGTTCCCGGCACTAGGGGCTGTTTCTAAATTAGGATTTTGGTTCAAGGTCAAGGAGGATCCGAGCTTTCAGCCGCAGGAATACTTGCGTATTTCGAGGACTGGAAACGAGGACCCGACGCCGAGATTGGGCCAAAAGACAATTTAGAAACAGCCTCTAATTGTAAGATGCCATCCCGCCGGCGCAACAGCGTGTGAGAGGAGCGGAATTTTGGGCTTTCGAAGCCCCTATTCGGTATGGGCGGTATCATACCCGGTTCCGGTCCGCATGGCAAACCGGTAAAACCCACAGGAGGAGCTCCACGGGCAGTGTGCGGCAAATGCCCTCCCGTATGGGGATATCCGAGGGAGGAAGGGTCTCAGGCCAGCGGCTTCCGAACCCGGATCGACAGTTCTTCCAACTGGGCCTTTCCCGCCTCGGAAGGAGCCTCGGTGAGCAAGCAGGCGGCCTTTTGCGTCTTGGGAAAAGCAATGACGTCCCGGATGGAGGCTTGCCCGCACAGAATCATGACCAGCCGGTCCAGCCCAAAAGCAATGCCTCCGTGCGGCGGCGCGCCGGATTCGAGGGCGTTCAGGAGAAAGCCGAACTTCTCCATATACGATTCCTGCTCCATGCCCAGCGCCGCGAACAGCCGTTTCTGCAGATCCGTCCGGTGCACGCGGATGCTGCCCCCTCCGATCTCGGAACCGTTGAGCACCAGGTCATAGGCGCGCGACCGCACACGAGTGGGATCCTTCTCCAAGAGATGCAGGTCCTCTTCCACGGGGGCGGTGAAGGGGTGGTGCAGGGCCTGGTAGCGCCGTTCGTTTTCGTCGTATTCGAGCAGCGGAAACTCCGTGATCCAGACGAACTGAAAGGTGCCGGACTCGATGAGGCCCAGCCGGCGCCCCAGGTGGTTGCGCAACTGCCCCAATGATTCGTTGGCCACTTCGGGCCGGTCGGCCACGAAGAAGACCAGGTCGCCGGGCGACATGTCGATGCGCTCGGAAAGCGCCGCTTTTTCCTCTACGCTGAAGAATTTGGCGATGGGCGACTGCCATCCGTCCTCGCGCACCTTGATCCAGGCCAACCCCTTGGCACGATATACGGCCACGAAATCGGCGAGATCGTCGATCTCCTTTCGGGTGAAATCGGAACATCCCTTCGCATTGAGCGCCTTGACGATTCCGCCCTTGGCCACCACCGAGGCGAACACCTTGAAACCGGCATCCGCCACGATGTCGGAAATGTCGGACAATTCCAGTCCGAAGCGGGTGTCTGGCTTGTCCAGTCCGAAGCGGTCGACGGCCTCGGCATAGGTGAGCCGGGGGAAAGGAATTTCCATCCGGCGGTCCAGCAGCTCCTGGAAAAGTCGCTGCATCATCTCCTCGGCCACAGACATGACGTCCTCTTCTCCAACGAAGGACATCTCCAGATCCACCTGGGTGAACTCGGGCTGACGGTCGGCTCGCAGGTCTTCGTCACGGAAGCAGCGGACGATCTGATAGTAGCGGTCGTATCCGGCAATCATCAACAGCTGCTTGAACAGTTGCGGCGACTGCGGAAGGGCGTAGAAATGGCCGGGGTTGACGCGGCTGGGCACCAAATAGTCCCGGGCGCCTTCGGGCGTGCTGCGGGTGAGAAAAGGGGTTTCGATATCGAGGAATCCTTGGCCGTTCAGGTAGTTCCGGATAACCTCGGCAGCCCGGTGTCGCCGGATGATATTTTTCTGGATCTGCGGTCGCCGCAAATCCAAATGACGGTACTGCAGGCGGATGTTTTCCGAAACGTCTACATTGTCTTCGATGGGGAAGGCCGGTGTCATGGCGGCATTGAAAATGCGCAGTTCGGTGGCGAAGACCTCGATATCCCCGGTGGCCAGTTTGGGATTGGCCATGCCCTCCAGGCGTCGCTCCACCTTGCCCCGTACACCGATGACATACTCGCCTCGCAGCACGTGAGCCTTTTCGTGGACCTCCGGGCTGACTTCGGGATTGAAGACAACCTGGGTCAGACCTTCCCGGTCTCGCAGGTCCACGAAAATCACGCCGCCGTGGTCTCGGCGGCGCTGGATCCAATCCATGAGAACCACTTCCTCCCCAACGTTTTCGGCCCTCAGCTCACAGCAGTGATGGGTCCTTCGCATGGTACCGATGGGATCGGTCAAGGCCATTTCTCCTTTCCGGAAAATGCAGGGCTCACCGTAAGGCGGATCGGATACGGCCTCCTGCTCGTGCGTGTTCGTTTTGCCGGTGCTCCTCAGGAAGCCGGAAGCGACTGCAGGCGCTCCAGCACATCGGCCAGGGGAATACTCTCCTGCTCGCTCTGGGTCATATCGCGCAGCAGGACTTCTCCCCGCTCGAGCTCCTCTTCTCCCACCATCAGCACGAAAGCCGCGCCCAGGCGATCGGCCCGCTTCATCTGGCTTTTCAGACTGCGCCCCTCGTGGTCCATTTCCGCTTGCACGCCGGCCAATCCCAAAGCGTTCATCCACTCGAAGGCCAACATCCGGCTTCGTTCGCCGAGTGCCGCGATGAACAGCTTCGGACGCCGGACAAGTCCCTCCCGCTCCAGTCCGACCAACTCGGCCAGCCGGTCGAAGCCGATCGCAAAGCCGGTGGCCGGAATGTCGGGACCGCCCAACGCCTTGACCAGTCCATCATATCGGCCGCCGCCGGCAACTGCGCTTTGGGCGCCGAGAGCCCCTGTCTGGATCTCGAAAGTGGCGCGGCTGTAATAGTCCAGACCCCGAACCAACCGCTTGTCGAGGACATAGTCCAACCCGAGTCGAGTCAACGATTCCTGCAACAGATCGAATTCGGCCCGGCACTCCCGATCCAGAAATGCGGTGAGGGAGGGCGCCTCGGTGAGCGCTTCTCTGCAGGTGGGCACCTTGCAGTCGAGCGCACGCAGCGGGTTTCTGTGCCGCCGGCGCTGGCAGTCCTCGCATAGAACACCGCTGACGTTCTCCAGAAACGCCGAAAGCGCCGCCTTGAAGGCCGTGCGGCAATCCGGACAGCCCAGCGAGTTGATATGCGGTATCACATCGGCTACGTTGAGGCGTTTGCAGAGGTGGATCAACATATGGATGAGTTGGGCGTCCACCAGCGCGGATCCGATGCCGAAAACTTCGGCGTTGATCTGGTAAAACTGACGGTAGCGCCCCTTCTGGGGCCTCTCACGCCGGAACATGGGACCGATGGTGAAAAACTTCCGGACCGGATCCTGGGCGTACATCTTGTGCTGGATGTAGGAGCGCACCACCGCAGCGGTCGCCTCCGGCCGGAGGGTCAGCAGATCTCCCTTCCGGTCGGGGAATGTGTACATCTCCTTCTCGACGATATCGGTGTCCTCGCCGATACTGCGGGCGAACAACTCCGTTTTCTCCATGATGGGGATGCGGATTTCCTTGAAACCGAAATCGTCGAACAGCCCGGTGGCCACTTCTTCGATGTGCTGCCACACCTCGACCTCACCGGGAAGGATATCGCGGAATCCTCGAATCAACTGTATCATCAGGACCGATTTCCCTTCCGTCCCTGCGTTGCGGTCTATGGAATGCCTCCTCCCATGACCGGCGCAGCGGCGTTGCGATGCACGCAGGATTAAACGTGATTGCATATATCAATGCCCGGCCCGCGTCAACACCCTTGTCCCGTATCGAATTCCGTTCCGACCCATCGAGCGAGGCACGGCAGGCTATCCGGGCGGCATGGTTTGATTCCCAGGGCATAATCTGATAACCGAATATTCTTCGGGCTTGCTGGAGAGCGATCCGAATGGGTTCAACCGCCCGAAGCTTGCACCGGGAGGCCCTCCGAATAAGGCGGAAGTAGCTGCAAAGGGCCTGCGGAGACTTCTTGTTCGGAAACAACCCGACACTGAACCCGACAGCGGGTGCATGAGAGGAGCAGAGAAAAATGAGGATGCCGCCGTACCGATTCACTCTGACACTGGCGCTGGTGGTGCTGGTCCTGGCCGCTCCGGTCCGGGCCGCCGTCCAGATCAAGCTCGGCGTGGTGACCAAACCCGGATCCGCACAGAACATCGTCGCCGAAAAGTTCAAGTCTCTGATCGAAAGCCGGTCCGGAGGCGACATCACCGTCCGGATTTTTCACTCCAAGTCCATCGGCAACGAGACCGAAATCCTCCAACAGCTCCAGATGGGCACCATCCAGATGGGAATCATCACAGCCGGCCCCTTCGATCAATTCGATCCCATTGTAAGGGTGGTCAACTATCCCTTCCTCTTCAGAGACAACGAGCAGGCCGATGCGATTTTGGACGGTCCGTTGGGCACCGAGATCCTGAAGAGCCTCGAAGGTTCGGGTTTCAAGGGACTCTGCTTTTCGGAGAACGGTTTTCGAAACCTCACCAACAACCGTCGGCCGGTGCGATCGCCGGAGGATGTGAAAGGCCTGAAAATACGGGTCATGTCGTCGGCCCTCCACAAGTCCATCTGGCAGATGCTGGGCGCCAACCCCACACCCATGCCCTGGCCCATCTACACCGAGCTGGAACAAGGCGTGATCGACGGCCAGGAAAATCCGCTGTGGGTGATGGAGGTGTACAAGTTCTACGAAATTCAAAAGTACATGTCCCTGACCCGCCATGTCTATTCACCCCACATCGACGTGGCTTCCCTTTCCTGGTGGAAGACGCTGGCACCGGAAATGCAGAAGATGATCCATGATGCCGTTTATGAGGCCGCCGTATTTCAGCGGAAGGAAAACCGGGACAAAGACGCCGAGCGCTTGCGCTATCTAAAACAGATGGGAATGCAGGTCGTGGAAGATCCCGACCTGGGAGCGTTCCGGGAGCGGGTCTCCGATATGAAGAACATGGAGCTGTTCTCCGATCCGCGGGTCCGTGACCTGCTGGAAAGGATCCTGGAGGCGACACGCTGACCTTCAATGCGGCCCTCGGGCACGGCGTCGCCGTTCGGCAGTGCCCCCCCCGTGAACCGTGGAGTGCGGTGGAAAGAGGCGCCCGCTTCGCCGCAGGGGGGCGCCTCGGCAAGGGGGATGACGGCGACTGTGCGCCTCATGGCACCGAGCACTGGCCAACAGCCGGAAACCCCTGAACCATGAGCCCCGATCCCACAGTTCTGGAAAAGATCAGCAACCGGGTAAACCGGACGATTGAAATGCTGCTGTTCGGTCTGGGCGCCTCCATGGCGTTCGTGGTGGCGCTGCAAGTCCTGTTCCGCTACGGTCTGAACCAGTCGCTGTTCTGGTCGGAGGAGCTGGCGCGGTTTTTTCTCGTGTGGCTGACCTTCCTGGGAGCCACTGTCGCCTATTTCCGTCGGCTCCATCCGGGGGTAGACGTCCTCTACCACCGCAGCCCTCCGGCCCTGCGACAGGCAGCGGACATCGTGGTGCACTCCGCTTCGTTGTTGTTGTTTTTGGTGATGGTGGTCTACGGGTGGCGGTTCGCCTACTTTGTTCGACTGCAAATCACACCGGCGCTGAATCTGCCCAAGTGGATCGTGTTCGGCATCGTACCGGTGTCCGGACTGGTCCTCACGCTGCACGCCCTTCCGCGCCTGATTGCCGCCGCAACGGGAACCCGCCGTGACCACTGAGGTTCTTCTGATATCACTGGCCGTGCTTTTTGCCGTCCGAACGCCCATCGCCATTGCCATCGGCGCGGCATCGATCCTCGCGATCCTTGTGCAGGGAGATTTTTCCCTGATGATGGTGATTCAGCGGATGTTCGGGGGGATCGATTCCTTTCATCTGATGGCGGTGCCGCTGTTCATGTTCGCCGGGGTGATCATGGAGGCCGGAGGCATCAGCCGGCGCATGATCGATTTTGCCAATGCTCTCGTGGGCTGGCTTCCCGGAGGGCTGGCCGCCGTCACCATTGTGTCGGCGATGTTTTTCGCCGGTATCTCCGGCTCCGCGGCGGCCGACGCCGCAGCCGTCGGCGCAATCCTCATACCCGCGATGAAACGCTCCGGCTACGATTCCGACTTCGCTGCAGCAGTACAGGCATCAGGAGGGTCCATCGGGGTCATCATCCCACCCTCCATCCCGATGATCATTTTCGGATTTCTCACCGGCGCGTCCATCGGAAAGCTTTTCGCGGCCGGCATTCTGCCCGGCATCCTCATCGGCATATCCCTCATCGCCGCAGCCACAGCCATCTCTCACCGAAGGGGCTACGCCGCCGCCGCCTGTTTCTCCTGGCAGGAGGTCCTGCGCACCTTCCGCCGCGCCGTGCTGGCCTTGGGCGCACCGCTGATCATTCTGGGAGGGATCCTTTTCGGCATCTTCACCGCCACGGAATCCGCGGCCGTGGCCGTTGTCTACGCCCTGGGCGTAGGAATGCTCGTCTATCACGAAATCACCGCCGCCGATCTCTTCGATCTGTTCGTGCGAGGCGCGGTGACCGCATCCATTGTCATGTTCATCATCGCGACGGCATCGGTGTTCAGCTGGATCGCGGCCATCGAAAGCGTTCCCGAGCGTCTGGCCGGGGCGCTGCTGCAGCTGACGAACGATCCGGTCGGGTTGCTGCTGCTCATCAACGCCATGCTGCTGGTCGCAGGAACCTTTGTGGAAACCACGGCCGCCCTGATTCTGCTGGTACCCATGATCACCGCTATGGTACCGGGGCTCGGCATCGACCCTGTGCACCTGGGGGTAGTGGTGATCACCAATCTGGCCATCGGTATGTTGACGCCGCCGATGGGCATCTGTCTGATCGTGGCCTGCTCCATCTCCGGCGACGGAATCGGTCCCGTAAGTCGGCGCATCCTACCCTTTTTGGCCGTTCTGCTCTTGGATTTGCTGATCATCACCTTCTTTCCGCCGCTGAGCACCTGGATGGCTGGGTTCGTGGGGAGGTAGGAGGTGGGGTCAGATGCGGTAGAGCCGAAGTGGATTCTTTCCCATCTTCCGGTTGGCTTCCTTCAGCAGATCTTCACCGGAGATCACGGCGATACCGCGGCAGCGGCTTGCGCTCAGGTAGGTTTCGGCCGCCTCGACGAGGCGGTCCCGGGTGAGGGAAAGAATATCGGCCTTGAAGGCAGCGCGCATCTCGTCCGTCAGGCCGATGAGCCTTCTGTAAAAAGCCTTCCGGGCGGCCTGGCCGGGAGGATCCGGTTTGTCGAGATCGGAGCACTCCTGCAAAATCGCTTCCTTGACGTCTTGATCGGTAAAGCTTCCATCTCTCATGAACGATTCGGCGTTGTCGTACACAAGAAGCGTCTCGACGATGTGTGGATCCCGGTAGGAACCGAAGGAGAAAACGCCCGTTTCGGGGCTGTAGACAGCGAAGCCGCCATAAGCGCCTCCCTTCTCTCGGATCTCACGATGCAGATAAAGCGAGCGCAGCAGCTTGGCCAGCACCGAAAGGGCCGGCGCATCCGGGTGCCCCAGACGGACGGCGGGAAAGACGCTGGCCACAAACGACACCGAAGAGGATGTGATCCAACCGTCGCGGGGATCTTCCTCCGCGAATGACAACCCCGGCGTCTGCAGATGCTGCGGCCCCACGGGATCGGCCAGTAGTGCGGCCAAATCACTGTGGTCGGTCATCTCGGCGACGGCGGCGTCGACATCCGCCGCCTCTCCGATCAACAAAGCGCAGAGGCTACCGGGGGCGAACAGCACACCGGCCATTTCGGAAAGCTGCCGGGACAGATCCGTCAGGGCCGCCTCGCTCAGATCTTCGCACAATTTTTTGATCCGCACCAAATGGTGCACCCCTTGCCACATCTCACCAATCATTCCCGCGGGGGAGCTGTTGCGGGAGGCCGATGATATCGCCAGTCGATGACCCTGGTGAACGACCATCGCTTCCAGTCCGGCGCGATATTCCAGCAGGAGGCTCTTCAAGCGGCTGTTGTCGGCGAATCGGAACCGGCACGCCAATTCCTCCATGAGCGCGAAAAGCCGTGAACGGTTTCGGGTCAGGCATTTACCGTTGAAAGAAACGAACGGCATGCAGCGGCCGTCCGCATCGAAACGATTTCGTACGGCTGCCCCCATGGCGAGGCCTCCGGTGTGGGCATCGATGCTTCGGGCCAGATCCACGTAATCCCGGTCCCGGGTTCCCATTTTGGTGGCTGCATGACAGAAAAAAGGAACCAGCGGCAGATGCTCGGAGGACAACCGGTGCACGCCGGCCGCGGAGGAAAAATAGAAGATTCCCGCCGTCGGCTGCTTGAAGCACAGGGCGGGCGTCGGCCGGTCCGGCCGAGCGGTGCGGATACTCTTGACGGAAGGGGGAATGTCGGACAACTCCAGGGTCGGCAGGCAGGAAACGTCCTCCTGGGTCTCCTGCAGGCGGCGCAGCGCCTCCGCATCCCTTCGAATCTCCTCGGCTTCCGTCTCACTCAGGTCCTTGCGCACCTGCTCCAACCGGGACTCCACCCGCTGTCGATCCCTCTCGGCCATTTCGGTGTCCGGGGTCAGCACAAATCGCACCTGGTGGGGATTATCCAGCAACTCCGATCGAATGAGGGATTCGAAAAAACCGCCGTTGCTCATCTCCTCTCTCAGGCGACGGATGTCGGTGTCGATGTCGAGAAGTCGGACGGGGTCCCCTCCGTGGATCCAGCAGCCGGTCAGGGAAACGAGCAGTTTGATCCCGTAAGGGTAGGGAACGTTCGTGACCTCTTTGCGGTGAAATTCGATTTGATGCAGAGCGGATTCCACCAAAGAAGCGTCGATCCCACCATCGGCCAATGCCCTCAACGTGTCGAACACGATGGCCTCTACCGTTTCGGCGTCGGAAGCCTTCACGTCCTTGAGGCCGCAGGCGAAAAGGGTGTCCCTGTTGTCAGCGTCGTACCCGCTTCCGTCCGACAGCGCCGAGCCGATGCCCGAATCGATCAATGCCTTTCGCAGAGGGGAGGCGGAGTTCCCCAGCAACACCTGACCCAGAACGCTCATGGCCAGCACGGCGAAGGTATCCCGGATGTCGCTGTTCAGCCATGCGGTGCATGCCTGGCACTTCTTTTCCGGGTTTTCCGCCCGGCTCAGCGGGTAGGAGGACTGCGCCTGCCGGGGCTGATCCCATCGGGGCTGGGACGGAACGTCGGTTTCCGGATCGATGCGTGTGAAATGCCGCAGCACGGTCCGTTCGACAGCCGCCAGATGGTCGGCCAGCGGGAGATCGCCGTAGGTGTAGAAAAACGCGTTGCTGGGGTGGTAATGAATCCGATGGAACGCCTTCAACTGCCGATGGGTCAACTGCGGGATCTCGTCCGGGTCGCCGCCGGAATTGTAATGGTAGGTGGTATCCGGATACAGGGCCCGCATCAGCGATCGGACCATGACCTGATCCGGAGAAGACATGGCTCCCTTCATTTCGTTGTAGACCACGCCCTTGTAGACCAAGCGGGCATCCGGCTCATCGAACTCGAGCCGATGCCCCTCTTGTTTGAAGCTCAAGGCGTCCAGTCGCGGGAAAAAGCTTGCGTCCAGATAGACGTCCAAAAGATTGTAGAAATCCTTCCGGTTCTCCGTGGAGAAAGGGTAAAGGGTCCAATCCGACGCCGTGAAGGCATTCATGAAGGTGCTCAGGCTTCGCCGCATCATGGAAAAGAAGGGATCACGCACCGGGTACCGGGCGGAACCGCACAGGACCGTATGCTCCAGAATGTGGGCCACGCCGGTGGAGTCCCGCGGAACGGTCTTGAACGCGACGGCGAAGGTGTTTTCCCGGTCTTCTTTGCTAAGGTGAAAATAGCGGGCGCCTGTGGCGATGTGTTTCAGTTCGTGGCAGAAGAGATTGAGCTCCTCCACCGCAGCGGAACGCTCAATGCGGAATCCGTGGATGGTTGCGCCAGGCCGGATGTCGGGATTGAGGGGGTCGGTGGGCTGGTTCATGAAAACTCCTGGTATATCGCTGGCCGCCCGCGCTGCAACGAAGCGGTTGGGTTTGTCGGATTGATCTCGTTGGTCGGTTTCGTTTGGTTTGTCTGATTTGCGGTGGTCGTTTGGCTTTGCGTCAAAAAGCCCGCCGCCCGATGTCCAATGCCGGATGTCGGCGGGTAGGCAGCATTTGAGGTTAAGGATCTCCGTCCGTTACCGTCCCCACCGCTCCGCGATCCATCCGACCCTGTGACATCGGGCATCCGACCTCGGACATCTGCCAGGAGCCGCTTTTAGGACACGGCCCTGTACAGTCCCCGCTCCGGGCGACGGATCTTGTCGTTTTTGTGCAGCCGGTAGAGGATGTTTCGAATCTTCTTCGTGTCGAACCCCGTTACGGCTTGGATGTCGCTGACACCAGCGCCTTGCTTCATGCTTTGAATTACCTCGAAAACCTGGTCGGTGGCGGAACCGATGACGCCGGAAGGTTTGACGCCTGCCTTCCGCGAGCCGGCTTTCCTGGTTCGGCGGGGGGCCGCCGTCGATTGGATCATGCTCTCCAACCGGTCCAACCGTGCGGCGATGCGGTCGATGTCCTTTCGGGTGGGGATGTTGTAGTTGTGCAGAAAGAACTTGACCATTGCGTCGAAACTGATCGATTTTCCTTTTCTCCTCGTCATGATACCCTCCTCCGGATAAGCGGTGCTGTCCAGGGTCGTTCGGGAAAAGACCGCAACCTTTTCGACCCAGCCCTCGACCACGGCAAGCATTGAGGAAAAACATAGAAAAGTCAAGGAAAGTCGAAGACAAAGACCCGATTGAAAAAGGCCGGGCTACCGTGATAGCTTCCGCTTCAGGCTTCAACATCCGGGTTGGAAAAAGCATAAGACGGAATCCGGTCCAGACCGAAAGTGAAAACCCATGACTTCGCCGAGCACCCTGCTGAAAGCCTGGAACCTCCGCGCCCGCAAGGAGGCGGGACAGCATTTTCTGGCCCGCCCCGAGACAGCCGAATGGATCGCCGAAAGCTGCGCGCCGGAAGCCGGTGAGCTGGTGGTGGAAATCGGCTCCGGCCTTGGCGCATTGACCGTGGCATTGGCGCGCCGTGCGGACGAGGTGGTTGCCGTGGAAAACGACCGGCGCCTCGTCGGACTGCTGCACACCGAACTGACGGCAGCCGGTCTCACCAACGTAACCATCCTGCAGGAGGACATTTTACGACTCGATTTCAATGCCGTTCGAAAACGTTCCCGTGCGCCTCTCGTCGTCGCTGGCAACCTCCCCTACAACATTTCCTCCCAGATCGTCATACGACTTATCGAACACCGTGCCTTACTGGATCGGGCCGTTCTCATGTTTCAAAAGGAAATGGCCGAGCGGATCACTGCCTCCCCAGGCGGAAAGATCTACGGCCGGCTGTCCGTACTGGCACAATATGCCGCCACCACGCACAAAGTGGCCAATGTCCCCGCCTCCCTTTTTTATCCCCGACCGAAGATCGACTCCCAGGTGCTTTCGTTCCGGTTCCGTGCACCCGACCCCTCCGACGCCCTGTTCGAACCCCATCTGTTCCGGGTGGTGCGGGCCGCCTTCTCCAAACGGCGCAAGACCTTGAAGAACGCCCTGACGGCGAGCGATTTTCACATAACGCCGGAGGCCGCCCGCCGCTTCCTCGAGTCCAGCGGCATCGACCCCGGCAGAAGGGCGGAGACCCTGTCGGTGGATGAATTCGTCCGTCTGGCCCGGTATATGATGCTGGAGGCTGCGCCGCCATAGTGCGCAGTGCCGGACAACCGGACAAGAAGGGTCGGGGATCCCATGCCATGATAAAGGAAGATCTCGGAATTCAGAGCGCACAGCGCCTTGACGATTGGAGCTTTTTTCGCTATTTCTGCATCATCACCATGTAGGACCCCATCGAGTTTCTCCATGTCAGCGATCCGTCGCTGATCAACCAGCGGGAAATCGGCCAGCACGCGGTAGGGTATGCCCACGCACTGCGGGCGGCCCTGCGTGAGGATCCGGACATCATCCTGGTGGGTGAGATGCGGGATCGGGAGACCATGTCGCTGGCGCTGGAAACAGCCAACACGGGCCACCTGGTTTTCGGAACCCTCCACACCTCCACGGCCATCAGCACCATGACACGGCTGATCGACGCCTTCCCACCGGACCAGCAAAACCAGATCCGCTCCTCGCTGGCGGACTCGCTTCGGGGTGTCATCGCCCAGACCCTGTGCCGCACCGTAGGCGGAGGGCGCACAGCCGCTCTGGAGATTCTCGTCTCCAACGTTGCCGTCACCAACCTGATCCGGGAAGAAAAATACAATCAGATCGCATCCTATATGCAAACCGGAAAGGACGCTGGGAACCGGTTGCTCAACCAGGAGCTGGAGAAATTGGTCCGCCGCAGAAAGGTGTTAAAGGAGGAGGCGTTGAGCAAGACGATCGACAAGGAGGATTTGAGAAAACGCCTGTCCTCCCCTTCTCCGTCATCCGTATAGACCGGAGGGGCGACATCCGTGCGCGAAAAACCGACGGCGAAGAAAGCGCAGGCGCAGGCACCGACACCGAAGGATGCATCGGACCCGCTGGAGGACTTTCACCAGCGCCTGCAGCAGCTGGCCGTGGATCAGGCCAAAAAAATCATCGATCTTCATCTCTACCAAAAGGCCTTGCTGTCCACCCTGCCGGTTGCCCTGCTGGGAACGGACCGCAGCGGCCGCATCCGCACCGTCAACCACGCAGCCGAGGACATCCTCGGATGCGCGGCCCAGGAATTCATGGGAAGACCCCTGGTGGAGCTGTTCGGAAGCCGCTCGGATGCGGCGGACAAGATCCGGCAGGCCATGGAGGAGGGGGCCCCGTTTCACATGGACGCCAAGCGTCTCCAGTTGGCCTCCGAGCACAAAATCGTCGGCAATTTCTACTTTCATCCTCTTCGCGACGATGAACAGGAGATTTGCGGCATTCTGCTCACCATCGAGGACGTGACGTACATGCACTATCTGCACAGTGCATTCACGCGATATGTGCCTCCCTCGGTGTCGGAGATCATTGCCCGGGACCCCCAAAGCCTGAAGCTCGGCGGCGAGGAAAAGGAGTTGACCGTTCTCTTTTCCGATCTCGTGGGATTCACCAGCATTGCCGAAAAGCACTCTCCTCGGGAGATGGTCACCCTGCTGAGCGACTATTTTTCGGAAATGACCGCGGAGGTATTCGCCTGGGAGGGGACCCTCAAGGAGTATGTCGGCGATGAACTCATGGCCATCTTCGGAGCGCCGATTCACCAGCCCGACCACGCCGTGCGCGCCTGCCGAACAGCGCTGGCCATGAGCCGGCGTCTGGCCCAAATGCGCAGAACCTGGCCGAAGAGGGGCCGGCCGGCCTTGCATGCCCGCATCGGTGTCAACACCGGCCCCATGCTCGTGGGGAACCTGGGATCTCCCCACCGCTTCTCCTACGGTGTCGTGGGGGATCAGGTGAATCTCGGATCGCGGCTGGAAGGCCTCAACACGGCGTACCGGACGGAAATACTTGTGGGCGAGACCACCGCGGAGAGTGTTGCCGACGATTTCCGCCTCCGGGAGGTGGACCGGGTGCGGGTGAAGGGAAGGCAACAGTCCGTGGCCGTCTATGAGCTGCTCGGCGACGGAGAGGACCCGCTGGATCCGGATCGCCGGGCGGCGATGGAGTGTTATGCAGAGGCGCTGGGACAGTATCGCGCCCGCCGTTGGGAGGGCGCCGAAGCGCTGTTCCGCAAAGCCGAGAGCATTGGCGACAGGACCGGCCCCTCGGCCGTCATGGCCGAGCGCTGCCGGAAATTCAGGGAGAATCCGCCCGGGGACGACTGGGACGGCGCCTACGATCACCTGAAGAAAAAATGATGTGCGTCCGGTGGTCGGTGAGGGGGGCGTCCGGATGGGGGGGAAAGAAATGCCAAAACAAGGGGTGCCATCATGAAACTGACCACCAGAGAAGAAGAATCGGCCGTCGTGATTGCCGTGGCCGGGCGAATCGACGCTACGACGGCACCGATGCTGGAACAGTGTGTAGAAGAATCCATGGGGGAAAACCGGAACATTTTGGTCCTGAATATGGCCGAACTGGGCTACATTAGCAGCGCCGGGCTGCGCGTGGTGCTGCAGGCAGCCAAGGACCTCAAGGCGCGGCAGGGGGACCTGTTGCTGGCCGGACTGCAGGGCTCGGTGAAGGATATCTTTGAAATGTCCGGTTTTTTAAGTATTTTCAAATCGTTTGACACCGAGGAAGCCGCCCTTGAGCAGGTGTGACACCAAGACCGTCGTATGGTTTTGCAGACGGCTTCCGGCCCGCCTGGAAAATCTGTCGGCATTCATCGACGGCGTTTCGGAAAGTGCCCGAGAAAAAGGCGTCGGCGAAGACATCATCGGACGTATCCAGCTGGCGTTGGAGGAGGCCCTGGTGAACGTCTTTCGCCACGCCTACCCCGAAAGCCCGGGCGATGTGGTGGTGGAACTCCGACGCGAAGGCCGCAACCGGCTGTCCATCGAAATTACGGACTGGGGTACCGCATTCGATCTGACCGGCGCCAGGGCTCCGGACCTTTCCCTGGGAGTGGAGGAGCGAAAGGTGGGCGGCTTGGGGATTTTCCTGATCCGCCAGATGACCGACGCAATGGACCAGAGGCGGCAGGGCGATTCCAACATATTGACACTGGAGGTCCGGACAGACGGAACTCCAGCCGGAGACAGCGAAACAGACGCGGGATAGGACCCTGCAGGTGCCAGCCCCCGGTCCATCGTTGGCTGGAAAGTCGAAACAATCCCCCTCGCAGGCCGGCCCGAGATCGTGCTTTGCGGGTACGGCAGAGGTTATGAAATGGAAACCGGTTATACAAAAGTTCTGAAAAGCGCTTTCGATGCTATCGACGAGAAATCCCTGAACGTCCTCCGCAAGGTCGCTCGCCTGCAGAACTACCCCAAGGGCACCGAATTGTGCCGGCAGGGGGTCGTCGAAGACAAATTTTACATCATCGTAGACGGAAGCGTCGTCACCACGCAGCGGTTGGAAAACGGCAAGTCGCGGGTCATCGGCACGATGGGTCCCAACGAATACTTCGGGGAGATGAGCCTGCTGGACGAAACCCCCCGGATGTTCTCCTGCACGACTCTGAACGACTCGGCCGTCCTGGAGATCACCAAGGACATCTTCGAGGAACTGGTTCGGGAGAGCCCCTCCGTAGCCTATGATCTGATCAAACGGGTGCTGAAAAACCTCCGTCACATCGACGAGATAGCCATTCAAGATCTACGAAAGAAGAATGTCGCCCTGAAGAAGGCCTATGAAGATCTGCAAGTGGCGCAGGCGAAACTCGTGGACAAGCAGCGCCTGGAGCGCGAACTGGAGCTTGCCGCCGAGCTGCAGCGCAGCCTCCTTCCCGGGGAGCTTCCCCAATATCCCGATTACCGCTTTGCCGGATACCTGAAGCCGGCCCACAAGGTCGGCGGCGATCTCTTCGACGTCATCCAGCTCGACGATCGTCACGTCGGGCTGCTGGTGGCCGATGTGGCCGACAAGGGGATCCAAGCGGCCATGTTCATGGCCGTCACCCGCACGTTGTTCTACACCGAAGGCCGCCGGTCGCTGTCTCCTTCCACGGTGGCCGAGGCGGTCCATATGTCCATGATGGACGTGGCGCATTCTTTCAATGTTTTCGTCACGGCTTTCTACGGCGTGCTCAACCGCCGGAAAAGGGAGCTCACTTATGTCCGCGCCGGCCACGACGCCCCCTACTGGGTCCGGTCGAAAAAGACTTTGGAGCGGCTGATGGGAGAAGGCCGCTTTCTGGGCATGTGGGAGGGCCTCCAACTGCCCGAGTACAAAATCCGGCTGGAGAAGGGAGACCGTCTCGTCTTGTTTAGCGACGGTGTCACCGACGCCACGACCGTGGAGGGCGAGCAGTACGGAACGAATCGTTTGGAAGCGTTGCTGATAGACAGCATGGATCGGGAGGCGCCCGACTTGGTGCAGCGCATCGTCGCCGAGGTGGAAGCCTTTCAGGGAGATGCCGGTGCGTTCGACGACCTGACACTTCTGGTCACCGACGTTCTGTAGCGGCAGATGCTTTCAGTAGCCGCCATCCATCGCGGTTGGCTTCACATGCTCTCGGAAACGGATACCGTTCGGTCCCCAAGCATGTTCACGTAGCTGCCCATCTCGTTGTCGTACCATCCGTAGATCACCGCCTGGGTGACCGGCATCTGGATGCGGGGCACCTTCAGCGCCCGGACCACCTGCTGATCGATGCCGGGGACCCGGTCCAATTCGATTTTCATCTCTCCGGTCCGGGTGTGGGTCTCGTGTCCCTCGATAATGGCAGCGGCCCGGGGCAGGCCGACAATGTCGGCGGATACGTTTTGCTTCTCGCTGTAGTGCAGATATCCGTTGGGATCCAGCTCGGCTGCCTGCTCGTAGATTTCGTTGATCTGTTCTCTGCGAGTGAACATTCCCGGCACCTCTTCTCCCAGATTGACCACGAGGATGATCAACGAACCCGTGGCCACCGGCACACGGACCGATTCGGCAATGAAGCCGATCTCCTCCATCTCGGGAATCACCAGCCGCAACGCGCGCGCAGCACCCGTGGAGGTGAGGATGATGTTGTTCATGATGCTGCGGTTTTTTCGCAGATCGGTCTTTCCGCTTTTGGGCAGACGATCCAATACCGCTTGGGAGCCGGTGGAGGCATGCACCGTCGCCATGGATGCGGATAGAATCCGTGGGGCCCCGAAGGCGTTGATCAGCGGTTTCATCATGTGGGCAAGGCAGGTCGTGGTGCAGGAAGCGTTGGAGACGATGCGGTGGCGTCGGGGATCGTAGTCGCTGTCGTTGATACCCATGACCGTTGTGACGGCGTCTTCCGGAACGGAACTCTCCTCATTTTTGATCTTGAAGGGGGCCGAGGCGATCACCTTTTCCGCGCCGGCCTCCAGGTGCCCACGAATCGAGCCGGACGGGTGGTCGGCGGGCAAGGTGGGATCCAGGAAGCAGCCGGTGGTGTCCACCACCAGGCGCACACCGTGTTGCCGCCACCGGATTTCGAGGGGGTTGCGGTGTTCCCGCAGGATGCGCACCTTTACGCCGTTTACGGTCAGGGTGCCGGATTCGTCGTCCACATCGCTGATCGCCGATCCGATGCTGCACCCGTTGACCAGGCTGCACCCGTGGAGGAATCCGTGCAGCGAACCGTAGGTGGAATCCCGTTCCAGGTAGTGGGCGATATCCACCAGCGACCCGCCGGCCTTCCGACCGATATTGACGACGACTTCGTCAAACGCTTTTCTGCCCACGTGGTGCCAGAGGCTGAGTTTTCCAATTCTACCGAGACCGTTGATACCCAGCGTCTGGACGTTTCCGTTCCCCATGCTCATTTTTGATCCCTCCTTTCCAGGCTTCCCTCGGTACTCTCCTGTCAGCTCTCTTTGGTGGCGATCATGCCCTGATAGACCGATCCCTCCTGCCCGTCGATGCTGATGGTGTCACCGGCCCCCAATCGATGTCCGTTGAAGTGGCAGGTTTTCTTCTTCTCGTTGACCACCAGGTTGCTGCAGCCCACCACGCAAGTCTTCTCGAGGCGGTGGGCCACAACGGCGGCGTGGGAGGTCACGCCTCCCCGCGCCGTGAGAAGTGCATCCGCTGCAAAAATCTCCCGGATGTCCTCGGGAACGGTGTCTCCACGAACCAGCACCATTGGCGTGTCCGGTGCACGTCGCCTCCAGGTATCGATGTCCTCGAGGCTGAACACCAGGCGGCCGCTCAGCGCACCTCCGCTGACGCCGATGCCGTTGCCCAGCAGCAGGTTGCCGTCCACCCCCTCCAAATCGAAGGTGTGCACCTTTTTCCGCTCCCGAATGGCCATGTCGCGCGTCTGCAGCAGGCGCAGACCCTCCTTTCGGGGACTTTCGAAAGTGAACTCCATCTCCTGGGGCGTCCACCCTTTCTCCTCGATGAGAAAGACCGCCCAATTTTCCAGTTCCCGGTAGATTTCAGGAAAATGCGACTCCAGTGTGATGTCGGTGTCGCGCATTTCGGTGTCCTGCTGAAAGATGGAAATGGGAAGCGTGGTGACCAGGCCCGCCACCACGTCCTCGCCCTGGTTGCCGAGGGTGAAATCTCCCCAGAGGCGCAGCGTGTCCGCGGACCACCGTGGATCGTGAGTGAAGATGACGCCCGTGCCCGCTTGCTGAGAAAGGTTGCCGAAAATCATCCTCTGGACCGTGACAGCCGTCCCCCAATCGTCGGAGATGCCCATGATCTTGCGATACGTCCGGGCCTTGGACGAATCCCAGGAGGAGAACACCAGCTTGATGGTCAGAAACAGCTGTTCCAAGGGATCCTCGATGATATCGATGCCGGCATCCTCGATCATCCGCTTGTAGGTCAATGCCACCTTTCGCATATGTCCGCCGGTGAAGTCCCGTTTGACAGGTATGCTCCACCGCCGCTTGAACTCGCTGATGATGGCGTCAAAGTCGTCCCGCTCCAGGCCGAAGGCCATACCGTAGCCTTGCAAAAAGCGCCGATAGTTGTCCCATGCGAACCAGACGTTTCCGGATCGGTAGGCCAGCCGTTCGGTGATTTCTTCGTTGATGCCGACGTTGAGGAAGGTGTCCATCATCCCGGGTTGGGATATGGCCGCACCGCTTCGCACCGAGAGCAGCAGGGGGTTGTCGAGATCTCCGAAACGCAGCCCCGTGCGATGCTCAAGGGCCGCGATTT
>JAJDOA010000112.1 GCA_022340405.1 Desulfobacteraceae bacterium | reverse complement strand
TTCTCGATGCTGCGCCCGTTTTTCGGCAAGCTTTTGAGGACGCCCAGCTTTTCCGTTTCTTCCACGAATTTCCGCAGCGGACTCAATAACATCCGCACGATCAACAATCCGATGACCGCCGACAACACCAGAATCAGAGAGGTCCACAGCATGATCGGCCCCTCCGGATCGGCGCCTTTGCGCATGTAGAAGCCGGTAATGTTGTAGGAAAGCAGGATGGAAAGAAGCGCGATACCGGAAAATATAATCGGAATGATAACGTACAGGCTGATATTGTAACGTATGTCTTTCATCATTTGACCATTTTTGTGAGGTCCCACATGGGCAGAAAGATGGCCAGGGCAAAAAATCCAACCACGGCGGCCAGCCCGATCGTCAGGGCGGGCCCAATGGCATCGGAAAGCTTTTTCATGGCGTACTCGACCTCCACATCGTAATGTTCGGAGATCTCCTTGAGCATTTCCTCCAAATTGCCCGATTCCTCACCGATGGCGATCATGTTGATGACGATCGGGGTGAAATAGCGGGTCTGGCGCAACGGTTCCGATATCCCGCGGCCTTCCGAGAGCTTTTCGTTGATGCCATCGAATTCCTGGGCAATTGCCGCGTTTCCGATGGTGCCGGACAGGATCTTTATCGACTCCCGGGCCGAAATGCCGCTGGCCTGTAGAATCGAGAAAATGCTGGCGAATCGCGACATGGCGGTTTTGGAAAGCAGCGTTCCGACCACCGGGATGCGCAGCAGAAGACGGTCCCGCCAGAGCCGGCCCGCTTCGGTGCGGAAATAGTATCCGAGTCCGACGATCAGCACCACAGCGCCGGTCAGCGGGAAATACCAGTATTGAATGAGAAACTGGTACATCCACATGCATATCTGTGTGGGAACGGGAATGTCCACCCCCGTGCGAGTGAAGATGTTGACGAACTTGGGAATCACGAATGCCAGCAGAATAAAGAACGCTCCCCCCAGGAGGACCATCACGATGATCGGGTACTGGAGCGCGGCTTTGACATCCGATCGGATTTTTTGCTCGTGCTCGATGATGTAGGTAAGGCGATCCAGCACTTCGGGCAATGCCCCGCTGGCTTCCCCCGCCTTCACCATGCCGCAGTACAGCGGAGAAAAGGCCTTGGGGTGCCGGGAAAAGGCTTCGTAGAGGCTGGATCCCTGTTGGATGTCAGAGGATATTTCACCGATGATCCGTCTCAGGGCCGGACTCTCCGTCTGACCTTCCAGGACCTCCAGCAGCTTCAGCATGGAAACACCCGCCCTCAGCAGCGTGCGCAGCTGCTTGGTGAAAAGGATCAGGTCCGCCGGGCGGACCCGCGCAAAACGTGTGAGCAGATTCGAAAGGTCGAACCCACCGGGCATCCCGGCACCCGATTCCGTCACGCGTGTGGGGATGTATCCCCTGCCGATGATGATGTTGTTGGCCATTTCCAGCGACTCGGCTTCCACCTGCTCGTTCACCGTGGCGCCGCTTTCGTTGATGGCCTGGAACGTGTACGTCGGCATGTGCAGCTTCACTCCGTCAAGAAGGAACCCTGTCCTAAAGAAATTAACCCATCCAATCGATACACACTGTTGGCAAGTGCTCTATGCCATAATCGCGGAAGCGGCCTCTTCCAGCGTAGTGATCCCGCTCATCACCTTCTGGGCCGCATCGGTCCGCAAAGTGGTAAGGTTTCCGGCCTTCTGTGCTGCACGCGTGATTTCCTGCGCGCTGTTGCGGTTGAGTATCATTTCCTGAACCATCGGGTCGATGATCAACACCTCGTAGAGGCCCACCCGGCCGCGATATCCCTTGTCCATGCAGTTGAAGCATCCGGTCCCGTGCATCAGTGTCGCCTTTTCCGGATCGATGCCCCAGTACTCCAGCGCATCCGCCGGGGGAGAGTATGGCTTTTTGCAGTATTCGCATACGCGCCGAACCAGTCGCTGCGCCATGGTCAGCACCATGACCGAGGAAACAAGGAAGGGTTCGATCCCCATATCGACAAATCGGGTGATGGCACCGGCGGCGTCGTTGGTGTGTACGGTGCTGAGCACCCGATGTCCGGTCAGAGCGGCCTGCACGGCAATGGCCGCCGTCTCGGTGTCGCGGATTTCCCCGACCATGATCACGTCGGGATCCTGCCGCATGATGGAGCGCAGCCCGCTGGCAAAGGTCATTCCTGCCTTTCGGTTGAGCTGCACCTGTCGAATTTTTTCGAGGCGGTATTCAACTGGGTCTTCAAGGGTCACGATGTTCACGTCCGGCTGGTTGATTTTTTTCAGCATGGCGTACACCGTGGTGCTCTTGCCGCTTCCTGTCGGACCCGTGCTCAGGATCATCCCGTAGGGCTTTGTCACCGTTTGCTCGACTTTTTTACGATCGGACGCGGACATGCCGATCTGCTGCAGGGAGAAAACGCCGCTGCTGGTGTCTAGAAGCCGGAGAACCATGTTTTCACCGTAGATGGTCGGAATCGTCGAGGCCCGGATGTTGATCTCCTTGTTGTCCATCCGGATGGTGAAACGGCCGTCCTGGGGAATGCGGGAAAGCGCGATGTCCATATTGGCCAGAATCTTCAACCGCGAGATGATCAGCAGGAACATATTCTTGGAAGGAGCCGGGACTTCGTGCAGCTTGCCGTCCACGCGGAATCGCACCTGCACAAACTCCTTTTCGGGACTGATATGCACGTCGCTGGCGCCCTCGCGGATGGCCTGGGAAAGAATGGAGTTGACCAGACGCACCACCGGCGCTTCCTCGGCCATGTCGTGAAGAGAGTCCAGTTCGACGTCCTCGCTGGACGTCAGCCTTCTTTCGGTCTCCTCCTCCTGTTCGACCTGCATATCCTCCATGTTTTCCAGCACTCCGCCGATGCCGGAATAGGTGCCGTATATGCTGCCGATCAGCTGGTTCAGTTGCTGTTCCGTGCAGATGACCGCTTCGACTTCGAAGTTGGTCATCACCTCCAGCGTATCCAGGGTGTGGATGTCCATGGGATCGGGCGTGGCGATGGTGAGAAGATAGCGGTTTTTGCTGAGGGGGGCCACCTGGTGGCGTTGTGCGACGTCCACAGGGATCAGTTTGGCCATTTCCGGATCGATCGGGTATTTATCCGGCTGATATTTTTCAATATTCAACTGGCGTGCGATCAGGTCGACAATCTGAGAACTGCTCAGGATGCCCTCCCGCACGAGGAATTCTCCCAGCTTCATCTGCTTGCGGTTGTGGCGGGCGACGATCTGCTCGAGCTGATCCTGAGCGAGCAGTCCGCCCTCCACCAGCAGCTCTCCGAGTTTTTTTCGACTTCTCACAACGGTCGTTCCTTGAATTCGTTGGGTTTACCGGGTTCGTTGGGTTTGTTGGGTTCCATGGGCTGCCCGTCACGCGCCGCAAAAACTCCGCCTGACGTACCCGCTCGCCCGGGAAAGTTCATAAACCCGTTTCATCCAAGGCTTCCCCGGTAGGGATCGGCAAAGAACACGGGCTGCTGCCCCCATTCGGAATGCAGTGAAACCGATTGCCCTGTTTGGGTGTGCAAACGTGCCGCCTCGCTCCTTGCAGCGGCCTCATCATGGTAATACCTCCAGAATATTACGGCAAACCGCAAGCCGGATTCGGCACTCCGGTAAGGAACGATTCGAACTGGATCGGCTCTAGAAGAAAACTCCCGTACCTGCTCCAGGGCTTCTCCCAAGCTGGAGGTGCTGCCCAGGCGCAGCCACCAAACCGGTCGGTCTGGAGGGGATGCGTCGGCTCGGATGGCCGGAAACCGTATCGACTGATTCACGGACAGGGATTTGGGATTGCCCATTCCGCTGTTGGCCTTTTGCAGCATGCGAAGGATTCTGGAATCAAAGGCACCGTAGATCTTGACACACATCCATGACAACGTCTCCCCCTTTTTCAGCCGCACGACACCCAGCATCCCAGAAGGAGCCTCGTCCGGAACCGTCCGGGGTCCTAGGGAAAGCGTTTCCACGTAGGTCACCGGCGGCACCGGTGCCATCAGTGCGAGGGCGGGCCCGGGAGGCGACAGCGTCGAGGGAAGGCTGGCGGCATCGCCGCCGCCGGCCCTGGTGCTTCGGAAGCCTTCGTCTCCGGTCTCCGGCGCCAGGGGCGCATTTCGGGAATCGACGCGAACCTCGGCCGGCAAGGGTGCATCACCGCCGGTCTTGCCGTCGATCCATTCCGGCGACCACAGCCAGGCGGCGGCCACCACAACGGCAACCAGCACGGCAGCGCCTCCGGCGATCGCACCGGCCAGCCACCGGGAGCCCTCCCCGCGCGCAGAGGCCGTGCTGCGGCGGTCGCAGGCTTCGACCACGGAAACCCCGGCACGCCTGCGATTCTGAATGATCATGGCCAAAAGGCTCTGGTGGCAGATATTCACGATTTTTCGGGGATACCCGCCCGAGCACCGGTATATCCGCCAAAGCGCCAACGGCGTGAACAGCGAGGGCGGCCGCCCTTCCGGACTGGACTCACGAATCCGGAATCGGATCATGGACCGGGTGTCCGCAAAATTCAGCGGTCCCAGGTGGTGGAATAGACTGATGCGGTCGGCGAAATTGGCGTGTACCGCAAGCGTTGCCTCGAATTCGCGCTGGGCAAAAATCACGATCTGCAGCAGCTTGTATTCGTTGGTTTCGAAGTTGAGAAACTCCCGCATCATCTCCAGGCAGAAATCGGGTATCTTCTGCCCTTCATCGACGATCAACACGACCAACCCCTTTTCATCGACACCCCTTCGGAACAGATGCGTCTTGATCCGCTCCTTCAGCTGCCACTCGTCCTCGTCCTCCGGGGGGAGGCCGCCTTCCATCATGTGCACGACGGATCGGAGGAACGCCTGCCCGTCGCTGAACCCGGGGTCTAGGATCAGATGGGTGTCGATCTCCTCCTCGTCGCCGAATCTGCGGATGAGTTCACGACACAGGGTGGTCTTGCCGGTGCCCACGTCCCCGACGACAACGCTCAGACCCCTGCGCGTACGGATCGAAAGCTCCAGCTTCTGCAGGCAGTCCACGTGCTGGCGCGAGCGGTAGAAAAACGCCGGATCCGGCGAATTGGAGAAGGGTTCCTTCCGAAGATTGAGAATACTGAAATAGTCCATCGGTCTGGGTCACAGGTGCCGGAATCCTCAGGGCTGCGCCGATTCGGCCTCAGGATTCACGGCCCGGTTTTTCAAAATGTAGGGGGTGATGAAGTACAGAATCTCCTGCTTACGGTTTCCCTTGCTCTTTCCCTTGAAGAGATAACCCAGCAAGGGGATATCCTTGATGAACGGTACGCCCTCCTCCTGAAGGAAGTACGAGTCGATGGTGAGGCCGCCGATCACCGTGGTTTGCCCGTCATACAGAACCACACTGGTCTCGGCTTTTTGCTTGTTGAGAAACGGCTGCCCTCCGACGGACCTGGATTCGTCAACGGTGTCGTTGCTGGTCAGGATATGCAGGCGCAAATATTCGTCGTCGATGACGTGGGGCGTAACGGCCAGCTTCAGCAGCGCATCTTTGAACTCCACCTTGCGGTCACCTTGGTCCGTTGTTTCGTATGGCACTTCCGAACCGCTTTCGATGGTCGCTTCCGTATTGTCCAGCGTTGTAATGGCGGGGCTGCTCAGCACGTCGAGCTTGTTTGCCTCTTCCAGGGCGCGCAGCTGCGCCGACAACAGGCCGATGCCCTTTTGCTGAAAGAGATAGCCCAGGGATATTCCCTTGACATCGTTGACGTCTCCGACCAGGGTATCGGGGAACGCGCTGACGATATTGTCGGAAGGCGATTGGACGAAATTGGGCGAAGCCGTACTGTCGTAAAGTTCCGCCCCTTCCGAGGCCGACGGATCACCCCCGTACCAATTGAATCGCTCTCCGGAGGCATCCAGAAAGATGCCGCCCCACCTCACCCCGAGTGCACGGGCGGTTTCCTGGTCGGTTTGGACGATTTGGGCTTCGATCCGAATCTGGGCCGTGGGTTTGTCCAGTTGCTCGATCAGGTTCCGCATTTTAGCGACTTCGCTCTCCCGTGCGAACAGAATGAGGGAGTGGGAATGTTTGTCGATGAGAATCCTTCCGGCTCTTTCGGCGCCCCCCTGCTCCTGGCCGGAATTCTGCCCCCCCTGGGGGCGTTTCGTGGAGGATGTCGCTTCCAGAATGCTCTGTACGTTCTCCTTCAAGGCCTCCAGTTCGGCGAATCGAATGGGTACGACCTCATAGACCATCGGCTCCCCCAGCTTCACCTCGCTGCGGAGGGCCTGCATTTTCACGGCGTGCTCCTTGACGGCCTCCCGGCTCTTTTGCGTCTCGGACAAAAGGTCCTGCTCTGCCCGAAGATCCTCCACGCTCACCACCCGGATGATGTCGCCCACCCAGCGGTAGTCGAGGCCGTGCGTGGAGAGGATGCCGCGGAAGACCTCGTCCCATGGAGCCTGGTGGATGTCGATACTGGCCTGTCCGGAGACCTTCTCGCTGATCATGATGTTTTGATCGGCGATCCGGGCAAGCGCACGCAGCAGCGTCGTCAAATCCACATCCCGCATCCGCAGGCTCTCCGGCGCTGTCGGCAGAGGACGCTCCACATCGGGATTGAGGGATGGTTCTACCGAAACGCCGGGTTCCGCTTCACCGCCCGTTTGCGGTTCTTGCCCCGCGGCCTCCAGCGCTTGTGTCTCCATTGACGTTGAAAGCGGCGGCGACTGCAGGGGAGTTTTCGCCTGGCTGTCACCGGGGGAGCTTGGGTTGGCGGTCTCGGCTTTGGCCCTCCATTGCGTCATGAAATCCTCGGAGCCGGTCTGCGTGGACTCCTTGCCGGCGCATCCGAAAAAAAGCGAAAGGGCGGCCAGCCAAACGAGTGCGGAGGCTTTTGAAAAAAGCTTCGAACCCCCTACGGTCCTCTTTCCGAAGCGTATCATTTTGGCCCGATTCATCTTTCTTGTTCCAAAACCAGAATCACCTCCGGCCCGCCGCTGGGGGATCGGAGAACGACCCGGGTCGGGGTGATCTCTCCAATGATGTGTCCCGTCGCCTCGATGCGGTCTCCAGATTCATACTCCTGCCCGCTGATGATCGCCAGATCACGATCACCCATCCGCACGTACCCGGTATAGGAAAAAGCAGGCTGATTTGCAGCGGGCTCCGTTCCCGCTTCGGGAGTCGAGGGCTTATCCGTCAGCCGATTACCGCCCTCCACAAACGGATCCTTCCCCCATTCTCGCTCGGCTGCAGCCAAAACGTAGCGATCCTGTTCGGAGCCGCCGGACGCGCTGAACATCGTCGAAATCTGCTGCACGAACTCCTGCAAAGCGGCATTCTCCCGCCCGGCAGACTCCTTTCCCTTCCCTCCCAGTCTAGGCTCTATGAACAGCGCAAAAGCACCGTACATCACCGCCAGTACCATCAAACCGACAATGATTTTTTCTCTTCGGTTCAAGGAGTCGATCCCCTACGAGTTTTCCCGCATGAGCCAGAGCCTCAGGTGCACTTCCTTTTCATCCTCCGCCGTCCGGAGTTCCAGCGTTTGGAGGTAGGCAAAGTAGGGAAGCTCTCCCAGACGGATCAGCAGTGGGCGGATGTTCGCGAAATCCCCCCGCAGCACGGCATTTATTTTGAGATAATCCGACTCCCCGGAGAAAGAAACCATATCCGGCATGATGCGGACAACCGTAAACTCGCTTTCCCGTGCCAACCGCTGCAACAACATCGACACGTTCCCCGCCTCCTCCCGTGAGAGACGCTCCGGTTTGGGATAGGGAAGCTGCGACGGGGGCTCGCGTTGGGCGAACGCCTGTAAATTCTGAAACAGCGGGTACAGCACCTTCTGGGCTTCGATTTCCTTCCGGAGGTCGGCGATCTCCTTGTCCACCGCGGAAAGCGCTCGATAGCTGGGAAAGACCGAAAGCATGGCGAATCCAACCAGTCCACACAGGCACACGACGAGGTTTCGAACGGTGCTGCTGTACGAGGCCAAGAAGGATCCTCCTCCCGTCCAAAGGGACGGCGCGATGCGCGGACTACGAGTCTATGGGCGGTTTCGAAAGCACCATAAATTTTGCCGTAAACCGCAAAACGGGCTCGTTTGCCAGATAGGCAGGGCCCTGATTCGTAATTTCGGGTTCGCTGAACAGCGGTGAGCTCTCGATCCGGACGAGATATCCCGCAAGCGAGGATTCGAAATCCAGCTGCTCCCCCAGGACGACACCGGTAACCGTCGCCACCCGGGGACCTCCCTCCGAGGCACCGCCGGTTTTCGGCCCCAGCTCAACCCGCAAATCCGACAGGCGGATGTTTTCCGGGACCGTCTGGAAGATTTCGTTCAGGACCGCGATTCCCAAATAGCGGTTCGCATAGGCATCCACATCCGTATAGTCGCTGATCGCCTGCGTGGTCAACTGCAGGATCAGATTCTGGTCCACACGGGGAATAAACCGATCGAGCTCCTGCTGCAGGCTCGCCTCCTGGGCCCTCTTGGAGCGAAGTTGTTGCACCTGCAGGAAAAAGACCCCACCCAGGGCCAGGAACAGGACGGCGGCGGCGGCCAGAATACCCTGGTTTCGCCTACGGATTCTCTGGGTCTGCTCCCGGTCCCGGTATGTGTGCAAAAAATTGGGGGTGCGGCCTTCTCCGGAGAGAGCAAGTCCCAGAGCCGGTGCGAAAACCCCTCTGCGTTGCGCGGACTCCGGTGGAACCACCTCCACCGCCTCTGGAAGTTCCGTTGCAAAGGGGTCCAGCAGTTCCAGAGGGAGGCCGAGTTGAGAGGCGAAGTAATCGATGACACGCTCCTGACCGATCACCGGGCCGGAGATGTAGATGGTCTTCACCCGTTCTTTTCCGACGTTGAGATAAAAATGATCCAGCGTTCTCTCCACCTGCCGGACCACCCGGTCCAGAACGGGAACGATGGCCCGGTAGACTGCATCGGCGGGGACGTGGGGCAAGGCCCCGCGTTCTCCCGCCGGCGGGTCGTTGCTCAGGCTTCCGTCCAAAAACGACCGAAAGAGGCTCCAGGCGGCGGACACTTCCATTTCCGGGGTGGGCTCATCGAAGGCCACCAGTGACAGTTCCTCTTCGTCGGGGTCCTCCGGTATAGACGCCGCTTTCCCGGCCAATTCCTCTGCGGTCACTTCCACCATGCTTTGCAGCCCTGTCTTGATATCCCGCATCAAAACCAGATTGGCGTTGGAGAAGATGGCGATGCGGGACCAGTCCCTGCCGATGAACAGAGAACAGATGTTGCCGCCCTCCGAGCTCAGCCACTCTGTGCGCAGCATGTTCTGGATGACGAAAGGCACGATGGTGATGCCCGTCAACGGAAAACCGCTTTTGGAAAAGAGCTTTTGCAGCGTCACGATCTCCTCGCGCGGCGCTGCGCAGGAGACAACCGCCAGGCGCTGCGAGCCCTCTTCCGTTACCTCGCCGATCACCTCAAAATCGAAAAGGGTTTCTTTCTCGTTGAAGGCCTGTTCCCGGCGGTGACTCCAGTATACGGCATTGGCGATCTGCTTCTTCGGCACCTTGGGAATCAGCAGATACCGGGTGTCGACGTTTGTCGAGGGAATGGCGGCCCAGATGGAGACGGCCTTTCTGCCGTGTGTAAAGCGGGAGAGGGCGCTCTTAAAAAAAGCGGGAAAGCCGGGGCTTTCGGCGACAAGGTCATTTTCGAAGGCGACGACCTCGTAGTTGACCAAAACGGGCTTGCCCTCGGCAACCCCCTGCATCTCAACCATCTTGAGGTTATCGCGCCCGATGTCGATCCCGATGGTGCTCTTTTTCTTGAGGGAGACAGGAAAGAATGAGGCAGCGGAACGTTTGGCAGCGGCCTTTGGTTTCCCGTCGGAGGAGACTTCAGCGGTGCGTCCCGAAGGGCCCTTGGAGCCTCGGATCAGTCGGAGCAGTCTTTCTGTGGAGGAAATCTCATTTGGCTTCGCCAATGCCTTCTCCCCGATGGCGTTCACCTGCCGTACGGAATTCGTGTCCGCAATCCTCACAATGCCGATAAACCTTGGTTATGGCAGGGGTTTTTATTTAACCGGTGTTCGCCGTCTTTGTCAAGGTATAACCACGGCAAGCGCCACCCGCTCCCGCGTCCGCGCCCTTGGCATTCGGGCGGTAGAAACCGGTTTGCCGGCTCCTCGAACAGTTCCGTTCCGGTTGCCTCTTTCGATTTGCGGCATATTGTACTACTATGTGCTGAGAGTAGATCGTCAGC
>JAJDOA010000058.1 GCA_022340405.1 Desulfobacteraceae bacterium | reverse complement strand
CGCCTTCATGCCCGACCAATTCAGCAACCCTGCCAATCCGATGATCCACCGGGAAACCACCGCCGAGGAAATCTGGCACGACACCGGGGGAAAGGTGGACATCCTGGTGGCGGGCGTGGGAACCGGTGGCACCATCACCGGCGTGGGGCAGCGGTTGAAGGAGCGCAATCCCGCTTTCCGGGTTATCGCCGTCGAACCGGAGGATTCTCCGGTCCTGTCCGGCGGTGCCAAAGGGCCGCACAAAATCCAGGGAATCGGTGCGGGGTTCGTTCCCGCGGTGTTGGACCGATCCATCATCGACGAGGTGGTAACCGTGTCCAACGAGGCTTCGTTCGACACCGCCCGGATGCTGGCCCGCAAGGAGGGAATCCTGTGCGGGATATCCTCCGGGGCCGCGGCCTGGTCCGCTCTGGAGGTGGCAAAGCGCCCTGAAAACGAAGGCAAGCGCATCGTCACGGTCCTGCCGAGCACCGGTGAGCGCTACATCAGCACCGAACTTTTCCAGTGATGCGCATCCTGATAGACGCATCCTCGGCCATTTTGCTGTACAAGGCCGGAGTCCTGGATAACGTGCTCGATGCCTACGAGGTGTGGATGAGCGGGGCCGTCTTCAAGGAGGTCGACAAGGAGGGCCGCCCGGGTGCAAGGGCCTTTCGGGAGGCCGTACGGACGCATCGGATCACCGTCGATCCGGAACGCGCTGAAAGCGCGTTCGCCGAAGCACCGTCCCTCGGGGAAGGCGAGCGGGAAACCCTAATGCAATTCCTTTCGGACGGCGACCGCTTCCGTTTCATCGTGACCGATGACGGGGACGCCGCCCGCCTGTGCCGCAGCATGGGTTTGCCCTTTGTCAATGCCCTCCTAATGGTACGTCTTCTCCGATGGGCAGGTCACCTCCCTCGGGAAAAGTCCGACTCGGCGTGGGCCACGCTACAGACGATCGGCCGTTATTCACCTGAAATTATACAAAAAGCCGAGACCATATCTCCCGATCACCTGTTGGCGTTCTACAGCGCTGCGACACCGTGAACCGTGCAGGGCAGGAGGATTTCCCCCCTCCCTGTTTCGACAAGCATCTCAGCCTTGCATCGGGACCGGGATTCCGCATCGCTTTTGCGGACGCCGTCCGTTGGGAGGGGCGGGATCGGCCCCTGCCCGGACGGCCGCCGGGCCGAGTCATCCCATCCACACCCCGAAACGGATCCGCCACACCACCGGCGGGACCAGGACCAGGACCTGGAACAGCCCAAACGCCGTCATGATGCGAATGGATGCCGATCGCATTCGTGCCCCGACCGCATCGACCAGCGACGGTTCCCTTCGCCGGATACCCGAGAGAACCGGGATGCAGGTGGATTCCGCGAAAACCACCAGCAGCGCGGCATAGATGGGGAAACCGACGCCCCGGTGTTCGGGCAGCAGCAGGCACCAGGCGCAGTCGTGATGCAACACTCCGTAGTGATAGGCCGCAAAGACTTCTAAAAGGGCTGCGGCCGCGGCCCCCGTCCACAGCAGGCCTGCGCCCGCCAGAAAAACTGCCAACCGCTCAGCAAATCGCTCTCGGGCAAACCGAGTCATCAGAAACAACGCCGGCAGAAGGCCGCTGAAAATGAAAAACACTACCGTCCATACGCTGCCGGGGATTCGGGAGATCCATCCGGCGGCCACTCCGCCTCCCGCCGCTGCATACACCGCAGCGCAGCAGTCCACCGGTTTCTGCACGTCCAGCGCGGCGACGGATGTCGTGGTGGAAACGACGCCCAGCACCGCCAGTGGGAAGACCGCCAGCAGCGTGCGTGCCGACAGGACCGTGATGGGGGCCTCCGGCCGGCTGCGGTTCAGGCGATCGACCACCAGCCAGATATACAGCCCCGTGCAACCGAACAGGCGCATGGCCACGGCCCGTTTTGCTTCCGGCCCTGCGGCCTGCAATACCCCCGTGCCGCACATGGCACCGGGCACGATGTCCGGCAAAAACCACGCAACGGCCAAAGCGGCCAGGAATGTGGACAGGAACAGACAACCAGCGGCGAAGCGAACCTGAATGCTGAGGGTTTCGGACAGCACCTCCAGGTGGATCTGCGTCGGGCTTGCCGACATCGGCGACCACTCCGCCTGCAACCGCAGGGCGGACCATGTCCCGCACGCCAAAAACACCGCCCCCACCATGTCCAGAACCGCGACGGACACCACCCAGGGATGGACGGTCATGGTAGGGCCTCCAGACGGCCGGAAACCAGTCGATACCGGTTATCCGGCAGGGTGGAATCCAGCAGCCGTGAATCATGGGTGGTGACCACGACCACTGCGTGCTCACGCCTGCACGCGCCCAGGGCTTTCTTCACCAGGTCCGCACCGTCCGAATCCTGGTGGGAGGTGGGCTCGTCGGCAAAAACGAACCGGGGAGAGGCCACCAGGGCCCTTGCCAGGGCGGTTCGTTGGGCTTCTCCACCGGAGAGCGCCAGAGCCGTATCCGAACGCAGATGTGCGATACCAAGCCGTTCCATCGATTCCACCGCCCGTTGCCGGAGATCGTCGGGACGACCGCCGAAAGGCACCAAGGGCAGCATGACATTTTCCAGAGCGGTCAGCCGTTCCAGAAGCCTGGGATGCTGGAATGCGATGCCGACGCCGCGACGCCAGCGGTCCTGGTGGGGAGAAGTCCAGGCGGACACCGGCCGGTCGTCGGCAATCACGCGACCCTGGGTGGGGCGGATCAAACATGCCAGAACATGGATCAGGCTGGTCTTGCCCGCGCCCGTATCACCGGCGACCAATGCAATCCTGCCCGGCGGGAAAACCGCCGTGACATTCCGCAGCACCATCCGCTCATGTCCCCGCCCATCGGGTAGCTCCAGACCCATATCCTCGCAGCGCAGTCCCTTTTTCACAGCGTCCAATCCCCTCCGGCCATGTGGCCCGCCGGCGTCTTTGCGGTGCGCAGCACCGGCCAGAGCAGGGCCCCCGTATAGGGGATCAGTACGAAACAAAGCACCTGCAGAAGGGTCCAGACAGCACCCGACGCATCCAGGTACAAGGCTGGGGTTCCTCCGGGCCAGGCGAAAAACAGCTCCGCCGGCCAATGAATGCCCGGAGTCAGGACCAGCAGGCAGGAAAGGAGAGCGCCCGCACCCGTTGCGACGAGGGCAACAACCCCTCCCCCGGCGACCTGGACGACGACGATGTCGCCGGTGGTCCAGCCCAAGGCCTTGAGCAGCGCGGCCTCGGATTCCCACTTCTGGGAGGGTCTGGCGGCACCCGCCACCAGGAGGGAAAGGGCCAACAGCGCCGGCACCAGCATCAGGGCGACGAATCCGCCACGATGGGCGAACCCGGCCGTGTAGCGTTCAACGGTCTGCTGCCGTGTGGTGACGCTTGCCGGCCAGGGAAAAGCTTCGATGATATCGGGAATCAGGGCCTGCGCCTCCCCCTCATGAAAAACGGTGAGGGCCAGATCCGAAACGGATCCCTCCGGCAGCCCCAGCAGCCTGCGGGCGTCTTCCGGGTGCAGAAGAACGAGATCGGCGGCCACCACGTCTTCGGTGACATCCAGAGTGGCGGCAAGTCGTACGGAAAGGCTTTGGGCTCCGGTCAGTGACAACGTTCCGCCGGATGCACACTGCGCGGCGACGGACCCCGCCACCGCTTCCCCGGTCCGGGGGGAGACGAAAAGACCGGAATAGGGACGGCCGTTGTCCGCTCTCACGCCCATCACGGTGACCGGACGGTCTGCGCACCGGACGACACCCCAAATGCGGGCCTGCACGCGGATGACGCCCGGGACACCGGATACCGCGGATACCGCCGGGGATGCAGGTATCGGCATCCACCCGGCGGCCCCGACCCTGCGCACCACCAGGTCGGGGCCGGCCTTCAGAACGCGGGCGGCAGTGGCGGCCATCGCACGCGCCAGCAACATGGGAACCCCGGCGACTACGACAAGGGAAAAGAGTGCGACGGCCGTTAACAGCAGGGCACCGGGCCTCCGAAGCTGATCCCGCATCGCCCATGCCGCCAGGGATTTCCAGGCCGTCACGGATCTTCCCCCCGCATCGGGATTGGGCCTTTTTCCGGGGCTACCCGGATCCAAAGCTCCGCCGGTTCGGGCTCTCTGCAGTCCAGCCATGGGGTATAATGGATCGGTACGGCTGCGTTCAGGGTCGCCGGCTGGCGAAGCGCCCTGCCGGAGGGGACGACGGAAAGATCCGACAGCGCCAGAAAGGAAACCAGGGACCGTTGCCGAAGAAGCGCTTTGCCATAATTCGGAAGCCGCACGATGCCAAGGGTGCCGGCCGCACAGACGGTGCAACAAATTAGGGCCGCGGTCAATACCTGCCGCCCCGTTCGCAGCGGGTCCGGGCCTTCAGCGCGGCAGGGCCTTTTTTCCCGTGATGGCTTCCCATCGGGCATCGTCGAGCTCCTCCAGGCGGAAAGTGGTTTTCCCTCCGTGACGCTTCCGGAACGCCTCTACGGAAGTCTTGTCCTTGAGCGGGACCAGGGCCGGCCCCATGGGGCCGATCACGTCGGACCCGGCCACCCATTCGACCTCCAGGGCGTTGAGGGCTTGTCCGGTGAAGTATTCCTGGACGACCGGACGGCGAAGTTCAGAGGCCTGCCGCCCCAGGAATGCTTCCGGATGAAGCCAAGAACGGATCATGCAGCCGGTCCCGCAGAAGTAATAGGTGGTGCCGTCGGTCAATTGAATGGCACTGGCAAACTTGGGGTTTTTGGACACGATCATGGCGCACACGGGGCAGCGATCCTCTTCGCTGACCTGCAGCGATCCGTCGCTGGCAAGGGGCAGCCGGCCGGGAGCCGGAGCGCTTCCGGCCACGGCGATCGAAACCGCTGGTGAAATGAAAAAGAAGCACAGCATGATGCACCCGATGCAGGTGGCTGAATGACGGAACGGATAGACTCTCCTCATTTTTTCCTCTCTAGGGTTTCAGGTTCGAGAAGTCCGCCGGATGGTTCGGGAAAAGCCTTTTTTTGGAAGATAGCCTACGGGTTTTCACACCCGACGGCAAGATTTTATGTGGCCGTGCAAGCCCAGGGCGTGTAGGATCGAAAAGCGAACCTTAACGAGATAGGAACGGGAGGCTTATGCCGCCGCAAAGCTGGGAACTCGGCGCCATGTTCTTGCTCGGCATTTTGGGATCCGGGCACTGTGTCGGAATGTGCGGCCCCCTTGTGGTGGCGTTTCCTGCGGCTTGCCGGGGCATGCTGCCCCACGTATTCTACCACATCGGCCGTGTGGCGGCCTACACGTGCATCGGAGCTTTTCTGGGGGGTGTCGGCGGCATTCTGGCATCTCTCGGCAGGGATCCCCTGTTGTGGACCTCGCGCCTGCAGCTCCTGTGCGCCTTCGTGGCCGGGGGGTTTCTGCTGCTGTTCGGCCTCATGCGAATACGGCTGATTCGGGAGCCGGCCTGGCTGTACCCCGACAGCCTGGACTGCATCCCCGGTTTGCGTGGTGTGGTGGCGGCCGATATAACCCGGAAAGGCCCCACGGCGATGCTGCGCATCGGGCTGTTCCTGGGCCTGCTTCCCTGCGGGCTTTCCTATGCGGCCTTCGGAAGGGCTTTGGCATCGGGCGGATTTGTCGAGGGAGGGGCAATGGTGCTGGCGTTCGGACTGGGCACCGTACCTGCGCTTCTGGCAGTAGGGCTAGGGGCCGGGAGACTTCTGCAGCGCTACCGGGCCTACTCCGATCCCATTGCCGGGATGATCATGATGGCCATGGCCGCCCACCTGCTGTTGGATGTCGCGGTTTCAGTATGAGAAGCCTGAGGGAGAAAACCCTACGTTCCAGAAGCCGCCGCCGCAGACTCCGCTCCGCGCTGATCGAAAGCTCCGACCCGTCTTGACGCGACCGGGCAGAGGTGTTACTGCTGCCCGGGCTTTTTTCGCTATCGACGGAAAGGATGTCTCGTTGATGAATCTTCCATCTCCAACCCGGCAAGCGCCATTGCATCGCCTGAAGCTGTTCCTGGCGCTGTCCCGTACCCCTCACGGTGTTCTGGACATGGCCACACCCGCATTTGCTGCGCTGCTGTGGCTGGGCCATCTGCCTTCCCCCTGGGTGACCGTCGTGGGAGTGGTGACGGCATTTGCCGGTTACACGGCCGTATACGCTCTCAACGACATCGTGGATTATCGAAGCGACCGTCAGCAGTACGAACGCGGCTGCTTCGGCGGCGACTGCACCGACCTCGATGCGCTTCTGGTCCGTCACCCCATGGCACAGGGGCTGCTGGGCTTGGGCGAGGGCGTTTTGTGGACCGCCGGCTGGGCCGCTGCGGCGCTGCTGGGCGCCTGGTGGCTCAATCCGGTATGTGTTTGGATCTTTCTGGCCGGGTGCCTCATGGAAGCCCTTTACTGTCTGTTATGGCGGATTACCCCGCTGCGGACCCTGATCAGCGGCGGTGTCAAGACGCTGGGAGCCGTGGCCGCCGTCTTTGCAGTGGACCCCACCCCTGCGCCCCATTTTGTGACCACGCTGTTCCTGTGTTTGTTTTTCTGGGAAATCGGCGGGCAAAACGTCCCCAATGACTGGACCGATATCGAAGGGGATCGGCAGGCCGGGGCGAGAACCATCCCGGTGGATTACGGCACCGATGCGGCCCGGCTCCTGGTGGCCGTGACGGCCGGCCTGGCCACCGGCCTGGTCCTATTGCTTTATGCTTTTTCCGGCGGGGAGGTTCGCTGGTTCCACTATCTGGCCGCTGCAGCGGCAACCGCAGTGGTGTTTGCGTGGCCGGCCCTGCAGCTGTACCGTCAGCCTTGTCCGGAAAACGCCATGGCGCTGTTCAACCGGGCGTCGTACTTTCCTCTGAGCATGCTGGCCGTCACCCTCTTCATCGTCCTCGCCGGCTGAGCCCCTAAGCAAACGGCTCCGCCGCAGAGGGTTTCCGCCCGGTATGGATGACGGCAATACCGTTGGTTAGACGACGGAAGCGGACCCGGGCAAAGCCGATGCCTTCCAGCATCGCCGATATTTCCTCCGGCAGGGCGAACATTCGGATGGACTCGGGCAGATGGGTGTAGGCACCGCGATTGCCGGCAAGCAGGTCGCCCGCCTTGGGCATGATGCGAAAGGAATACAAGTCGTACAACCAGCGGAACACCGGGTTCACCGGCTTGGAAAATTCCAGGCACATCAGGGTGCCACCCGGTTTGAGCACGCGATACATTTCGGCAAAGCCTCGATCCATCCGGGTGACGTTGCGGATCCCGAATCCCACCATGGCCGCATCGAAAGCTCCATCGGCCAGAGCGATGGCCTCGGCATCCCCCTGGACCCAATGGATACGGTCTCCCATCTCGGAACGGTCCAGCCGGGGCCGCCCCGCCAGCATCATGGCGCGGTTGATATCGTATAGCACCACATGGCCGGACGGGCCGACGGTCCGCGCGGCAAGAGCCGCCAGATCTCCCGTACCGCCGCAAACATCCAGCACCCGCTGTCCCGGTCGCAGATGCATGGACCGCACCGCAACCCGTTTCCAGGCATAATGAATGCCGAAGCTGAGGACGGTGTTCATGAAGTCGTAGACCGGCGCCACCGAATCGAAGTGCTTCTTGACGCGCCGGGCCTTGTCGTCCGCCGGCACTTCATCGAATCCGAAATCGGCGGTCTCCCGGGTTTGCGAGTGTAGGTAGCGATGCTTTCTACCTTCGGCGTCCAGCCACAACTTTTTCGGTTGATTCATGATCCGACTCCGAGACCTTTCTTCCTCCCGCATCCCGGTGCACCCGGAATGAGTGCTTTCGCCCAACGCCGATCATCCATGCTACTTCCCCATTTCTCCGCCGCAGCGGGCGATCCTTCCGCCGATAGAGGCCCTCGCGATCAGGACGGCGCAACCATACCAGAGCCGGATGCAGTTGACCAGAAGCCATCTCAAAATTCGGGTATTCCTTCCCATCCGTCCCTCTACCCGCCGGAGACCGGGAAAACACTTGCCAACCGGAGACCCGCCACGGTAATAACGGTAGCAATCGATCGCCGGAACCGGCGCAGCCCCGCGACTGGAAATCCGGGCCGGGTCGGAGGAGCCCCATGCACGAACGGTTCGAAACCACCGTAGCCAACGATCTGACGGCGATACCGGGTCTGATGGATGCCGTGGACGACTACTTGAAGCACAGTGAAGTGTCGACACGCGTCGGGACCGCCGTCAAGGTGGTGGTGGAGGAATCCCTCTCCAACATCATTCGACACGGTTTCGAGGGCGAGCAGCGGCATGACATCCGAGTAGGTCTCGGTGTCGATCCGTCCGAGATCGCCATACGGCTGGAAGACGACGGAAAACCCTTCAATCCGTTGACGGTGCCGCGGCAGGCAACCTCCCAGCCCCCTGAAGAGCGTGTCGAAGCCGGCCTGGGAATGCACCTGGTCCGCAACATGACACGCGCCATGTCCTACCGCTGGCAAGACGGAAAAAACGTCTTCGAAATCTGGATCAAGCGCTGAACGTCCCGCCGTTGCACCACCGTTTTT
>JAJDOA010000052.1 GCA_022340405.1 Desulfobacteraceae bacterium | reverse complement strand
CATCATGGCGCCCGCACCGGCCACGAAGTACAGGAAGACAAGAAGAGAGGAGGCAGTGCCCACGTCCCGATCCACCTGCTCCAGCACCAGGTTGTTGCTCACCGGGCGCGTGAGCCCGACACAGAAGGTGACCCCGAACATTGCCGTGGCGAAGCTGTAGGGGCTGCGGTCCCCCACAAGCCAGACGGCCAGCCCTCCGGCCAGCATTCCCGCAAAGCCGAACCGAATCAGCGGCCAGCCTTCCACGCGTCGGCGTGTCAGGCTGCTGCAGCAAAAGGCGCCCAGCATCAGCGCCAGCGCGTTGCAGCCGAAAAACAGCCCGAAGGTTTGAGGGGCGACACCGAAACGAGTGATGTAGATGGAGGGCGAGCCTGCGATGAAGGCGAACAGCGGCGTCAGGCTTGCGGCCATCAGCAGGTTCATGGCCATGAAGCGCCGATTGCGGAACAGGTTCCGGTAGCGGCCCACCGCCTGCCCCAATCGCACCGACACCTTATCCTGCAGGGGCTCGTCCATGCGCAGGACCCCGAACCATGCCAGGGCGCCCCATGAGGCCTGCGCGAAGAAGATCCAGCGCCAATCGAGCCACTCGAGCAACCATCCACCCACCACGGGCGCGAGCATCGGGGCCAGGGCCACGACAACGCCCAGGTGTGCCAGCAACTGCTGGCGCTCCCGTGCCTGAAAGAGGTCCTTGGCGATGGCCATGGAAAGGGCTGAGGCAGATGCGGCCCCCACCGCCTGACCGATGCGGAAGGCGATCAGCTGGAGCACTCCGCCCGCCAGGCCGCAGCACACGCTTCCGGCCACGTAGATGCCGATGCCGGCCAGGAGAACCGGCCGCCTTCCGAGGCCGTCCGATACCGGACCGTAGACCAGCAGCGAGACGCTGAAAACGGCAAAAAAAAGCACCAGGGTCAGATTGATCGTGGCCAGGTCGGCCCCCCACAGCGTCTGGAGCGTGGGGAGCGAAGGCAGGTACATGTCCGTGGTCATGGCCGGAAAGGCGGCCAGAAGTGCCAGAAGGAGAAGGGTGCGGGTATAGGGCATGGGATGATTTTGGATTCTTTCGATTATTGGGTTCTTTGGTTGAAAAAAAATGGAAGTATAGTTTACGTTTCAGGAGAAATCCATATTCAATACCACCGGGAAATCCTGTTGAAAATCGAACTGGACTTGAGAAAGCACTGCATCGAAACTGCCATCCGGCGGCTGTACAACCGTTTCCTCTCCGAATATTTACAAGACAGGGGGGACAATCCAGAGCTGGAGGAAAAGCTGACCCTGCTGCAAAAGGCCCTGAAGAACTTTGATTTTCCCTCACTTCGTTCCGCCCACAGGGAACTGGCGGGAGAGAGCGATGCCCGGATCGCCCTGGAGGACAGCGACGGCAGTTTGCCTGGCATCACCATAAACGGTCGGCCCGTCGACATTGAACGCTGCATTCGATTGAAGCGATCTCAAAATTAGGATTTTCGTTCAAGGTCAAGGAGGATCCGAGTTTTCAGCCGCAGGAATACCGGGGTATTTCGAGGACTGGAAACGAGGACCCGACGCCGAGATGGGGCGAAAAGACAATTTTGAGATCGCTTCTACTCAATCCGCACAGAAGCCGCCCCATATCGAAACGGGCACACAGGGCGGAGGCTCTCCATTCGGAAGGAAGGTATACGGGCCGGCCGGTGCATAAGCGGCCGGAGCGCTTTTCTTTGCCCTTTCCCGCGCGCTACTGTACAAATGCCCGACACGCATCGGAAGGAACGGCTTTTTGCCGCGGAACCGGAAGGTGAACGAAAGCGCTTATGGACCTGATCCTGCAAATATGGGGCGGATCGTTCTATCTGGCCAACAAGATCTGTTTCGCTGTTGCTGAGGGCGCAAAAAGGGATTCACAAAGGCGTCTGAAAATGGCGGGCTGGGCCGTCTACCTTCTCGGTGTCCCGGCATGGGTCCTCATACTGCTCCTGAAAAGCGACTGGATCGCCGCATCCATCGAAGCGGGGGGCATTCCGGCCATGGTGTTGGGATTGTACAATGTCTATACCCACTGCCAGCGCCCCAATCGGTACCTCGACGCTTTCGCCTCGTTTTGCACCTACGCGTTCATCCTTGTGGGAGTCGGCTACAGCCTGTACGATTACCGGGGCATTACTTCTCTTTCCCAGGTACTGGAAATCGGCGCCACAGTCGGTTTTTTGATGGGAAGCTATCTGCTGGCGCAAGGCAGGGTCTCCGGCTGGCTGTTTTTCATGCTTATGAACGCAAGCATGGGAAGTCTTATGGGCTACCAGGGAAAGCCCATTCTGGCGATCCAGCAGGCGCTGTCGCTTTGCTTCGTCGTGTACGGGCTGTTTTCGGCCTTGAGAATGCAACGATTGCAAAAAAGCCTTCCGGAAGAAAAGGTCTTCTGAAAATTTATGCCGGGCCCAGGGGCAGGCATTGCATCCCCTGGTGGCGGAGTCGTTGGACCCTCGTGGTGGGCATACTGTTTTGCTGCAATGGGAGGGGATAAACCCCTCCCTTGCGGTTCAAACGAAAAGTACGTGGTCAACGGAACGAAAATCCGAACGTGGAGATGGCTTCATAACATTTTTCAGAAACCGTTTGGACAGGTAGAGACACATGAATCCCGACAAGCCGTTCCAAGGCGACAAAAAGCTCCCCCTCCGGTCACCGCTGGCGAAAGTGGAGAGGCGGCTTATCGATGCCTGCGTGCCCAGTTTTCCCAGATGGATCGAGGGCTATCACCTTACCCTCACCACCGTCTTGTGGAGCGCCGGGTTGATCGTTTCCGGCTATCTGGCCAGGCAGGATATCCATTGGCTGTGGCTGGCCTCGGTCATGCTGTTCCTGCAGTGGTTCACAGACTCCTTTGACGGTGCCCTGGGAAGGTACCGCGACACGGGCATACCCAAATGGGGGTTTTACATGGACCACTTTCTCGATTTTGTCTTCATGAGCTCCATCCTCATGGGCTACGCCCTGCTGTTCGATGGTCTCCACCGGATCCTTTTCCTGGTTCTCGTGCCGATTTTCGGCGCATTCATGGTCAACTCCTATCTCTCCTTTGCCGCAACCAGCGAATTCAAAATCACCTTTCTCGGGATGGGTCCCACCGAGGTGCGGCTTTTGATCATCGTGTTGAACACGCTGATAATCCTGTTCGGGACGAAATTTGTCGAAATCGCGCTGCCGTTCCTACCCGTGGCATCGTTCATCGCGTTGGCCGCGGTGGTCTACAGGACGCAGAAGTATATTTGGCGGATCGACATGGAAGACAAGCAAAAACGGTCGACATCACCGTAGGTCCCGCCGCAGAGGAAAAAGCCCGAAACACAATCTCCTTGTCCTGTTACAGCCCCCTGTGATAGGCTTTTCTTCGATATTCGGTAGAACCCATCTCAACATTAGCATTTTCGTTCAAGGTCCAGGAGGATCCGGGTTATCCGCCGCAGGAAGACGGCCGTATTTCGAGGACTGGAAACGAG
>JAJDOA010000357.1 GCA_022340405.1 Desulfobacteraceae bacterium | reverse complement strand
TTCGATCTTCATTCCACCGGGCTGCCGGGGTGCGTTCCGTCCGTTTCGCATGTTACTTGATGAAACCGGTTACGCTCACTTGCAGTTCGGGACGGATCGAACTGTCGGTTTCCAGTGAGACAACGTCGAAGTACCGTCCCGGGTCTTTTTTCAGGTTTTCCACGGTCAGCAAAAATCCCTCTTTCCCGCTGTCCTTCAGGCCCTCCAGGGAAATGGAGATAAAACGCCCGTACTTGGCCTTCGCATGCAAGATGGAGAAGGGATAATCCGCTTTGGGAATAATCTTCACCGAAGCCTTCAGTTCCTCGCCGGGGCGGCCCCGCAGCACCACGCGTTCAGGCTCGACGGTTGCAAACCGCTCCACCGTCCCGGTGATGGTAAAACGGACCACCGGCCGATCCGGATCGTTCGTGGTGATGGTGGCGCCTTTGGTCAGGCGCTTGCCGCCGTAGCCGCTGGTGTCGACCTTGATGGTGATCTTGCCCTCGCCTCCGGGAGGGATTCGTCTCGTAAACGAGACGGCCGTGCACCCTCAGCCGGTTTCGACCCGCCGTATCCGCAACTCGGAAGCACCCCGATTCTGGACGATGATATCGTGGGTCACGGAGGTTCCATCCACGACGGGTTTGAACTCATAACGCAGATCCGGCCAAATTGCGGATGGGGCATTGGCGGCGGATGCCGCCGAAGCCGCCGTGGCGCAGACCGTCACGGCAACACAAAAGAGGAACAGGTATCTCATGGAAGTCTCCTGTGGCAGCCAGTCTACGATCCGCCCTCCGCTCCTCGTAAGGAGCACGGATGTGTAGAAGCCATTTCAAGTTTACCTTATCCTTTTAATCGTAAAACCTTTCCGCCGATTTTTCAATGCCCCGCAGCGAAGGGGGGCCGCGCCTGATAGAAGCCATCTCAAAATTGTCTTTTCGCCCAACCCGCCAGGGGCGGGCAAATCTCGGCGTCGGGTCCTCGTTTCCAGTCCTCGAAAACCAGCCGTATTCCTGCGGCTGGAAACTCGGATCCTCCTGGACCTTGAGCGAAAACCCTAATTTTGAGATCGCTTCTACAAAAGCGCATAGGGATCCACATCCCATGTGATGGATACGCCGGCAGGAGGCGACGGCGAATCCTCGGCCAACAGCAGGGTTCGAAGAAACCGGTGCAAAACGGAAGGGCCGGACCCTTTAAGCAGAATCTGCCAGCGAAAGCGGTTGGCAATGCGGGGCAAGGGCGCCTCGATGGGCCCCATTCGTTGAATGGACCGGGCAAACGACTGGCTGCCGCCGGTCAGTTCATCGCAGCGGTTTCCTGTGTCCCGGGCAAAGGCTTCGGTGCGATCCGCCCGCTTTCCGGTGATGCGAAGCAGGGCCATACGGGAAAAGGGTGGATAGTCCAGGGCCTTACGGAAACCGATTTCCTCCCGGAAAAACGCACGAAAATCCTGCTGGCGAGCAGTCCGGATGCTGAAATGGTCCGGCGTGTAGGTCTGCAGAATCACCTGGCCGGGTCGATCCCCCCGACCCGCCCTTCCCGCCACCTGGGCAAGAAGCTGGAATGTGCGCTCACCGGACCGGAAATCGGGGAAGTGCAATGACTGGTCGGCACACAAAACGCCCACCAGCGTGATCCCAGGAAAGTCGTGGCCCTTGGCCACCATCTGGGTGCCTACCAGGATGTCGATCTCCCGGTTGCGAAGCTGCTTCAGGATCCGGACCACCGCACCCTTTCGCGCAATGGCGTCACGGTCCATGCGAACCGTCTGCGCGGAGGGAAACATTCCGGTCAGGGTATCGGCCACCTTTTCGGTCCCCATTCCGAGCATGCGGATCTCCGTTCCGCCGCAGGAGGGGCAAGCGGCTCCGGCAGGTAGGCTGAAGCCGCAGTAGTGGCATTTGAGAGCGCCCATCGCCTTGTGATACGTGAGGGAGATATCGCAATGCCGGCACCGGAGGGCGTCCCCGCAGGAGGAGCATATCGGAAACGGGGCGAATCCCCGCCGGTTGAGAAACAGCAGCACCTGCTCCTTGCGCTCCAGCCGTTCCTCGATGGCCCGGTGCAGCGTCGGGGTCATCCACCGGTCGGCTCCACGGGCATCCCGGTGTTGGCGGAGGTCCACGATCCGGATGGATGCGAGCGGTCTTTTCTCGATTCGGTGCGGCAGTTTCAACTCGCGGAATTTGCCCGACAGGACGTTGTGGTAGGACTGCACCGAGGGCGTGGCCGAACCCAGCAGCGCGACGGCCCCGTCCAACTTGGCCCGAACGACGGCCACGTCGCGTGCCTGGTAGCGAAAGCCGCCCTCCTGCTTGTAGGAGCCGTCGTGTTCCTCGTCCACTATGATCAGACCAAGGCGCCCAAAGGGCGCGAAAACCGCCGATCGGGCTCCAACGGCGATGGAGACATCACCGCTGCAGATACGTCGCCACTGGTCGAAGCGTTCCCCTGACGCGAGCCCGCTGTGCAGGACTGCGACGGCATCGCCGAAGCGGGATCGAAACCGGCGCTCCATCTGCGAGATCAGGGCGATTTCCGGCACAAGCACGAGCACGGCGTGTCCGAGTCCCACCGCCGCTTTCGCCAGGCGGAGGTAGACCTCGGTCTTTCCGCTGCCCGTGACGCCGGTCAACAGATAGGTCTGGAAGCCTTTTCCCAGCACGCCGCATACCGCATCGATCACGGACTGCTGATCCTCGGTGGGATGGGGAGCGGATTCAATGTCCACCGGCTCGCCGAATGGGTCCCGGAACACCTCCTTGTCCAGAAGGGCAACGTGACCGGTGGTTTCCATGGCCCTGACCATTCTGGCGGCGCCGGGAACCCGGCGGCCGAGTTCCGGCAGCGAGACCTCGCCGGCGGCCTCCACCACCCTCAGCACCCTTTTTCGGGCCTTGCTCAGTTTTTCCCCATCACCGGCCCCGCGGACAAACCGCACGTGTCGAACGGTTTTGGGGCGCATGCCGCCGGCGCGGATTCTTCGCCGGCGCTCCAATCGGCCGTCTCGCACCAGGCCCTGCAGCACTTCTTTGGATACCGGCTGCCCCAGGCGGCGGGAAAGCGCCTCACGGGTAAGCTTCCCTGTCTCGACTTCGGCGAGGATGCGCCGCTGCAGATCCTCCCTCGGGGAAGGCCCGGAGACATCGGCCGGCAGCGCATACGACACGCTCTCCCGGGCCTTCCATCCGCCGGGCAAAGCGGCTTCGATCACCTGGCCGAGGGGGTACAGGTAGTATTCGGCCAACCATCGGAAAAACGCCACCATTTGCGGCGGAAACAGTGGTGCGTCGTCCGGAAAATCCAGAATTTCCTTGATCTCGACGGCCGGAGCGGCGCGGGGAAACCCGACAATCCATCCAGTGGCGGTTTTCCTTCCGAAAGGCACCAGCACGCGATGCCCCACGGACGTCGCCGCCTGGAGGGATTCGGGGACGCGATAGGTGTAGGTGCCGAAGACGGGCAGGGACACGGCAACCTCCGCCATCGCGTTCGTTTCGAGCCCTGCCGGTGAACTGCCGAGAGGGTCTTCCGAAAGGGTGTTTTGCATCGGTCCCTTTCCGTTATTGCCTACCATTCGGACGTTCGCTGAGATCCGTGGCCACGAAATATCGGTGTAGCAAGGATCGACGGTATACCATATATAGGAAGTCCTTTTTTTTCCTTGACTTATCTAACATCGGTTTTTTAAGCTCTGCTACGCTTGCCGCACGGGGCACAGAACCGGCGTATCACAGCTTATCGTGAAAACAAAACGTCGAAAACCTTTTCCAACGTCCGCAACAGGAAAATCGAACCGTATCCGGTGAGAACCGGGGCGGGAAGGAGGAAGCGATGCATAAGATTGCCAAACACCTCGTTGTCTGCCTTCTGGCCGTGTCTTTTCTTCTGGCACCGCTGGCCGGATCGGCGCTCGCCTATCGGGACAGGATCGATGAAAAAGTCAGTGCCGAAAAGATGACCGCGGATCTTCTGATCGTTCGGCCCATCGGCCTTATTTCCATGCTGGCAGGCTCCATGCTGTTCGTCGTTTCGTTGCCCTTTTCCTTTACGGAGAAAAACGACAGCCAGGAGGACTACGCCAACAGCCTGTCCGAGAACCTGGACAAGTTTCTGGCCGAACCGAGTCGGTACACGTTTCAGCGTAGACTCGGCAGTTTCTGATCCCTCCAACCGTGCCACGGTAAAAACGCCCTGCCACCGGCAGCAGACGAGCTGCAGCGGTGCAGGGCGTTCTCGTCTGCAGCGATCCTTTATATAGCGATTGTCAGAATTCTGTTCCGTTTCCAGCATGCTTTTCGCTTGAACCGTAGGGGAGGGGTTTATCCCCTCCCGCTGATGGGATCACCTACCCCGAACGGGCGGGGATCAACCCCGCCCCTACGAAAAGCAAGAAA
>JAJDOA010000339.1 GCA_022340405.1 Desulfobacteraceae bacterium | reverse complement strand
AGTCGAACGGATCGCTGTTGCTGAATCGACTCCTTCGAAGACGGATTTCACCTCCCGGCTGCCGCATCTACCCGAAGCCCATCGATTCTTTATCGTCTTTGCCGCCAGTAGCCGGATCGGAGGACTCGTCGAGCTGGATCTCCAACCGCCATTTTTCCCATCCCTTCGGCGGCTCCTTCAGGAGCTCGAATACGTGCCCGCTCTGGACCGGTCTACCGGGATCCTCTTCCGGCACGGCCATGGCGACGCCTCCACCGACCAGCGACTGCAGAGACTCGATGGAAACCTGCATCTTGCTCATCAGCCCCCCCGACAGACGGATGCCGCTGGCATTCCAAAACCGCGAGGACTCCCGAACGAGCGGTGCGTAGACTTCGTCTATGCCGACGAAGATGTCCACGCTGCGGGAGTCCGGGGTCAGCTCCATGTGCAGGATTTCCCCGATCCGGATCTGCCGAAAATAGACAGGCGAGCCCGTCTGGAGGGAATCCGGTCGCTCCGACCGAAGAACGACGGTAATGCCCTCGGGATAGGTTTTTACCGGCGGCGGCCCGCGGTGGACATCGAACTCGCTGTGGGGCCGCTTCCCCCCCGGCACCACGGCCAAATAGCTTCCGCCGAACACGGCCTCCGGGTTTTTCACCCCCTCAAGGCCGAAACGGGGCCGGACAAGCCACACGTGCGTTCCGTCCTTGAACAGGGCCTCGGACTTCGGATACGCGTGCCCCACCGCCTCCAGGGATTGCAAATCGTCGGTGAGCTTCACCGTGACAACCTCGCCGACATCCATCCCCCGGTAACGGATGGCTGCTCCGGGGTTTACGCTTTCCATGGAATCGAAACGAAACACTAGCCGCCGGCCGCGGGAAAGGAGAGCTTCGCTTTTCGTCGCATGCAGGGTCATCGGCTTTTCCGGATCGATGGGTGGGCCGTCGGGTTGGGTTTCGAAGGAAATCCCGCCGCTCAACAACGACGACACGCTGTCGACCTGGAGTCGAATCCCGCTGAGGTTGGCGTCCAGGGCAAGGCCGCTGGCATTCCAGAAAACGGTCGTGCTGTTGACCAGGGAGCGAAACCGCTCGTACAAGAGGATGTCGAGGGCAATTCGGTTGCCGTCGGGCATCAGTTCCACGGAAAGCACCTCGCCGACCGGAAAGCTTCTGAATTGAACAGGGCTTCCGACCTTCAGGTTGGCCGAGTTGGCCGACAGCAGCCGCAAACGCAGACCGGAGGCGTCGACTGCCGGCGGAGGGGGTGAAGAGAGCCCCTGAAAGACCCGTGCCGGGGTCTTCGCTTTTCCGGGCGCCACGCCGATATAGTTGCCGGCGATCAGGGTTTCCAACCCGGAGATGCCGCGGATGCCGACTTCCGGCCGGACGATCCAAAACTGCATGTCCTCAACCAGCTCGTCTTCGGCCTCCTTGACCATCTCGATGTGGGCCTTGACCTGTTTCAAATCCTCGCCGATCTCGACCCGTCTGACCAGGCCGACGGGTACCCCCTTGAAGATGACCTGGGTCTTACCTGCGGAGATACCGGTGGCATCCGGAAAAGATACCGTGATATCAATTCCGTCGTCGCGGATACCCTTGTATACGAGCCATCCACCGATGCAAAGCGCCACTATCGGCAGAATCCAGACCGGGGAAATTCCTTTTCTTTGACGCACGACCGCTTCTTCCATTACAGTTTTCCTTTAGGTTGCAGCTGCAGGGGGCGTTTCCTTTCCCGAGGGAGCGGCATCCCACAGCAGCCTGGGGTCCAGCGTTCCGGCTGCGAGCATGGTTAGCACGACGACCGCACAAAAATATGCGGCGGCCGGAGCCGGTGTGACCGATGACAGCGACGCGAAATTCATCAGCACGCACAGCAGGGCGATGACGAAGATATCGAGCATGGACCATCGGCCGATGAAGGTGATGAACCGGAACATGACGGTTTTGTGCCGTAGCCAGCTGTGCCATCGGAAATGGAGCGACAATAGGATGATGGCCAGCCCGATGATTTTGAACGACGGCACCAGCACCGATGCGGTGAAAATGATCAGGCCGATGGCCCAAGGGCCGTGTTGAAAGAAATAGACGATGCCGTCCATGATCGTGGAAGTTTCAACGTTTCCCAAAAATGTGACCTCCATGATGGGCAAGATGTTGGCCGGCACGAAGAAAATGGCCGAAGCAAACAGGAGCGCCCAGGTACGCTGAACGCTGTCCGGTTTGCGAAAGTGCGCCGATGCATGGCAGCGTGGGCATATCATCGCCGCACCGGCGCCCGGCGGGCCCATGCGGACGAGCTTGCCGCAATCGTGACATCTGACCAATCCGGCCTCCCTTGCCGTCAAGGGTGTCGGGGTTCCGGTCTGCATCAGGGCGTTTCCTTTCTGTGGGCTTCGACCCGGCTCCAGAAATGCCCGGCATCGAAGGTCAGCGACAAGCCGACCGTGCAAATCACCATGCCGACAAAGGCGAAGAACCCGGTTTCGTAAGTGACGGAGGCCATGCCGTACACCTTGATCAGCGTGACCAACAGGCCGATCAGATAGACTTCGTCCATGCCCCACTCGCGGAGGTGATGGTGAAGCCGAAGAATAAATTCAAACTGCCGGGGGTAGAACCCGAGCTTCAAACATACGGAGAGAAACAGAAGCAGGCCGTGTTTGACCAGTGGCAGCACGACGGCGGTAAGCAGGACGGCGATCGCCGCCGAGAGGTATCCCTCGGCATATAGAGCGATGAATCCTTCGAAGATCGATCCACTTTCTTTCCATCCGATGACGTCCAGGGTCAGCAGCGGCAAAAACACCGCGGGCACGTAAAACAAAAGGCCGGACAAGGCCAAGAGAAAGGTGCGGTCCACGGAGTCGAACTTGGGATCCGAAACCACGGACCCGCACCGCGGGCACCGACCGACCTCGCCGGTGCCCACAATGGGCACTTTCATCAGCAGGTCGCAGCTGTCGCAGGCTGTCAGGTCCTTGGGATCTATCCTTTGTAATACCTCATTGGGTTGATCCATCGGTTTGCCCCGTTGCGGATTCGCTCGCTGTAGGGATGGCCGCAATTCTGTTCCGCCTCCACCCATTCGGTGCGGCTTTTCGAAGGGAATAGCCCGGCGTCGGAACCACCTTCCGAAATACCTGACGGTTGGCAGCAGCCATCCTGGTGAAATTCATTCTGCCCGCTACCGGCTGGAGGCTTCCAGTATCAGCGGTATCTCCG
>JAJDOA010000328.1 GCA_022340405.1 Desulfobacteraceae bacterium | reverse complement strand
GCCGGTCACGATGTCGGCGCCCTCCAGGAAAGGCTGCTGGAAGTGGCGCCCCACAAGGCCCAGCACATGGGCCATGTCGTAAAGAATGAAACAGTCGAGCCCCAACTGATCCACCATGTGCCGGATTTCGGCAACGGGTTCCTTGTGAAGGACCATGCTCTTGCCGAAAATGATCAACTCGGGCCGGTAGGTTTCCAGGATCTCTGCGCAGGCGGTCACGTCGATCTGGTAGGGATTGTCCGGTACCACCGGAAAGTTCACCACGGCGGGCCTTTCGAAAACGGGGTCTCGTGCCACGAAGTCCCGGAGCGCACCCAGCGGCTGCGCACTGAGATGCCCACCCTTGATGATGTGGTTGTTGAGCACGCGCCGTATCCGTCGTTGCTCGCTCTTTCGGTCCGCACGGTTTACGAAATCCACGATGGCGCTGTAAACGGCGGTGTTGGCCATTTGGCCGGACAGCGGCCGAGCCTCCACCTGAGCGCAGCCGAGAAAGTCCCGGAGTTCGTTCACCAGCAGTTCCTCGACCTGGGCGATGAAATCGGTGCCCTGGTAGTAGAAGACCTCCTCCTCGCAGAAAGCCTTCACCGGTTTGTGTTCGGCATATCGGCAGCTGGGATCGGTGACGGACAGCAGCCGCGCCAGGGAAGAAGGCGTCTGCTCGGAGGGAATCAGGTTGATGCACTGCCGCTGCCGCCACTGGTGGTTGTCCACTGCGCGCCGGACCAGATGGGACACCGTCTGCCGGAAGCGTTCGCTGCGGCCCCCGACGATTTCCGCACGCCGGAGCTCGTGACAGGTGATGGCACGGGCGTATGGGGGCGCCTCGCTGCGCAGGTGGTAGGGAACGATGAGAGCAGGCACCCGCTTGCCGCGAATCTCCACTTCCACCGTGTCCCCTTCCCACAGATCGCTGTCCACCAGCGCCAGGCCGATGGCGCGGCGGCCGGTCTCCTCCGAAAGGGACGACAGCACGCCCTCTCCTGTTGGCTTCCACAGAGGGACCATGGTGCCGCTGGTGACGTAGCCGATGCGCTTTTCACCCTGCAGGACGGGATTTCCGGCCCGGGCGATGCCTCGACCCGTCATTTCGATGGGTAGGATGCGCCGGGGAAGGTCCTCGATTCGGGAAACATCCCGGTCCAGGATCCTTTGAAACGCGCCGAACTGCCTTTCCAGGGCGCTCCGGCCGATGTACGCGCCCTTTGTTTCGGAAAAGCTGACGGCAAACTTGGCCAGTGGGCACGCAAATATGGGGATCTCCTTCCCTTCCGGATCGAAGCCCAACTCGTGACCGTAGAGAGGAAGGCCGGCCTCCAGGCGCAGGGTGTCCCGGGCGCCGAGCCCGACCGGCTCCGCCCCGCGCTCCAGCAGAAGATCCCACAGCGGCGACGCTGCGCTGTGGTCCACGAAGAGCTCGAAGCAGATGGGCTCGCCCGTGTAGCCGGTGCGGGCGACCCAGACCGAGGCCCCGGCAATGGTCACCGTGCTCAGTGCGTTGCGCATGGGTTCGGGCAGGCGGCCCGACTCCATCAGGCCGGTCAGAATGTCCCGGGAAGCGGGCCCCTGCAGGCTGATCATGGCCATGTCTTCGGTGCGGTCTTCCATCACCACATCGTCGAATCCGTCCATATTTTGCTGCAGGTGCTCCCAGTCCTTGTCTCGGTTTGCGGCGTTCACCACGAGCAGGAATGCGTCCTCCACGAAACGGTAAAGGTAGGCATCGTCCACGGCCCCCCCACGTTCATTGGCGATCAGCGTGTACTGTCCTTCCTCCAGTTCGAGAGCGGCCGCGCTGTTGGTAAGAGTATACTGCAGAAACGCCAGGGCGTCGCGGCCGGCGACGGTGAACCGCCCCATGTGGGAGACGTCGAAAATACCGGCGGCGCGTCGTGTCTGCAGGTGTTCGTGGACGATTCCAGCGGCATACTGTACAGGCATGTTCCAGCCTCCGAAGTCCACCATGGAGGCTCCCAGTGACAGATGTCGCTCCACCAAAGGGGTCTGCTTCAACGGATGCATATCGGATCTCCTCGGTCGTTGCGGATCAATGGGCAAGGGTGTTTGCCGTGCCTGCAGTGTTCTTTCGGTTCGGAAGATTCGGTGATGAACCGAGTATCGTAAGCCAAGGGATCATAAGAGAAAAACGGCCGCCGTGTCAAATGTCGCGGGGCATTTTGCACACGCGTGTCGGCTGTGGTAAGAGCGAACCTGAATATGGCAGCATCTGAAAAAAAAACCGAACGGACCGTCGCCGTGCGCACCCTGGTGGAATGGGCGTGCCGGGAAGGTGATCTAGAAGCGGCGTTCGCCGGTCCGAACCGGACGCTGGAGGGCATTCGCGGCCACCGGCGGGTTCAGCAAAGCCGGCCGGCCGCCTACACCGCCGAGGTGCCGGTCACCTGGCGCCTGGAAACCGACGATCTCGTCCTGAACGTCGGTGGCCGCATCGACGGCGTGCTCGTCGACGGCGACGATGTCACCATCGAGGAAATCAAGACCACCTCCACCGATCTATCGGCGTTGAAGGAGGATTCCCATCCGCTGCACTGGGCCCAGGCCAAAGCCTATGCGGCCATCTTTCTTTCCGGTACGGATCGCGACGGCATCCGCGTCCAGCTGACCTACTACCACATCGAAACGGGCTCGACGCGGGAATTCGGACGGCATTTCGGCCGGGCCGGGTTGGAGGCCTTCCTGAACGACCTGGCCCAACGCTATCTGCTGTGGGCACGGACCCTGACCGAGTGGGAGCGGCGCAGGGACGCATCCATCCAGAGCCTCGCATTTCCCTTTCCCTGCTACCGGGACGGGCAACGGCTGCTGGCCGTCGCGGTGTACCAGACCCTGAAGGACGGAGGACGTCTGATCGCAGAGGCCGCCACCGGGATCGGAAAGACCATGGCCGTCGTCTTCGCCACGGTCAAGGCGATGCCGGACACCGCCGCAGCCAAATTTTTCTACCTGACGGCGCGCACCACAGGCCGGTTGGCGGCCGAAACCGCGCTGTCCCAGCTTCGCCGAAACGGCCTGCGCATCAAGTCCGTCACACTCACGGCCAAGGAGAAAATCTGTTTTCTGCAGGAACCGACCTGCCACCCGGACGAATGCCCCTATGCCCGCGGCCACTACGACCGGATCGGCGGGGCCGTGGCCGACGCTTTCTCCAGCGACCACCTGGACCGGCAGGCCATAGAGGCCTGCGCCCGGGATCATCGAGTCTGCCCCTTCGAGCTGGAGTTGGAGATGTCGCTGTGGGCCGATGCCATCGTATGTGACTACAATTACGCCTTCGACCCCCGCGTGTACCTGCGCCGGTATTTTGACGAGGGCGGCGACTATGTGTTGCTGGTGGACGAAGCCCACAACCTGGTGGACCGTTCCCGGGAGATGTTCTCTGCGGAGCTGTCCAAGCAGCCCTTTCTGGATGTCCGACGGGCCTTGAAAGACACCCTGCCCGTCGTGTACCGGGCCATGGGTGCGGTCAACCGATGGATGGTCACGGCCCGTAAGGCCAGCGAAGCCGAGGGCGGAACGCGGCTCGAGGACGCCCCCCCCGAAGCCCTCGGTGCACCGTTGCGGCGATTTCTGCGGGCATCGGAGCGGTGGCTCCAAAAAAACCGGCCGGCGGCTTTCCGAAACGACCTGCTGGAGCTGTATTTCAGCGTTTCCGGATTCCTGCGTATTCTCGAGGAATATGACGACGCCTACACGACCTGCTATCGGAGCGACGGAAGAAACTTGTGGGTCAAACTGTTCTGCGTGGACCCGACCCTGCACATGCACCGTGCGTTGGCCCGCTGCGGAAGCGCGGTGTTTTTTTCCGCGACCCTGACGCCGCCGGCGTATTTCGCCCATCTGTTCGGCTGTGGAGACGAAGCGCGGCGCATACGGGTGCCCAGCCCCTTCCCTCCGGAAAATTTTGCGGTGTTCGTGCAGGACCGGGTATCCACCCTGTATCGCGACCGGAGCGGCACCGCCTCCGAAATCGCCGACCATCTGTTGCGCCTGGTGCAGCGGCGCAGGGGCAACTACCTGTTCTATTTTCCCTCCTACGCCTACCTGCAGATGGTCTTTTCCGCATTCGCCCCGCTGTCCGCGGACATGGAGATCCTTGTCCAGGATCCGGAAATGGACGAGGATGCCCGGGAGGCTTTCATCGAGCGCTTTTCGGCATCCAACGGACGCACACTGGCGGGGTTTGCCGTAATGGGAGGCATCTTCGGCGAGGGCATCGATCTGGTGGGCGACCGCCTCACCGGCGCCGCCATCGTGGGTGTGGGACTACCCGGGATTTCTCCGGAGAGAGAGCGCATCCGCCAATATTTCGAGGCGGTGAACGGGCAGGGTTTCGCCTATGCCTACATGTTTCCCGGAATCAACCGGGTGCTGCAGGCAGCGGGTCGGGTCATCCGCACCGATGCCGACCGCGGTGCGGTGCTGCTCATCGACCGCCGCTACGGCAGCCTGCGCTACCGCTCCCTGCTCCCGTCCCACTGGCAAATCCGCCGTGCCTCGGCACGGGAGTCGTTTGCCGCCGACCT
>JAJDOA010000327.1 GCA_022340405.1 Desulfobacteraceae bacterium | reverse complement strand
GTTGAAAACTCGGATCCTCCTTGACCTTGAACGAAAATCCTAATTTTGAGATCGGTTCTAGTCTATTTTGAATATGGAATCCCCCCCTTCGGCGGGCATCCGCGGCAAAAATAACAGTTCACAACCAAACAAAAACGGCCGCCACGGACCATCCGTGGCGGCCGCATCCCAAGCTTGTGTCTCAGCCGGCGATCTTGTCCAGCTCGGAGAAGATCGAGTCGCGGATCTCGTCCACTTTGCCCACCCCCTCAATACGAACGTATTGGGGCGCATTGGCTTCGGCGGACGACTCCCAATTCTTGTAGTAGTCGACCAGCGGTTCCGTCTGGGCATGATACACCTCCAGACGCTTGCGGACGGTTTCCTCTTTGTCGTCGTCGCGCTGGATCAGCGGTTCGCCGGTCTCGTCGTCCTTGCCTTCCTCCTTGGGCGGATTGAAGACAACGTGGTATGTGCGGCCGCTGGGCAGATGAACCCGCCTTCCGCTCATGCGCTTGATGATCTCCGCATCGGGCACATCGATGTCCACCACGGCTTCGATGGGTACGCCGGCCTCCTTCATGGCGTCGGCCTGCGGAATGGTGCGCGGGAATCCGTCGAAAAGAAACCCCTTCTTGCAGTCGTCGGCCTGAATGCGCTCCTTGACCAGGCCGATGATCACTTCATCCGGAACGAGGCCGCCGGCATCCATGTACTCCTTGGCCTTTTTTCCGAGATCGGTTCCGGCCTTGACGGCCGCCCGAAGCATGTCGCCGGTGGAAATCTGAGGGATCTGATACCGATCCTTGATGTAGTTGGCCTGGGTACCTTTGCCGGCTCCGGGCCCACCCAGCAGAATCAAACGCATGCCCAACCTCCTTTTGCTGTGATGCATTGAAGAAACGTTGCTCTTGACAGGGGCGGATGCGGACCCTATCCTCCCCGTCCGCATACGCAGTGGATTCCGCGCTGCAATATGACCGATAGGTCCGACACTGTCAAGCCCATAATCCCAATCACACGGAACGAGGCGCCGGGTGGAACCGGCTGACAAAACTCCAATAACCGAAAGGGGTCCCTCAGGGGGACAGGCGGCGCGAAACAGGAGGGGTCGGACAGCGGTTCGCTTTTTTCTTGTCAATCGGCAGAAAACAATGGTATTTGATCTTTTTTTAACTTAAAATCTTTTCCATTCTCGATTCAAATCGGGTCTTACCAACATCGAACGCGCCCACGCGCTCGATGGAAAAAAGGGGGCGAGAAGTTTGAAAGAAATACAGGTCAAGGTCATCGACAACGACCTTGAAAAGGCCATGCGGATCCTGAAGAAAAAAATTCAGAACGACGGCCTTTTCAAGAGACTGAAACTGAAGAAAAGCTACGAGAAACCCAGTGAATTCAAACGGCGCAAGCAGCGCGAAGCGTTGCGCCGGCAGCGTATCGCACAGGCGCGGGCCCGCAAGTACCGATAGACGCATCCCCAGCCGATACCCTTCAACCGCCCGGCGGGAAATATTTTCCCCGCCGGGTTTTTCGTGGCAATGAACACCGTACCCCGATACGAACAGAGCCTGAGGGCCATGTACGGCCTGCGACGGTTTGGGATCAAGCTCGGCCTGGAAACCATTGGCGGTCTTCTCTCGGCCATGGGCGGTCCGCACCAGCGCTATCGCAGCGTTCACGTGGCTGGAACCAACGGCAAGGGGTCCATCGCCGCGACGGTGGCCTCCATTCTGACGGCTGCGGGCTACCGGACCGGACTGTACACATCTCCGCATCTGGTTCGCTTCAACGAGCGCATCCGCATCGACGGCGTCTGTATTTCGGACGAGGAGGTGGTGCAGGACTACGAACGTCTCTGGTCCGTGCACCGGGGAAAACGCGAGCCGACCTTTTTCGAGTTCGCCACGGCCATGGCGCTGACGGCCTTCGCCCGGAGAGAGGTGGATTGGGCCGTCGTCGAGACCGGAATGGGCGGTCGTCTGGATGCCACCAACGTCATCCGGCCCGCCGTTTCGGTCATCTCCAACATCTCCCTGGAGCACCGCGAGTATCTGGGGGACACGATCCGACAGATCGCATCCGAAAAGGCCGGCATTGTAAAGCCGGGCACTCCCGTGGTCACCGGCGTCCGCCAGCCGGCGGCAAGAGAAGCCATCGCATCCGCGGCGGCGGCCTGCAAAGCACCTCTGTACCGGCTGGGAAGCTCGTTCCGCTTCCGCCGCGCCCCGTCGGGGGATTTCCACTACTACCGGAAATCCACTCGCTGGCGCCACCTGCGGCCTTCTCTGCAGGGACGGTTTCAACTGGAGAACGCCGCCTTGGCGGTTGCCGTCTGTGATCTGCTGCGCCGTCGCGGGGCCCGCCGCATTGACGAAGACATCGTTCGCCGGGGCCTGGCCGGCACCCGGTGGCCGGGCCGGCTGCAGCGGGTGAGCGATCGCCCGCTTGTTCTGCTGGACGGTGCCCACAATCTTCAAGCCGCCCGCAGTCTTGCCGAATATCTGCGCACGGAAGTTCATCCCCGCGAGACCACCCTCGTCGTGGGCATCCTGAATGACAAACCTTATGCCGAAATGCTGAAAATAATGCTGCCCACCTGCCGGCGGGCGATACTGACCCGGGCGCGCACGGAAAGGGCGCTGCCTCCCGATCGGCTCGATGCCGTCGCCCGCTCCCGAGTGGAAGAAGTGCGGATCATACCCGATGTCGGAAAAGCCGTGGCCGAGGCCATAGACGGAGCCGGACAAGAGGGGGCCGTATGCATCGCGGGTTCCCTTTATGTGGTGGGAGAAGCCATGGAATGGCTGGCATCCCACCCTCTCGGAGGGCGCCGATTCTCGCTTGACTTTCCGGAACATATCGACTAGGTTTCCCCTACCTTCCGCCGAGCGAACCGGTGCAGGGGCAGGCACGTGCAACGATGCGCCCGTGGCCCAGTGGATAGGGCGTCAGCCTCCGGAGCTGAAGATCGCTGGTTCGAATCCAGCCGGGCGTACCAACCATTCAAAAAGGTTATTCCGTTTTCGGGAATAACCTTTTTTTCTGTTTTCGGTCGAAATGTAGAAGCGCAGTGGATCCCACCCATGCGGCCGGAGCTTTTCCGGGCAGCCTCCGTTCTTGCTTTTCCGGTCTATGTGGTTATTATCAGGCCATGGAACGACAAGGCGAAAAAATTCCGACCCCGAAAGAACTCGAAAAGGAAATCGGGAATTTTCTTTCCCGGAAGTTCGGCGCCAACGTAAAAATGATATCGCCGGTGGTCATGGCCCAGTCGGAGGCTTCGGACACCGCCGAAACCTCCAAAAAGCCTGACAAGAAATTTCATTTCGACCTCAAGCCCGAGGACCTCATCGATTACCTCGACCAGTACGTGGTGGAGCAGGGCGCCGCAAAGGCCGTATTGGCAACGAAGATCTGCACCCACTTCAACCGCATCCGGCAGGCCGAGCAAAAGGGCTCTTCCGGCGGCGATTTCGTCGGCCGTATCAAAAACAACGTGCTGATGATCGGCCCCACGGGGGTGGGTAAGACCTACATCGTCAAGCTGATCGCCCACAAACTCGGTGTGCCGTTCGTCAAAGGCGACGCCACGAAATTCAGCGAAACCGGATATGTGGGCGGAGACGTGGAAGACCTGGTCCGGGATCTGGTCCGGGAGGCGGACGACGACATCGAGCGCGCGCAGTACGGTATCATCTACATCGACGAAATCGACAAGATCGCCTCCAGCAGGAATCACATCGGAGCCGACGTATCCCGCACCGGCGTGCAGCGCGCGCTGCTCAAACCCATGGAGGAGACCGAAGTCGACCTGAAGGTTCCCCACGACCCCATTTCCATGTTCCAGGAAATCGAGCGATACCGGAAGACGGGCAGCCGGCAGAAGCGTGCGGTCAACACCCGAAACATCCTGTTTATCATGAGCGGGGCCTTCTCCGAGTTGACCGAAATCATCAAGCGTCGGATACAGAAAAGTGCCATCGGTTTCGGCGCCGCCATACGCTCCGGGAACGAATGGGAAACCCTGCTCGACCACGTCAAGTCCGAGGATCTCATCGCCTACGGCTTCGAATCCGAGTTTGTCGGACGCCTTCCGGTCCGCACCGTTTTCAACCCACTGAACGAACAGCATCTCTACGAGATCCTGTGCAATCCCAACAACCCGATCATTCTGGGGAAAAAGCTGGATTTCGGCGCCTACGGCATAGCGGTCCGTTTCTCCGATGAGGCCCTGCGCCTGGTGGGCCGGAAAGCGGCGGATGAAAATACGGGGGCCCGCGGCCTCGTCAGCGCAGTGGAAAGGGTCTTGATGCCGTTCGAGCGGCATCTGCCGTCCACCGGTGTCCGCCGATTCCCTGTGACGGCGGCCGTCATCCGAGAGCCGGAGCGGGCGCTGCAAGAGATTCTCGACGAGACCCGTGCCGAAGACCGGGACCGCATCTTTCAAGAGTTGGATCGGGCGGAGCAAGACAGGATCCGTACATACCTGGAAACCCATCTCGACAGGTGGTCGCTGCGGTTCCCGCTGGCGCCGACACCGGCCCGGCTGAACGCCATCGCCCGGGTGGCGAACCACAGCGCCGTCGATCTCCAGGAAGCCATCGATACGATACAGTCCGAGTACGATGACATCAAGAAGATGGAGCTGTATTTCTACAAGAGCAGCGACATCAATATCGTTCTCGAAGAAGATGCCATCGACAGCATTATCGAGCAGCGCGTGGAAGACGATGTCCCGCTCAAGACCATCTACAAAAAGCTCCGCGAACAGTTCGAGGACGGCCTGCGGCTCGTGAAGGAAAAAACCGGTCGCAGCCGCTTCTTCATCACCCGGGAGTCACTCCAGCAGCCGGAACCCTACATCGCCGGCCTGCTGAAGAACCTACCGGAGGAACTGGAATCGAAGACCTGAGCGCATCTTGCGACGGCGACGAAGCCACCCACGGTTCTTTTCCGCGCACTGCGCAGGGACGGCTCCGGCTGGCCGCTCGCTGTACAGACGCCAACCGTGACCGAAAGCATGTGAGGAATCGCCCATGATCGGCATATCCAAGTTGTACTGCGGCACCGTCGAACCCTCCGACGCGTTGCGATACGGAAGGCACTCGGGAAAGCTGCCCTCCCACCTGCTGCAATTTTCCTCGGACAAGCGACCTGTCGTGGTGTGGAACATGACCCGCCGCTGCAACCTCAAGTGCGTGCACTGCTACGCCCACGCGAGGGACCGGGCGTTTTCCGACGAGCTCACCACCGCCGAAGCCAAAAGGATGATCGACGATCTGGCCGCGTTCGGCGTGCCGGTTCTGCTGTTTTCCGGCGGTGAACCCCTGATGCGTCCCGACCTGCCCGAGCTGGCCGAATACGCGGTCGGCAAGGGAATGCGGGCGGTGATCTCCACCAACGGAACGCTGATCACCTCGCGGACGGCCAGGGGACTGAAGGAGATCGGGCTTTCCTACGTGGGCATCAGCATGGACGGCATGGAAGAGATTCACGACCGGTTTCGCGGGGTCAAGGGCGCTTTTCGGGATGCGCTGGAGGGCATCCGCAACACCCAGGATGCCGGCATCAAGGTGGGTCTGCGATTTACCATCAACCGGTTCAATGTCCAGGAAATCCCGAAGGTGTTCGATCTGCTGGAGGAGATGGACATTCCGAGGGTGTGCTTCTACCACCTCGTCTATTCCGGTCGCGGCTCGAAACTCGTCCGGGACGACCTATCCCATGAGGAAACCCGCCGGGCTTTGGATCTGATCATGGATCGCACCCGAGACCTTCACAAGCGGGGGAAACCCAAGGAAGTGCTGACCGTGGACAACCACGCTGACGGCCCCTACTTGTATCTGCGGCTGCGCGAGGAAGACCCGGACAGGGCGACGGAGGTACTCGAACTGCTCCAGATGAACGAGGGAAACAATTCCGGAAGGGGTATCGGCTGCATCAGTTGGGACGGGGAGGTTCATGCCGATCAGTTCTGGAGACAGCACAGTTTCGGCAACGTCCGCAAGCGCCCCTTCAGCGAAATCTGGACCGACGACAGCGACCCGCTTCTCAGCAAACTGAAAGACAAAAAGCAGTTCGTGACCGGCCGTTGCGCCAAGTGCCGCTGGCTGGACATCTGCGGTGGCAACTTCCGGGCCCGGGCCGAAGCCGTGTACGAGGATGTGTGGGCACCCGATCCGGCTTGCTACCTCTCCGACGAGGAAATCGCCGAGAGCGTATAATTGGGAGGCGATTGAGATTCGCCGTGCTGCAGCATCAAAAACGCACCAAGACCCTCACCCTCCACGAAGATAAGAGGGTAAGAAGGTAAGAAGTTTGGCAGGCTCCCCTCTGAACTTCTCAACTTCTTACCTTCGCAACTTCCTTGTTCACAATGGGCTGTCGGCATCATCGGCCCAATGCACACCCGAAAAAGGGAGAGCAACATGCTATTTCCAGACTACCGCCCCCGGAGGTTGCGGCGGACCGAGGCCTTCCGCAGCATGATCCGTGAAACACGCCTTTCGGTCAAGGACCTGATTCTGCCCCTGTTTGCCATCGGCGGAAAGGACATCCGGAATCCCATCGAGTCCATGCCCGGACAGTATCAGCTTTCCCTGGACCATTTGGCACAAACCGCCAGAGAGGCGGAAGCGGCGGGTATTCCGGCCGTGATTCTTTTCGGCATTCCGGAGACGAAGGATGCCCAAGGCTCTCGGGCGTGGGCCTCCGACGGCATCGTACAACGTGCCGTGTCGGCGGTGAAGGAGGCCGCACCGGATCTTGCCGTCATCACCGACGTTTGTCTCTGCCAGTACACGGACCACGGCCACTGCGGCGTCGTCGCGGAGGACCGGCACATCGACAACGATGCCACCCTCGATCTGCTGGCCCGCACGGCGCTGTCTCACGCCGAGGCCGGAGCGGACATGGTCGCGCCGTCGGACATGATGGACGGCAGGGTGGCCGCCATCCGGGAGGCCCTGGACGAAGACGGCTTCGAGCACGTTTCCATCATGGCCTATTCAGCCAAATACTGTTCCGCCTACTACGGTCCATTTCGGAGCGCGGCCGACTCGGCGCCACAATTCGGAGACCGGCGGACCTATCAGATGGACCCCGCCAATGGAAGGGAGGCCGTTCGGGAAGCCGGTATGGACATGGAGGAAGGTGCGGACGTTCTCATGGTCAAACCCGCATTGGCCTACCTGGACATCATCTACCGCATCCGCCAGGAATTCGATCTGCCGGTCGCGGCCTACAATGTCAGCGGGGAGTATTCGTTGATCCAGGCGGCGGACCGGCTGGGATGGATCGACGGCGAGCGCGTCATGATGGAAACCCTCACCGCCATCAAGCGGGCCGGTGCCGACATGATTCTCACCTATTTCGCATTGGACGCCGCACGGGTGCTGAATGCGTAGGCCATTGGGTGGAAATGAGGATAAGGAATGAATCACCCGAATGCGCATAAAGGCAGGCACGACGCAGGCGGCACCCACGGCGCCGACCTTCGCCTGGTGGCATGGGAAATCACCCGCAATTGCAACCTGAACTGCGTTCACTGCCGGGCGGCCGCCACCATGGGTCCGTACGAAGGGGAGCTGGAAACCGCGGCCTGCCGCAAGCTGCTGGATGAAATCGCTAAGGTGGGCCGACCCATCGTCATCCTCACCGGAGGAGAGCCGCTGCTGCGCCCGGACATTTTCGAGGTGGCCCGGTATGGAACGGATGCGGGGCTGCGCATGGTGATGGCCGTCAACGGTACGATGGTCACTCCGGATGTGGCAGAGCAAATGGCCGCTTCCGGAATCCGGCGCATCAGCGTCAGCCTCGATGGCGCCGATCGGGAAACCCACGATCGGTTTCGAGGCGTGGAAGGCGCCTTCGAAGGGGCACTGCAGGGAATCCAACACGCCAAGGCCGCTGGAATCGAGTTCCAGATCAACACCACGATCTCCAAAATAAACCTGGATCAAATCCCCGGGATCCTGCAGCTGGCCGAATCGCTAGGCGCGGCCGCCCACCACATATTTCTTTTGGTGCCCACCGGGCGCGGCAAATATCTGCTGAACCAGGAAATCGACGCCGAACAATACGAACAGACCCTCAACTGGTTCTACGACCAGCAGAAAAACACCTCGCTGCAGCTCAAGGCCACCTGTGCACCGCACTACTACCGAATCCTGCGCCAACGGGCCCGGGAGGAGGGCAGGAAGGTCAACTTCGAAACACACGGGCTGGACGCAGTGACCCGCGGATGCCTGGGGGGGACCTCCTTTTGCTTCGTCTCCCACAGGGGCATCGTTCAGCCGTGCGGTTTTCTGGACGTCAACAGCGGCGACGTGACGAAATCCGCCTTTGACGACATTTGGAAAAATTCGGAGGTGTTCCGAAACCTTCGCGACTTCGACAGCCTGGAAGGCAAATGCGGCCGCTGCGAGTATCGACGGGTGTGCGGAGGCTGTCGGGCGCGGGCATACGAGGCCACCGGCGACTATATGCAGGAAGAACCTCTGTGCTCCTACCAGCCCGTGACGCGGTGTTGATCTCCGAAGACCATCGTTTCGCCGCGGATTTGACGGGTTCCGCAGATTTTCGTTCAAGGTCAAGGAGGATCCGAGTTTTCAGCCGCAGGAATACTGCCGTATTTCGAGGACTGGAAACGAGGACCCGACACCGAGATTTATCCGCCTCTGGTGGGTTGGGCGAAAAGACAAATTTGAGATAGCTGCTCGCCATCCCCATACCCAACCCAGCCGCGAAATTCGTGAAATCCGCGGCAAAGAATCTCTTCTGTTCTCTCTTGCCCTTCCCTCTTGCCATTTGCACCAAACTGGGCGATGATGGTCGTACACCCCTTTCATGGAAAACGCGAAACGGGCAGGTGCGCCATGAAAACACGCGATCTGATGATTCCGGATCCTATCACCATCTCCGAAACGGCAACCATCCAGGACGCCATCGAATTGATGAAGGTTAACTCCATCCGCCATTTGCCGGTGGTCGGCCCTGGAGACGACTTGCGGGGATTCGTCACGTTGGCCGACCTCAAACAGGGGTTGATCCCATCCATGCTGGGGGATCTGGATCTGCGGGACCTGATCATCCGGCAACCGGTTACCGTAGGCCCCGACGATGATATCGAAGTCGCTGCCCAGAAAATTTACAAACACAAGATCGGGGGAATGCCGGTGGTGGCCCACAACCGTCTGGTCGGTATTCTCACCGAAACGGACATCCTGCGGGCATTCATTCACATGATGGGATTTCTCACGGCCAGCTCCCGTGTGGAGGTCGCGATGAAAGCAGATCGCGACGATCTGCAAAAGGCGCTGGGTGTCATTTCCGACGCAGGCGGAGAGGTCATCAACGTGGCCATGACCGCCCAGCAGAAGAAAAAGATTTGCTACTTCCGTCTGACCCCTTGCCGCACCGATTCGATCCAGCGCGCCCTGGAAGCGGCCGGCTTCGAGGTGTTGGAGGCCACGGATTAGGGGGCGTTGGGTTCCTCTTGGGCCCAGGAATTGATTTGCAGAGTGAGGGGGCGGTCTTCCTCACTCTTTCCCGTAAATCGTATCGGGCCGGGGCTGCGGTAATCGTCGTCTCCGGGCGCGGCCGCTAGCCATTTCTCCCGCAAAGCCTTGACCACCCGGAATGCCGGTGACTGCGTATCTACTACGCTTTTCTCCAGCACGAGCTCCAGCTTTCCTTTTCTCTCCTCCAGGTGCATCAGCGAAGCAATGGGTACGCCGACAGGCTCCCAGTTCGGAAAGGATTGCTCCAGGTTCCGCATCGCGGCCATCTGTCCGGTGGCGCCGTTGGCGATGAGGCTGAAAACAGTCCACCCCAGGTTGTACGTGTAGTTGCAGTCAAACCGGGTCGGATTGCTTCCCCGCCCGTCGTATCCGTAAAAGTGGACCTGCGTCTTGAAGTTGGGGACCGACTTTTTGTAGATGCTCTCCACGGCAGGTGGTATCTCCCCGTCCTCCTTCATCAAGCCCACCCTGGCCAGTTCGGCTGTAAGGGTTTTGAGGGATATGATGCTTTTCTTGACCATCAGGTGGGCCCCCTCCCCCCAGTTGCGGAAAAGGGCGGGGCCGTAAACGTCCGGATCCAGGCCCTCGGCGGAAAGCGTCTTGCGATAGTAGCGCTCCTCGATGCCGATTTTGTATTCCCCCCTCTCTTTGAGGGTGGCCAGGTAATCCTTCACCAGTCCCATGAGCACCTTGTCCGTCTCCACCAGGGAAAACTGGAAATTGCCGTGGGCGTCCCGCTCCGAGAGAAGGCCGCCTTGAAAAAAAGCGGGGATCACGTTGAACAGGTCGTCGTCGCGCGTGTTCCAGACGGTGAATCGCTCGTTTTCCCGGGAAAGCCTGGCAAGGCCGCGAAGGTGATCGAGCTTGTCGTCCAGTGATGGGAAAGCCTGGTGAAAGCTACGGTCATGGGTGTGGTTGTAGTCTGCGATGATCGTATTGAGCTTGATGATGAACACCTGGATTTCATTGATGAATTCCAGTACTCCCTCCGGGATGACGATGACACCGTAATTCTTCCCCACCGCCGCCCGGCGTACGATGCCGTCGCAGACCACCCGCGAGAGATGCCGAAGCGTCATCCCGTAGGCGGTATAGTCCACCTCGCCCTTCTTCTCGGCCCCTTGGATCCTGCTCTTATCGACATACTCGGCCAGATCCTCTCCGATCAAGGTGATGTTGGCGTGGGTCTGCAAAGCGACTTCCAGCGCCAGATGGCTGGCCACCCGGCCCATGACCTTGCAAATGTGCCAGTACTTGACGTCGGAGCTGCAGTCCGTGCAAAGGTTGGCGATGTCCAGGGCAAAGGCCCGGGCCGCCGAGTGAAACCCGAAGGACATGGCGCACAGCACTTGGTGTTCGGCGTCCCGGACCTGGATGTCGCCGTCGATGGTTTTGGGAACGCCAATGACCTGGATTCCGTCGTCGATCATCTCCTGGGCCAGAAAGGCGGCGTTGGTATTGGAGTCGTCGCCGCCGACGATCACCAGGGCGTCCAGGCCGAGCGCCATGCAGGTTTTCTTGGACAACGCCATTTTCCCGGGGGTGTCGATCTTGGTGCGCCCCGTCTTGATCATGGTGAAGCCGCCGAGGTTGCGATACCGGTCCACCAGTGCCTCGGTGATCTCGATGGCCTCGTTTTCAATGATGCCGTCCGGGCCGAGGAGAAAGCCCAGCAAACGGTTTTCCGGATTGGCCTGGATCGCAGCATCGAACAGACCGGCGATTACGTTGTGCCCTCCGGGTGCGGGGCCGCCGGAAAAAACGATGCCGATGGTTCGACGCTGCTGGGTCCGCTTCTGGAGTTCCTCATCGGGCGAATCGACGGCCAGGATCTCCTGCACCGGGTTTTGGATGATGGACGGCAGTTGCTCTTCGGCATCTCGGTCGATGGAAAACCGATATCGGTCGGTTTCCTGCAGCCGTGTGCAGGAAGCACGGAATGCATCGCACAACGACGGGCGATAGGCCCTTCTTTCCAGCAGCTCCGCATTCACGCAGTCGGCTGCTTTCCGGATTTCCGCATGCTGCAGAAGCGAATCCTTGTCCATCCAGTTCTTTTCGGTCATGGGCGTCCTCCCTGGTTAAAATGGGTGGGCGGGTTCTTTGGGTTCTTCGGGCTCGCAGATTGAAGACTCCCCGCTGCCCCGGCTCCCGGGATTTCCGCTTCGCTCCAACAAGCTGCGGGAATGCGCTCGCTGTTGCCGGTTCATCGGGTCAGGATGGCCGTCCTGGGTATGGGGGCTGAAAGCCTGGTTGTCGCCGACCCAAAACGAAAGGAATCCGACGAATTCAATGAACACAACCAACCCGAAGTGTCAAGGTGAATCCATGCCGCCAAGGCCCTGTCCGACGTCGGGAAAGCCAAAGAAGTCTTTACTTTGGGAGTGTTCTATTATAGATATGCCGAATTAAACCCAAACCTACAAATGAAGGAGGAAGCGGCATGAAAAAAGGGGTTGTTTTCGGCATCGCAATACTGGCAGTGTTGGTATTCCTGGTGGCGCCGGCTTTCGGGCACACACCCGCAGATCTGGAGAAGAATTCCGTACTGGAGGAGATCATCAAGCGCGGGGAACTGCGGGTCGGCTTCGAAGCCGGATATCTGCCCTTCGAGATGGCGGACAAAAAGGGGGACTTCATCGGCTTTGACATCGACGTGACCAAGGAGATGGCCAAGGCCATGGGCGTCAAATGGGTCCCGGTCAACACCGCATGGGACGGCATCATTCCCGCCCTGATCACGAAAAAATTCGACATCATCGCCAGCGGCATGACCATCACCCAGGAGCGCAACCTGAAGGTCGCCTTCGCCGATCCGTACATCATCGTCGGTCAGACCATCCTTCTCAACAAGAAGAACGAGGGCAAGGTCAAAAGCTACAAGGACCTCAACGATCCGAAATACGTGGTCACCTCCAAGCTGGGAACCACCGGAGAGCAGGCCATCAAACGCCTGATCCCCAAAGCCACCTACAAGTCCTTCGAGGTGGAGTCCGAGGCAGCCCTGGAGGCCCTCAACGGCAAGGCCGACGCCACCGTCTACGACCTGCCGTTCTGCGCCACCTTCATGGCCCAGCAGGGAAAGGGAAAACTGATCTTCCTGGACGAGCCTTTCACCTACGAGCCGCTGGCATGGGCCATCCGCAGGGGAGACCCGGATTTCATGAACTGGCTGAACAATTTTTTGCGCCAGATCAAGAACGACGGCCGTTACGAGCGCATCTACGACAAATGGATCCGCAGCACGGATTGGATCAAGGAAATCGAATAGCGGGGTCAATGACCACCCGCACAGCGGGCAGCCTCGCTTTTCGGCCAAAGGCCGAAAAGGCAACAGCACCGAGGTGCTTTCATCGTTGCGGTTGGCACCGGGTGCAAAGCACCCGGTTTGAAATCAACCAATTGCCGTGACCATCGGAAGGCGCGGGCCGTGACGCGGCCCGTGCCTCTCCCTCCGTCGGTTTCCCCAACTGTCTCACCCCAGCTTCGTCCACAAAGAGAGATACCATGAACGGATCAGCCCTTGCCGGCTACCGCAGCAAAGCCAACTACTATATGTGGATCGGCATTTTCTTCGCTTTGATCGGCGGTATCATCCTGATGCTGTATCTGGCCACCCGACAGATCGACTACGTGTGGCGCTGGTACTCCATGCCCCGCTACTTCGCCCACGAGGCCGAAATCGAAATTCCGGCACAGGTGCTGGGAACGGTGGAATCCATCACCCCCGAGGGAAAGGGAGCGGTCATCCGTGTGGCCGAGGAAGACACCGACAACGTCGAGTCCTACTCGGTGCCCGACCGGAAGGAGATCCGCGTCGACGACGGTGACTTCGTCTACCCCGGGGACGTCCTGGCCATCTACCGGAAGTGGCGTCCCGGCCTCCTGGCCCAGGGCATGTGGATTACCCTCAAGGTGAGCCTGTACGCCATCGTGTTCGGCATCGCGATCGGTCTGCTGGGCGGCATCGCGCGCATCTCTTCCAACCCGGCCGCCAAGTGGGCCTCGATCACCTACGTGGAACTGATCCGGGGCTCCCCTCTGCTGGTGCAGATCTTTATCTGGTATTTCGTGCTGGCAACCCTGATAAACCAGCTGCTGCTCAAGTGGGGAATCCCGGAAATCTCCGCCCTGTGGTACGGCGTGGCTTCGCTGGCGTTTTTTGCCGGTGCCTACGTGACGGAGATCGTGCGGGCCGGCATCCAGTCCATCCACCGGGGGCAGATCGAAGCCAGCCGCTCCCTGGGTATGAACGCGGCCCAGTGCATGTGGTACGTCATCCTGCCCCAGGCCCTCCGCCGGATCCTGCCGCCGTTGGCCGGCCAGTTCATCACCCTCATCAAGGACTCGTCGTTGCTGGGCATCATCGCCATCCGCGAGCTGACCAAGGCCACCCGGGAGGGCATCACCACCAGCCTCCAGCCCTACGAGTTCTGGTTCACCTGCGCGATCCTGTACCTGATTCTCACCTTCACCCTGTCGATGTTCGTGCAGTGGCTGGAAAGGAGGACGGCGACACCGTGATCGACGTACGCAACGTATACAAGACATTCAGGGTCCCCGAAGAGGTCCATGCCCTGGTGGACGTGTCCACCAAGGTCGAGGCCGGGGAGGTGGTGGTGGTCATCGGCCCCTCCGGTTCGGGAAAAAGCACTTTTCTGCGGTGTCTGAACCACCTGGAGGCGGCCGACAGCGGGCACATCTGGATCGACGGCGTAGACATCCTCAGCCGCAAGACGAACATCAACAAGGTGCGGGCCGAGGTGGGCATGGTCTTCCAGTCCTTCAACCTCTTCCCCCACAAGACGGTGCTGGAAAACGTCACCCTTGCCCAGGTGGTCGTCCGGAAGCGATCCAAGTCCGTGGCACGGGAAAAGGCCCAGGGCCTCCTGGAAAAGGTCGGCATCCAGGACAAGGCGGGCAACTACCCCGACCAGCTTTCCGGAGGACAGCAGCAGCGGGTGGCCATCGCACGGGCGCTGGCCATGGATCCCAAGGTGATGCTCTTCGACGAGCCCACCTCGGCGCTGGATCCCGAGATGATCGGCGAGGTGCTCGATGCCATGAAAGCGCTCGCCAAGGAGGGGATGACCATGGTGGTGGTCACTCATGAAATGGGGTTTGCCCGGGAGGTGGCCGACCGGGTCATCTTCATGGACGCCGGGGCCATCGTCGAGGTCGGAACCCCGGAGCACTTCTTCCAGAATCCCACGCACGATCGGACGAAGCTGTTCTTGAGTCAAATTCTGTAAGGAAAAGTTAGCAGTAAGCAGTTTACATCATTAATAAATCGAAACGTTACGATCGGGCCGCCCTCCATGCCCTCTCCGATCCCCCAAAGACGTCGTTCCTCTGTATTTTCTGCTTTCTGTTTTCTGCTTACTGCTTACTTTTTTTAAATCCGTAACGGACGATTCCGTCTACCATATCTTGTTGCCATCCCCCCCTAAAACCACTTTACCTTGTGTTTTTCCTTTACAACCGAGCGCTTTCCTGATATGGCATTGCACAATCATGGTCGTCAAGAAAGCGCCTGGAGCTTACCGCAGTGGGACCGTATGGACACTGCCGAAACCATGAAAAGCTACCGCTTTCGATACGATAGACGGAAAAGCGCTCCAGAAACGAACGGACACTACCCGGATCGGGGCCACGGATCCTTCCCGACACCGACCTCCGAGCCGCTACAGGCCCCCCACACCCGCTGCCGACGCTGCCGCAAACCACCGGCGTGAACATCGCCGGTCCGCAGCGAAGTACGTAGGGAGTGATTGCGGTATGAAACTCAAAAAACTGGAAATCACCGGCTTCAAGTCCTTCAACGGAAAAACCTCCATTGCCTTCCCACCGGGTATCTCGGCGATCGTCGGTCCCAACGGCTGCGGCAAAAGCAACGTGATGGATGCCATCCGCTGGGTCATGGGAGAGCAGAGCGTCAAACAACTGCGCGGAAAGTCGATGGAAGACATCATTTTCGCCGGCGCCAATGGAAACCCCGCCGTGAACATGGCGGAGGTCTCTCTCACCCTGCTCAACGACAACGGATCGGCGCCGGAGGAACTGAGGGACTTCACCGAAATCATGCTCACCCGCCGGCTCTACCGGTCCGGGGAGCGGGCCTACTTCATCAACCGCCAACCCTGCCGGTTGAAAGACATCTACAATATCTTCTATGGAAGCGGAATGGGGCCCAAATCCTACGCCGTTATCCAGCAGGGCAACATCGGTGCCATTACCGAGGCCGGCCCGGAGGAACGGCGCTATTTTATCGAGGAGGCGGCCGGCATCACCCGCTATAAGAACCGCAAAATCGAGGCCCTCCGAAAAGTACAGTCCACCCAACAGAACCTGCTTCGCCTCAACGACATCGTATCCGAGATTCAGCGGCAGATGAACGGTTTGAAACGGCAGGCCAAAAAGGCGGAACGCTACAACCAGTATCAGTCCAGGATCCGGGACCTCGACATCCGCCTTTGCCTCCGCCATTTCGACGGGTTCTCCCAGAAGATGACCGAGGCCGATCAGCTGCTGTCGGAGCTAAGGGACCGGGATGTCGCCCATATCTCCCACCTCAAGAAGATCGACGCAGCGGTGGAGCGGATCAAGCTGCAGCGGGAGGAGAAACATCGGGAGATCACATCCCGCAAATCGGACAAACTGGACAGGGAGCGCAGCATCGACCGAATGGAGACCGGCCTTGCCCATTCCCGTCAGGAGGTCCAGCGATTGACCGATGAGGCGGCGGCGCTGGACTCGGCTCGGAAAAATCTGTCGTCCAAAATCGCCGGCATCGAGGAAGAAATCCGTCAGGTGCAGGAACAGCGGAAAACGCTGGTGGAAGAGACCGAAGCGGTGCGCCTTCGTGTGGAGGAGAGGAAGGCGCAAGCACAGGCTGTCGAGGAGGAGAGCCGCCGCCTGCACCAGCAGCAAGAGTCCGCGAAAGCCGAATTGATGGAACTGGTTGCACTGGAGGCCCGGTACAAGAATATTTTTCAGAATGCTTCCAGCAACAAGGAAAACGTCCAGCGCCGTCTCAAGCGGGTCCGGGAAGAGGAAATTTTGGCTGGGCGGAAAATGGAGGCACTGCAAGCCGATCGTCAGGCGGCCGAAGCGCAGACGAAGGAGCTGGCGGATCGCATCGAATCGCTGCAGCAGCATCTGGAGCGTCTCCAGGAGGAGCTGCAGGAACTCAACCGAAAACTCGGAAAACAGGTCAAAACCGTCCAGACCCTTGAGTACGACCGCAACAAACTGCGATCCCGCTACAGCGCGTTGAAAAAAATGGAGGAAAATTTCGAGTGGTACCGGGACGGCGTCCGTGCCATCATGACCGCAGGGGGGACCGGCACAGAGAAGGCTTCGACGCCGAACCCCACCGGGATACTGGGCCTCATCGCCGACATTCTTACCCCGGAGCCGGATTGCGAGGCGGCGTTGGAGGCGGCCCTGGGTGAAGCCCTGCAGTACATTCTCGTCGAGGACGCCGGCGACGGCATCGCCTGCATCGACTACCTCGAGACGAAACAAGCCGGTCGCAGCGGTTTCATACCCGTGTCCTCCGTACACCCTCCGGTCCCTGCCGACCGCCTGCCCCAAGGCGGGCAACAACGCCTGCTGGACCGCGTTCGTGTGAAGGAGGGCTTCGCGCCCGTGGCCGCTTCCCTGCTGGGCCACGTCCTTCTCGTCGACGATCTGCAACAGGCCCTGGAACTGCATCGCCGCAACGGCAGCTACCAGACCCTGGTGACCATGGACGGCCACCTTGTCTCTCCCCAGGGCATCATGACGGGCGGAAGCCGTGACAAGCTCTCCGGAATTCTGGCAAAGAAAAAGGAAATCCGGGACCTGAAAGCTTCCGTCAAGCGGATGGAGGAAGAGATCCAGAAGCATCGTCTCGTGCAAAAGGAGCTGGAATCCGCGGTTCAGGATATCGAGACCCGCCTCCATCAGCACGTGGAGGAAAAAAGCCTGTGCCGGGAAGAGCAGATGGAGGCGGAAAAGGAACTGTACCGGATCGAAGAAAGCCGCAAACAGGCAAAGCGTCATCTGGAGGTCGTTCAGCTCGAAGAGGAGCAACTGCGGGGAGAAGCGGAAGACCTCGAACAGGAAATGGAAAAATACACCCGGGCAGTGGCGGACATCGAAAAGAAAGTGCAGGACTGCCAAGAAAAGGTTGCCCGGTGCACGGAAGCCATCCAGAACGTAGCCGAAACCATGAACCGCCACCAACAGCAAGTGGTGGATCTACGCATGGAACTGACCGCCGTGCAGGCAAAAATGGAAAGCAGCGCCCACACCTTGCGGCGGTTGCAGGAATTCGGGGAAGACAGCAAACGGCAGCTGGAGCAGCTCTCCCAGGACATCTCCTTGAAAAGAAGCAAATGCGAGCAGACCCGAAACCAGATCGAAAAGGACCGGGAGACCCTCGCCCGATGGTACGAGAAAATTCGTTCGCTGGAGGCATCCCTGGTCAGCGACGAAGAGGACTTTGCGGCCATCAATGCCCAAATCCAGGAAAGCGATGCAAAGGTCACCGAGATCCGCAGCGAGCGTGAAACGCTTTTGGAAAAGATTCGTCTGCTGGAACTCGACCGTTCCGAACAGGAGATCAAGCGAGAGGGTATCGCTCGCAAGCTCATGGAGCAGTACGGCGCCACGGTTGCCGTCCTGCGCAAAGAGATGTCCACTTCAGCGGACACCGAGGATGAAGAGCAGGCCCCTACCGAAAAAATGGAGCACTCCCTATCACGGTACCGCGAAAAGCTGTCTCGCATTACCGACGTGAATCTCGGCGCCATTAAGGAGTACGAGCAGTTGAAAGAGCGCTTCGACTTTCTGACCGCACAGCGAGAAGACTTGATCAAGGCACTCGACGATCTGCACAAGGTCATCCAAAAGATCAACCGCATTACCCAGAAGCGGTTTCTCGACACCTTTCACCGGATCAACGAGAAGTTGGCGGAAGTGTTCCCCCGGCTCTTCGAGGGCGGATCGGCCAAACTGGTGCTCACCGAGCCCGGCAACCCACTGGAAACGGGCGTGGAGTTCATGGTGCATCCGGCCGGGAAAAAACTCACTCGACTGAGCCTGCTTTCCGGAGGGGAAAAGGCGTTGTCTGCCATCGCCTTCATTTTCTCCATCTTTCTGATTCGGCCCGCCTCTTTCTGCCTCCTGGATGAAATCGACGCGCCGCTGGACGAAGCCAACATCTTCCGATTCAACAACCTGCTGCAACTCATCGGAGAGCAATCCCAGGTCATCATGATCACCCACAACAAACGGAGCATGGAGTTCGCAGACACTCTGTTCGGCATCACCATGGAACACCGGGGCGTGTCCAGGCTCGTCTCCGTGGATCTCCAGCGCGCACAGCATCTCAATTGAAACAGGGGTAGCATGGCCTTCAAGTGGTTCCGAAAAAAATCGGAATACAAGAGCGGGGAATCGGCTCCGGAGGCACCCTCTTCCGAGCCGGAAGAGAAAGCGCCGGAGATGGAACCCGAGCCGCTCCCGCCAGAGCCTGAAGAGAAGCCTTCCGCGGATTTCGAAGAAGAAACGCCTGCTGAGGAGGAGGAAACCCGGGACGCCGAGGCCTCCGCCGTGCCGGATCCGGGAACTGCGGAGGCGCCGAAAGCGGGAGGCTTTTTTGGAAGGCTGAAAAATGGCCTCTCCAAGACGAGACAGCTCCTCTCCACCGACATCGAGGACCTCTTCGCCGGAGGACGCAGCATCGACGACACGCTGCTGGAAGACCTGGAAGAGCTGCTGATCACCTCGGACATCGGCGTCCAAACTTCCATGGATCTGATCGACACCATTTCCCGCAACCCCGGAATCAAGGATGCGGAGGATTTGAAAACCGCCATCCGCAACGAAATCGTGAAGGTCATGGCGGTTTCAGAACCCGATGCAACGGACCCCATAGACGACGGCCCGCGGGTGATCATGATCGTAGGCGTCAACGGGGTCGGAAAGACCACCACCATCGGGAAGCTCGCTGCCCGCTCCGTTGCCGAAGGCCGAAAAGTTCTCATCGCGGCTTCGGACACTTTTCGGGCCGCCGCAATCGAGCAGTTGACCATCTGGGCCGAGCGCGCCGGTGCGGACATCGTCAAGCACAAGGACGGAGCCGATCCGGCGGCCGTCGCCTACGACGCCATCGAGGCCGCCTTGGCCCGCGGCGTCGACGAGATCTACATCGATACGGCTGGACGTCTGCACACCAAGGTCAACCTCATGGAGGAGCTGAAGAAGATTCGACGGAGTGTCGGGAAAAAAATCCCCACCGCCCCGCACGAAGTTCTGCTGGTGCTGGATGCCACCACAGGGCAAAACGCGCTGTCCCAAGCCAAGCTCTTCCACGAGGCCATCGACCTTTCCGGACTGGTGGTAACCAAACTGGACGGAACGGCCAAAGGTGGGATCGTGATCAGTATCTGCAGGGAGCTCAACGTGCCTCTGCGCTACATCGGAGTCGGAGAGGGCATGAAGGACCTGCAGCGTTTCGATCCGGACGCCTTCGCCCGTGCCCTGTTTTGATCCGGCGGCAGCGGCAGCGGCAGCGACAGCAGGCGCAATCCCCACCGCAGGCGGCGGGAAATCTTCAAAGCCTCCTTTTCCCGTATGTGACATCGGAGGACGTGAGGGATTTTTCGTCCGACCGGTTCTCCAGATCCCCATTCTGACGTCATTCAGAGCCATCGGCTCCAGGAAGCCCGCCAATGGCGGGTTTTTCTGTTGACAGCCCTATAAAGAAGCTGTATTCCCAACCGAAAAGGCCGTTTCACGACAATTCTTTCAAAAGGGGGAGGGGAATATGACCAAAGCAGAATTGATTGAAAAAATGGCACAGGATGCGGGAATCTCCAAGGTTGCTGCCGGAGAGGCCCTGGACTCTTTCATCGCCAACGTGACCAAAGCCCTGAAGAAGAAAGACGGAAAAGTGACCCTGGTGGGATTCGGAACCTTTTCCAAGGTGCGGCGCAAGGCACGAAAAGGCCGCAATCCGCAGACCGGTGAGCCCATCAAAATCAAGGCCGGAAACGTCGTCAAGTTCAAAGCCGGAAAAAAATTGAAAGACGCGGTATAGCACCTTCCCTAACGCGTTTTCCTGCATCGATGTCAAATCCGCCGGCATGCCGAAAGTGCCGGCGGATATTTGTTTTCGACAAAGAGCATCCGAATGTTGCGCTCGCTTTCAGCGGGTAATGACGAAACCGCTGTATTCCCCCGTGGGGTCCTCCCACGAGACGTCCACTTTTGTGACCGATGCCGGAGGGTCTCCGGTTTCACACCACTTGAGCATTTCGTCCACCGCTGTCCCCTCTCCTTCGATAACGGCTTCCACTGTACCATCTGCACGGTTTCTCACCCACCCGGAGACGCCGGAGCGCTGCGCCGCCTCGCGGGTGTTCGCGCGGAAAAACACTCCCTGCACCCTCCCGTGGATGATGACATGGGCCCTCCGCTTTTCTGGCATGTTTCCTCCTTTCCAAAAACGGAGCCGGTGTAGGTGACACCACCAGCGGGAGGGGATGAAGAACCCCTCCCCTACCGTTCGATTGGATACCATCGCGAAACGCGAAGACGGAACGGAATTCTGGTAATCGCTATAAACCAACGCTAGCCGCAGCGGGATATCTTGTCAAGGCAAGTGGGCATTCCAGCTCATGCGGAATCGGCAGCCGCTCCCAACATCTCGAGAAGCCGGTCTTCGTCGATGACCTCCACGCCGAGATCCCGGGCCTTGTTCAGCTTGGAACCGGGCGATGCACCGGTCACAAGAAAGTCGGTTTGGGCGCTCACCGATCCGGTGACCCTTCCGCCGGCTGCCTCGATGCGGTTTTTGGCCTCGCTTCGGGAGAGGGTTTGCAGGGCTCCGGTCATCACGAAAGTGCGACCGGACAGGCGATCGTCCTCCACCCGCTGGGACGCCTGGATCCGCACACCGGCATCCAGCAGACGCTGGACAACCTCGCGGTTCTCCGGCTGCCGGAAAAAGCGGTGGATGCTGGAGGCCATTACCGGTCCGATGCCGTCGATCTCGGCGATCTCCGCTTCGGAAAGCTTCATCAGGGCCTGCAAGGTGGGGAGGTGCTCCGCCAGCAGCCGGGCTGCGTGCTCGCCGACATGGCGGACCCCCAGCGCGTAGATGAAACGGTCCAGAGAAATTGTCTTCCTGGCGGAAATGACCGCCAGCAGATTTTCGGCGGACTTGGGCCCCATGCGCTCCAGGCCCTCCACGGTACCGTGATCCAGGAAAAACAGATCGGCAGCGGAGGTGAGGAGGCCTTTTTCCACCATCTGGTCGATATGCCGGGTACCGAGCCCTTCGATGTCGAAGGCCCCTTTGGAGGCGAAATGGGCGATACTGCCCTTGAGCTGCGCCGGGCAAGACGTGTTCAAACACCGTGTGGCCGCCTCTCCTACCAGGCGGACGGCGGCGCTTCCGCACTGGGGACAGCGCTTGGGCATCGTGAAGGGGATTTCTGTACCCCTGCGTTTGGAGGACACCACCTTGACCACCTCCGGAATCACGTCACCGGCACGCTGCACCAGAACCGTATCCCCGATGCGGACATCCTTGCGACGCACCTCGTCTTCGTTGTGAAGGGTCGCACGCCGGACCGTGACGCCTCCGATCGGCACCGGCTCCAAGTGGGCCACCGGCGTCAGCACTCCGGTCCGACCCACCTGTACCTCGATGCGGAGAACACGGGTGGTTTCCTGGGTGGCGGGAAATTTGTAGGCAACGGCCCAGCGGGGCGTACGGGAAGTGGCGCCCAGCGTAGCCTGGCTTTCCAAATCGTCGACCTTGATCACCAATCCGTCGATTTCATAGGGAAGATCGTGCCGTTTCTGTGTGAGCTCTTCGTAAAAGGACAACGCCTCCTCCAGCCGTATCGGTCCACGCACCAGCGGATTCACCTTGAATCCAAGCGAACGGAAGGCCGAGAGCATCTCCACATGGGATCGGCAGAGAAGATCCGAAAGGCGGCCGGCGCCGTAAACGAACATGTCCAGCGGCCGGGTGGCCGTAATCCGGGAATCCAGCTGGCGCAAAGACCCGGCGGCCGCATTCCGTGGATTGGCAAAGGGTGTTTCCCCCTTTGCCAGCCTTTCCTCGTTGAGATTGCCGAAGTCCTCCCGGTTGATGAACACCTCCCCCCGGACCTCCAGCAATGCGGGCAGCGGCCCGGCACCGGCTGTACGCAGCGTCAGGGGAACTGCGGGAATGGTCCGGATGTTGCGGGTGATCACCTCACCGGTGAAACCGTCGCCGCGGGTGAGGGCCCGCACCAGAGAGCCGTCCCGGTAGACCAGCTCAACGGCCAGCCCATCCAGTTTGGGTTCGGCGGTATAGCGTATGTCTTCTATCCCTTCCAACTGCCGCTGAACTCTTCTATGAAAAGCTTGCACCTCTTCCGCTGCAAAAGCGTTCTCCAAACTCAGCATCGGCAGCGTGTGTGCAGCCGATTCGAATTTCTCCAGCGGCGGAGCCCCCACGCGAAGGGTGGGTGAATCCGGGGTCTGCAGCTGCGGGTATTGGTCCTCCAATTCGACAAGTTCACGGAACAGGCGGTCGTACTCGGCATCGGAGATTTCCGGGTCGTCCAGCACGTGGTAGCGGTGGCTGTGGCGATGCAGTTCCCGCCGCAGCCATTGTGCTCGATCGGATAGGGTGGGATCCACTGTCAGTTCCTTCCGAACACGGATCAGGAAACGGATTCCAGTCCGCACAGGTTGCTCATCACCGCCTGCACCTTTCGGCGGGAGGATCGGAATCGCTCGTCCCGGAAACCCGGACGCCACTCGCAACCGTGGAGTTCATCGGAGACCACCAGAACGGCCGCCACCTCCACACCGAGAAAGCGTCCGACCGTGAACAACGCCGAGCACTCCATTTCCACGGCGGCGGCTCCTCTGGAGGAAAAATGCCGGATTTTCCGCGGCGTCTCTCTGTAGATGCCGTCTGTGGACCACACGGGCATCTGCAGGCAATTGCCTTCTTCTTCCAGAATCCATCGACACAGTTTCTGAGATAAGGACTTCGAAGGAGGGCAGGCGTCACCGCTGAAACGGCCGTAGTGGAGCGAAGTGCCTTCATCGATCCAGGCTTTTGTAGGAACGAGGATGTCTCCGATGGATACGGATTCGGAAACGGCGCCGCACCAGCCGAAGTACAGCACCCGAACGGCACCCCAGGCGACGACCGTTTCCAAGAGCATCGCCGCATAGGAGGCCCCGACGACGGGACCGATCACGGTGCTGTTCTCCACCCCGAGGCCGGCGTACATGCGGCTGATGAACAATCTGCGGCCGGAATCCGTCTCTCCGGGTGCTCGTTCGTCGATCATGGCGCGCAGGTCGCTTTCGCTGCTGATCAAGACGACTGTGGGGCCAAGACCGGGATGATTCCGTCCCAGCACCGGACGGACGACACCGGTTTCCGGTACCGTGGCTACCCTCTCTACCTTGCGGCGTGCACGATTGCCGCGGCGGTACAGGCGCCTTCTTCTCGTTTCCGGCTGAACAAACAGGCGGCATCGCATGTTCATGGCAACGGCGCTCACTGCGGACCGGAGAGACCGCTCAACTCCTCCTTGACCTCGTCGATAATGTCGTAAAGCCAGAAAATATCCTCTATGGTCAGGCGCCCGGCTTTCACCGGAGCACGTTCGGAACCGTCCTTCTTCAACAGGATGCGGGGCCCGATCTGCACTTTCGGCTCCCCTTCCCCGTACTGGTTGATGGAGACCACCAGTCCGGTTTCCTCGCATTTCCACTTCTTGAGCAACTTGTCTTTGGATGGATCAAAAGGCATGGAGTCTTCCTTATGGGAGGTTGGTGTTTTGGGTTTGTCGGGTTTGTTTGGTCGTTAAAACGACGAAGTGAGCTGCGAGCCGTAAGCCGTGAGCCGGCCGGTGAACGCCACTGGGCATCACGGCATCGTCATTATCCGCAGATTCCTCAGTGTCAACGACCACCCGCAAAGCGGGTGGCTTGGATTTTCGGCCAAAGGCCGAAAAGACAATAGCACCGAGGTGCTCAAGTCGTTGCGGTTGGTACCGGGTGCAAAGCACCCGGTTTAAAATCAACCAATCAACAAATTCGCAGCAAACGGCAGCCAACCTTCTGATCTTCTTATCTTCTCCACTTCTTTCCATTCCGGCCGCCGGCTCACGGCTTACTGCTTTCTGTCTTCAATCTTTCCAACCTTCTAGAGCATTTGTCAAAAGTATGTTCCGATTGGAACGGCCTTTTCTTGCTTTTCGTAGGGGCGGGGTTGATCCCCGCCCGTTCGGGGTAGGTGATCCCATCAGCGGGAGGGGATAAACCCCTCCCCTACGGTTCAAGCG
>JAJDOA010000325.1 GCA_022340405.1 Desulfobacteraceae bacterium | reverse complement strand
CGAGAGCTGCTGTGGGGCGAACCGCTGGCCGCCCCCCTGCTTCTTCCATCACGGGCGGGGACGAGAGACTCCCTTGCTTTTATATGGAAAAACATGACGAAGACGGAGCAGAACCTTGAACGAAAATCCCAATTTTGAGATCTATTCTAGATGAACTGCTTGCGCAAAAAGGAACTGCCCAAGTCCACCAGGCTGACCGTGATAACGATGACGATGAGCATGGCGGCTGTGGACCCGTACTGAAATCCTCGGATGGCATCCCAGAGCAGCATCCCGATGCCGCCGGCCCCCACCATTCCCACGACGCTGGCCGATCGGACGTTGGCTTCGAACCGGTACAGGGAGTAGGAAATCCACAGCGGCAGCACCTGGGGGATCACACCGTAGACAATGTCTTCGACTACGTTGGAGCCCGTGGCCCGGATGCCCTCCACGGGTCGGGGATCAATGGCCTCCACCGCCTCGGAAAACAGTTTGGACAAGGTGCCTGTGGTGTGGACGAAAAGCGCCAGGATGCCGGCCATGGGTCCCAACCCCACGGCGGCGATGAACAGCATGGCAAAGATCATTTCGTTGATGGCGCGGCTGGCATCCATCATGCGCCGGACCGGCTGGTACACCCATGGGGGGACGATATTGGAAGCGGACATCAGTCCGAAGGGAACCGAAAAGAGAATGGAAAGAATCGTTCCCCACACGGCGATCTGGATGGTGATGAACATCTGCCGAAGGATTTCCCGCCAATACAGAAAGTCCGGCTGCATAAACCCCTCGGCGTAGGAAATCATGTTGCTTCGGTAGTAGTAAAGGTCCAGCGGGTTCAACTCCAGCGACCGGTACGAGAATATTAAGGCCGCTGCGCCGAAGACAAGAGTGCCGAGGCGCACAGCGCGAACGCGCAAGGGCGTTGTCGGTAGGACAAATGCTATTTCGTCGGTGGTCATGATCAAAGCCTCTTTTCCGAAAGAAGGCGCCGGGGACGGTCCGCCCCCGGCGCATGGCATGGGAGGGGAGGGGTTACTTGTTGTCGCGGAATTCCATCTGCAGCTTGCCGTACTCCTGGATCTTGGCCAGCTTGTTGTCGAGTTCCTTGATTTTGGCCATCTGGGCGTTGCCGAGATCCCCGGCGTTTTCCAGCTTCATTTTGTCCTTGGCCAGCGCGATTTCGCGGATCGGCAGCAACTGCCGGTTGTCCGAATTGTGAAACGGCGCCCAACCGGATGACATGCCCGCAAGAACCTTCCGCTCGCGTTCTGCATTCGGGCCCAGGCGGCCATAGCCCAGCACGAAGGCTTTGATGGCGGCCTTCAAGTCTTCCGGTAGATCTTTTCTCCACACGAAGGGATCGCTGGGGATCAGGGGGCTTTTCCAGATCACGCGGATCTGTTCGTACAACTCGGGCTTGTTCACCTTCACCCGGCCGAGGGATTCGGTGTTGTTGGTGGCAAAATCCACGCGCTTGGTGGCCACGGACAGAGCATTGGTCTCGTGGTTGGCGTTGGTGACGCGCTTGAAGTGCTTCACCGGGTCGATCCCTTTCTTGCCCCAGATGTAGTAGCTGGGAATCAGGTATCCGGAAGTGCTGTTGGGATCGCCGTTGCCGAAGGTCAGGTCCTTGCCGCCGGCGATGATGTCGTCGATGTTCTGGTACGGGCTGTCCTTGTGAACGAGGATCAGCGACCAGTAGCCGGGGTTGCCTTGCACATCCACGGTCTGGGCGAACACTTCTCCACCGGCGCGGTCTACGGCCTCCATGGCCGACTTGTTGCCGAACCAGGCCACGTGCACCTTGCCGAAGCGCATACCCTCGATGACTCCGGCGTAGTCCGGAGCGAAAAAGGCGTTGACCTTCATGCCCATTGCCTTGGACATGTCGTCGAGAAAGGGCTGAAAGCCCATTTTAAGCCCTGCAGTGGATTCCGTGGAGATGATGCCGAAGTTGATTTCCTCGATCTCACCCAGCGGGGAGACATCCGCGGCCATGGCCTGGGCTCCGACCACTACAAAGACCGCCAGAACGACGGCCGCCGTCAAACGAAAATACTTCATGAGTTCCTCCTTGCAATGTTGGGTTGTGAAGTGTCCGGTAAATTCCCGATGCGGATCGGGAGGTTTCCGATATCCGGGCAGAACGGCTCAGAAAACGTTCGACCCGGGCGTTTCGATTATGACGTGGACAAAACGGGGTGGCGTGATTCCACGCTCGGCGGGGTCGAAGCGGCGGGCATATCCCTTCCCGGTTTGTCGCCAAAGGGTTTTTTGGAAGCGGCGCAGGCTTGGACAGCTTCGCCATTCAACATATCGCTGCCGTACACCTCCCGCAGCAGATCGCGTGAAATGGACTCCGTGGGACCGTCGAAGAGGATGGTTCCGTTTTTCAGCGCCACCGATCGCGGGCAGTAACGGAAAGCAAAGTCGATCTGGTGCAGGCTGACCACCACCGTGAGCCCATCCTCGCGGTTGAGACGCTGCAGCGCTTCCATCACCAGCGTGGCGGATTGAGGGTCCAGAGATGCGATGGGCTCGTCGGCCAGAATGATCCGTGCCTTTTGCAGCAGCGCCCGGGCAATGGCCCCCCGTTGCTGCTGCCCGCCGGACAGCGTACTGGCCCGTTGCGCTGCGTAGCGATCCATGCCGACCCGGTGCAAGGCTTCCATGGCGGCGAGTTTTTCCTCTCTTCGAAACCAACCCATCAGGCTCCGCCATGTGGGGATCCGAGATAGCATCCCGGTCAGAATGTTGGTGAGTAGGCTCAGGCGACCCACCAGGTTGAACTGCTGGAACACGATCCCGACCTCGGATCGAATGCTGCGGATATTTCCGGAAACCCGGCCGTTGCGCTGTGCAGTGCGGCCGAAAACAGAAATCATGCTTTCGTCGTGGTTGTCGCCAGCCACCAGCCCGGAGATATGACGTAGAAGGGTCGATTTTCCCGATCCAGAGGGTCCGATGAGCGCCACCATCTCTCCCGGCTGAACCCGGAGTCCAATGCCATCGAGAGCTTTGCACGCACCAAAAGTCTTGCTGAGGTTACGTATTTTGATGGCCGAGACGGCCTCTTTTTTCCTTGTCATGGTATCCTCC
>JAJDOA010000323.1 GCA_022340405.1 Desulfobacteraceae bacterium | reverse complement strand
CGGCCGCATTGAAAACGAGGTTCATCACGGTCTTCGAAAGATGAACGGGAGAGCCGTTGATGTTCATCAGTTCCGGATCCAGCTTTAGATGAATGTGGACATCCGGATGGTCGATGCGCAGCTGTTCGTTCTCCGGGCTGTTGATGTAATCCTTTACGATCTGGTTCAGGCTTACGACCTCGATGACCGAAACGCCCCTGCGGGCGAGTGTCAACAGGTCCTGGACGATGGAGGCGGCTTTCTCGCCGGATTTCTTGATGGTCCGGATTGGATTGCGCAATTTGCTGTCTGCCGGCAGCTCCAGCAGGAGCAGTTCGGGATAGCTTACCAGCCCCGCCAATATGTTGTTGAGATCGTGTGCGACCCCGCCGGCCATCGTACCCAGCGCCTCCATCTTTTCCGCCCGCTGCAGACGGGTGGCGAGATCCCGTTTTTCGATTTCGGCCTTCTTCAACTCGGTGACGTCGTTGCCGATACAGAGAATTTCCCGGAACCGCCCCTCGGTGTCGCACACCGGTTTGTAGTTCCACGCGATCCAGAGCGCTTCGCCCTCTCGATAGGCTTTGGCCTCCTCGTTGATGACCCGTTCGGGATTTTCTCGAAACAAGTCCAGGCGGTTTTGCAGTGCCCATCGGGTTTCTTCCGTATCGGGCAGGATGGTTCCCGCCAGATTCTTCCCGATGATATGGTGCTCCGGATACCCGAAGAGCTTTTGTGCATAGGTGTTGAAGAACAGAATGTTGCCCTCCGTATCGATGCGCATGATGATGCTGTTGGCGTTTTCGACCAGCTCCCGGTAGTTCTTTTCGCTCTCTTGCAGCCGCTGAAAGGACATGGCGTTGACGATGCTGATGGCCGTCTGGGCTGCGACACCGTTCAAAAGGTTCACATCGCTTTGGGTCAACGGGTTTTTCGATTGGAGGTTGTCCACTGCCAGAATGCCGTAAGACTCCCCCTTGTAGACAATGGGCACACAGATCAGCGAGGAGGCGCCCATGGTTTTGGCGAACTCGACGCTTTTCGGCGACGACGAGCCCTCGATCTCGGAAAAGTCGTTGACCAGAATCGATTTCTGCTCCCGGAAGGACTGGACGAAGATCCCTCTGGAATCCGGTTTGTCTAGATGAAAAGTGGTCTGCAGCAGCAGTTTTTCCTTGTCGCCCTCGTAGCCGTACCCGGCCGCGTACAAGAGGACCTTTTTCTCCGGGTCGGCCAGCAGAATCAGCCCCCGATCGAAATCGAGATGTTTTTTCATGATGTCGACCATTTCAAAAAAAAGTTCCTCGGTTTTCAAAATGGTGGACGTCGCTTTTCCGATTTTCTGAATGAGAAGGGCGTGGTTGTGGCGGATGTTCATTTCTTCGATGAGCTCTTTGGCCACATTGCCCTGTGTGCGTATGGTTTCGATCAGCTCCTTTTTTTCCAGATATTCGGAACCCGCTGTGGAAACGAGAATCAGGGTCACCATTGCGAGCGTCAATACCTCCCACGCGGAGGCCGAGACAAAGTCCAACAGCCCTACTGCCGCCGGAATCGTGACCACCAGCAACAGGTTCCGCAAGCGCTTCCAGCGGAAGAAACGGGCCTCTCTCCACTGGACAAGATACCGGCATGCACCGTCGCCCCTGTGAATGCATTGGGGGTGATCGACCTTGGCATAGCTTTGTGTGAAGAGCAGTGCTGCGGACTCGAACATGCCGAGCCGGTTTTCGCACTGATACGGTTTTTCCTGCACACCCGGCTTGGGGGTCGCGGTGATTTCCACCCGGTTGTTGCCCAACTTACGCGTTTTCACGCTCGCCGCACGGCTGAAGATGTCATAAACCTTGCCCATGAGCATGTACATGGAGGACGGATTCAGTAGGCCGATCAGGTATTTTTTGGCCGGTCCGAGAGACTGAGTGGAGGCGCCGAAGCGTCCCGCCTCCCGGGCGATGGATGGGTTGCCCGTCCGTCGGACCAGGATCTCATGAAGGCGGTCCATCTGATCCTGGGTAAACCAATAGGAGGGAGCCTCGACCTCGTGGCGGGTGATGCGGGCATAGTCCAGCACTTCGTCTGTATCGATTTCAGGATAGTTCCGGGCGAGATACTCCAAATAGATCTTGGTGATCCGATTGCTGTACAACGCAGAAGTCTGGGTCATCATGAAACTCGCAAACACTGCATGGGAACGAAACAAAGGTGGCGGGTTCAAAACCGATCTTTAGCAGTATCAAGTCGTTAGCGTCAATAGATTTGCGGCACTCTCTCCGATGCTTTCCGGGAAGGCTCCGGCTGCGGTTGTGGAAAGACAGGCGGTAAGCTGCTCCGCCGCCGAAGGTTCTCTGCGCAGGGAGGCAAGGCGCCGGGATCGGCGCGGCTGGTCCGGCGGATGGGCTCATAGATCGCAGGCACCATAGCGCCTGCAGGCGTCTTCCCGGTCCAACGTCTCCACCTGAAGCGTAGTGTGACCGATGCCGAACTGTCTGGACAGGGTTTGGGAAACTTCTTCTAAAAAATCTTCGCGTTGCACCGGATCGGTGACCACCAGATGAACGGTCAGCGCTACCTCGGTGGTGCTCATGGCCCAGATGTGCAGGTCGTGGATGCGGACCACCTCCTCCAGGCCCGTCAGATACCGCCGCACCTCGTCGGTGGCGATGTGCTCGGGCACGGCATCCACGGCCAGGTTGAAGGACTCCCGCAGCAGCTGCCAGGTGCCCGCGAAAATGATGGCTACCACGGTGAGGCTCACCGCAGGGTCCACCCAAAACCAGCCCGTAAACCAGATGACGGCACCGGCCGCTACGACGCCGAAGGACACCGCGGCGTCGGCAGCCATGTGTAGGAAGGCACCGCGGATGTTGAGGTCGCCGCGCCGTCCCGATGCGAACAGCAGTGCCGTCACCGTATTGATCACCACTCCGATGCCGGCCACGACGATGATGATTTGTCCAGGTACCGGTGCCGGATCCCACATGCGCCGAACGGCCTCCAGAACGATGGCACCAAGGGCCATCACCAGTATCAGGGCGCTGGCCAGCGAGGCGAGAATGGTGGCGCGCCGGTAGCCGTATGTGCGTCGTTCGGTGGGTTTTCTTGCGGCCAGCAGCGCCGCGCCCCAGGCCAGCAGGAGGCCGAGGACGTCGCTGAGGTTGTGGCCCGCATCCGAAATCAGGGCCAGTGAACCGGCCCATATGCCGTAGCCGGCCTCCAATGCGACGAAAAGAACGTTCAGGCCGATTCCCACGGCAAAGGCCCGGTTCAAATTTTGGGGCCCTGCCGCTGCGTGAACGTGTGCGTGCGAATGCGAGTGCGTGTGTGTCATCCCAGAGCCACGTCCAGTGTCATTATGACGGCGAAGTCCAGCATGAATTCTACAGTAAGTATTCACCCGAGTCCGGGCAAGTTTGGAATTCGGTTTGCCGGGAATTGGGTCGTCGATCGCGATTGCCGGAATTCCGTTCCGTATCGGTTTACGTTCCGGCCGCCCTTCGGATTTCTTTTTTCCGCACAGCGCCCTCCCGCAGTACGACCGGCGGCGACTGGGTGGCGTCCACCACGGTGGACCCCGCACCGCCCTCCAGGGGGCCTGCGTCCAGGACCAGATCCACCTCGGCGGCGAGGTGGACGTCGAGGTCTTCGATGCGGGCGATGCCGGGCATGCCCGATACGTTGGCGCTGGTGGCGGTGATGATGCCGCCCACCGCGCGCACCAAGGCGAGGGCCACGGGGTGGTTCGGCATGCGTACGCCGATTTTCCCCCTGCCGGCGGTAAGGTTTCCCGGAATGGCGGACCGAGCCTCCAGCACCACTGTGACGGACCCGGGCCAGAAGGCGTCGACGATCCGCCGGGCGGCAGGGGGAACGGTCGCGGCCACGAAGGACAGGCTGGAACTATCGGCGATCAACACGGAAAGGGGCTTGTCCTTCGATCGCCGCTTCACCCGGTAGATGCGGTCCACCGCAGCCGCATCCATGGCGTCGGCGGCCAGCCCGTACAGGCCCGTTGTGGGAAACACGACGATGCCTCCGGCGTGGACGGTGCCGGCGGCCTCCTGAATGGTTTCCGCGTCCGGTGCGGTGGGGTCGATCTTTCGCAGGGGCGTGTCGCCCGTCATGCGGACTGCTCCACCTGCTTTGCCTTTTCCTCCACCTTGCGGGCCATCTCCTCTTTGAAGGCCTCCAGGCGCCGGGCCAGGGCGTCGTCGTCGGCGGCCAGAATCTGGACGGCCAGGATGCCCGCGTTGCGGGCCCCGGATTTTCCGATGGAGACGGTGGCCACCGGAATGCCCGGAGGCATCTGCACGGTGGACAGCAGCGCGTCCAGCCCCTGGAGGCAGGACGAGTCGATGGGCACTCCGATGACGGGAAGGGTGGTGTGGGCCGCCAGGGAACCGGCCAGGTGGGCGGCGTGCCCGGCCCCGGCGATGATCACTCGCATCCCCTTTTCCCGGGCGGTTGCGGCAAAGGCCGAGGCCTTTGCCGGGCTTCGGTGCGCGGAGGCCACGGTCATGACGTAGGGAATGTCGAACTGCCGGAGAACGGCCGCAGCCTCTTTCATGACGCCGAGGTCGGAGTCGCTCCCCATAACGATGCCCACCCGGGCGGGCCCGGCGGGTTGGGTGCGGGTTTCGGTCATCGGTGCTCTTCTCCTCCTTGGTTTGTGCGGTGGTAAGCTTGGGGGTCAGCGAAGCGCCTTTTTCCGCTGGTGCTCCTTGATGCCCAGTTCGATCAATCGGTCCAGCAGGGCGGTGAAGTCGTAGCCTGCGGCTTTTGCGGCCTGTGGAAATAGGCTGGTGGCTGTCATCCCCGGTATGGTATTGGTTTCCAGCACGTACAGCTCCTGCTCCCGCCAGATCATGTCCGTCCGGCTGTAGCCGCTGCAGCGCAGCGCCCGGTGGGCCATCACGGCCAGATTCTGGGCTTTTTCCGTCACCACGTCGTCCACCCGCGCCGGGCAGATCTCCTCGGTGGCTCCGGCGGTGTACTTGGCCTCGTAGTCGAAGAATTCGTGGTCCTTTCCCGGGATGATCTCGATGAGCGGAAGCGCCTCCAGCTCCCGGTTTCCGATGACTCCGCCGGTGAGTTCGGTGCCCCGAATGTAGGCTTCCGCCAGTACGGTATTGTCGTGTTCGAAAGCCTTGTTCAATGCGGTCGGCAGCGCATCCCCTTCGCGCACGATGGACATGCCCACGCTGGATCCGGCCGCAGATGGTTTGACCACCATCGGGAGACCCAACCGGGAGACGATTTGTGCCGAATCCACGCGCTCGCCTTTCGACAGTGCCACATAGGGTGGCACCGGGATGCCGGCGGCCTCGTACAGCTCTTTGGAGACCAGCTTGTCCATGGCGACGGCGCTGCCGAGAACCCCGGCCCCTTGGTACGGGATGTCCAGCAGGTCCAGCAGCCCCTGCACGGTGCCGTCCTCCCCGAAGGGACCGTGCAGGATGATCAGGGCGACATCGATGTCGGGCGCATCGGCTACCAGGCGGGACAGGTCGGTCTTGGGATCGTATCGGAGAATGTCGTATTTTTGTTTGTCCAGAGCTTCGAACACCTGTTGCCCGCTATTGAGGGAAACCTCTCTCTCGGAGGAAATCCCGCCGGAAAGCAGGGCCAGTCTGAGCTTTTCCATACAACGCTCCCTTCATCCGGATTCGATGATGACGCGGCCGGCGCCGCCGGCCTTCGTGCGGCTGGACCAGGGCCATACGGCGCGGATTCGTCCGGATGATCCGGCCGAACGCGCCGTGACGCATCGGTACTGCCGTTGCTTGCAACCGTAGGGGATACGATGCTGGGCTGTCGCCGTTTTACCCCACCCGGAACAGCCGCTGCTTGGCTTCGTCGAATTCTTCCCGGGTGATCAGATCGTTTTCGAGCATGCGGCCGAGTTCGGCCAGTTCCCGTATGCGGACGCTTTCCGGATCTTCCAGCTGCAAGGGGGGCGGAAGGGATTGATCTTCGAGCAGCGGGAAGGCGTCGGTCCGTCCCACCCGGAAGGAGGCCAGTCCGCCCAGCAGAGACACCTCCATCGCCTTGCCGCGAAACGACGGGGAGTTCATTACGTCCCGGAGATTCATCCCCTCGGTTTTGATTTTGCGGTAGATCAGGTAGGCCGAGATCGTCAGCAGCGCCGTTCCGCCCACAAAGACCCACAGCATGTAGGTGATGAAACCCCTGAAGAACAGCACCAGGAGGCCGAGACCTGCAATGAGCACCACGTGCAGCACCAGGATCATGTAAGCGGCGAACACGCCGCTGAACAGCCCGGTCTTTTCCGCCTGAGGCTTATTGGGGTGCTTCATGGGTTCTCGATTCCAATTCCGGCCCGGGCAGAACACCCATAGGCCGTAGTTCGCGTCCGTTCGTTGTCCGTGCTACATTGTTGGTGAATATAATACCGGATTTCCGAATGACAAAAAGCGGTGTCCGCGACCCTGTGCGGAGACCGGATCCCTATCGGTCCCCCCGCTGGTCCCGCCCGTTTTCCATTCTTTCGATCATACGGGCCGCGTACTGTTGCGGGATTTCCAGCTCCGCACTCCCTGCGCGCATCGTATTCAGGCGCATGATCAGGAAGTTGAGCTTTTGGGTCAGCCGATACTTTTCCGCTGTGTCCGGCATGCCTGCGAGAAGGTCTTCCGTGCTTCGGATTTCGTTTCGCAGTTCGATCTCCGGCGGCAGCATGTCCGCGTTTTTCAGGATCTTGTGAGCGATGCGGAGTTCCTCCGGGATGTGGGAGTCGTTTTCCAGCCGCAACGGCATGCCGCTGCCCGGCAGATTGTTGAAGGACCCCTTCCGCTGGGCCTGCTTGATTCGCTCTTCGACAACTTTTTCGAAACCGGGTATCATCAGCGCCTCGGCGTGTTGGCGTTCGCTTTGCCGGTCCTCTTCCCAACCGGTACGGATGTTCGTGAAGGTATAATATAGGGCGGCGGAGCTTTTCAAGCGATAATCCCCCGATCTGCAGGGTACCATCCCGGCAGGGGACACCGGCCACGGCCGCCGGATTTTGATTTGACCCTCTGTACGGCAATTTGGTACGAAAACGAAAATGGACATTGACCCCTTTCTGTTCCATTTCAGCCCTGCCTTCGGTCCGGTTCTGCCGGTCATGGCCGCTGCCGGGCCGTTGTTGACAATCCCTGGCGCAAAGACCGTTCCCGGATGGGAGCAAAACGCTCGGTTTAGGCAACGGTAAGGGGAGGCCGGTTCCGAACCCTATATGAAAGGATCGCCCATGAAGAAGATCGCCTTTGCCGGTACCGACGGAAGGACCCTGCTGTGGGCGCTGGTCACTGCCACGGCCACCAGCGACGTTGACACCGAGAGCTACGAAGGCATCGTTGTCCGGGGCACTCCAGCCATGCCGAAATTTGTCGCGGAGATGAAATGGCCGGTGCAGTTCGTCGAAACCCGGAGCAACTCCGTGGACGATTATACTCTAGGCATCCTGGATGCGCTTCGCGGCGGCGCTGTCGACTACGTCGTTCCCATGCCCGAGGCGCTTTTGTTCGAAGGTCTGGTGGATCGGCTGGAAGAGGAGGGGTTCGGGGACCGCGTGATGGGGCTGACACGCGAAGGGGCTTTTGTGGAGGGAGACAAGCTGGCCTGCAAGCGATTGTGCCGGGACGCCGGCGTTCCCGTAGCCCCGCGCTGGGAGGAGGTGGACGCCAGGGATTATCCGAAGGTGCTGGAAACCGGTCTGGAGATGCTTCACGAATTCGGCGGCGTCGTGCTCAAATACCCTTACAGCGCCGGTGGCAAGGGCGCTCGGGTGGTGCTCAGCACGTGGGAGTTCCGGGAAGTGTACGATACCCTCATCCAGGACTACCGGGACAGCTACAAGGCGCAGTTTGGAAAAAAGGGCCCATGGCCGCTGCTGATGGAGGCCCGGATGTCCGGTGCGGAAATCAGTTTTACCATTTTCGTGGACGCCGCGGGCCACCACCGTATTCTGCCCACCGCCATGGACTACCCCGAGCGCTTCGAGGGCCCGGCCAGCAAGGCCAACCCCATCACCGGTGGAACGGGTGCCATCTCGCCCCACCCCATGGAGTCCGCAGCCCTGATCGAGATGGCGGGCCGCCGCATCGCCGATCCACTTGTCGAGGCCCTGCGCGCCCGGAATCTGCTGCGCCCTTGCATCCTGTATCCGGGCTGCTTCGTGTCGCTGGACGGATCGAAGCAGCCCCGGGAGATCCGGGTGTGCGAAATCAATATCCGGCCCGGTGAGCCGGAGGCCCAACCGGTGGCCCGGCGTCTGCGCAACCTCGGCGCCCTCATTGCCGCCGCCATGGAGGGCCGGCTCGATGTCGTAGAGCCGGAGGTGCGAGAGGACCAGCTTTCGGTGTGTTTCGCGTTGATGACGGGCCCCGGCGGTCCCGACGGCCAAAAAGGCTACCCGTGGTCTTGCACGAAGGGGGAGCCGGTGGACCTGGACTGGAAGTACCTGCGGCGCAAGGGGATCCAGGTGATCCCGTCCGCCATGACCTGGGACGAACCGGAGGCGTGCTTCAAGTCCGACGGCACGCGGGTGGCCTATCTCAACGCCAATGTCACCGTAAAGCCCCAGGATCGGCAAAGCGAGGTGGGGCGGCGCATCAGCGGCAAACTGCTCGCCGCATTCGACAACGGAAAGATCCGGGTGGTGCCGCGGGAGGATGAAACGGGCAACCGCCTGGCCCTGCGGCGCGACATCGGCTCCCATTTCGCCACGGCAGCAAACATCTTCCCGGGACAAAAGTAGAAGCCATCTCAAAATTGTCCTTTCGCCCCATCTCGGCGTCGGGTCCTCGTTTCCAGTCCTCGAAAACCGGCAGTATTCCTGCGGCTGAAAACTCGAATCCTCCTTGATCTTGAACGAAAATCCTAGAGCAATTGTCAGAATTCTGTTCCGTTTCCGTTATGCGTTGCTTTGAAAATGTAG
>JAJDOA010000270.1 GCA_022340405.1 Desulfobacteraceae bacterium | reverse complement strand
GAATGCCTTCGGCTGTCTGCTCGAAAGGGTGACCGATCCCCACAGCATGGCCCCAGCGGATCGCAAGGGTTTCCAGCCTGTGCATCTGATCGGTCACGGCGGATGCCTCCCGCCGGTTGTCCAGGAAGACGCTCCGTCTTCCGGAGGTCAGGTTCATCCGCCGGGCTGTTTCAAAGGCAATGGAGCGGTTCGAGGTCATGCTGTCGATGAAGAAGAGGTCGTTTCGCTTCACCACGTCCAAAGCTTGCACGATTTCCGGTGAGGACGCCGTAAATCGGGATCCCATGTGGTTGTTTACGCCCGTCGCCCTGGGTATTTCGGCAAGATTGGTTCCGAGGATGTCGGCGATCCGCTCCGGACGATCGCCTACGTACAGCGCACCCGGCCCCGGGTTCTTTGCCGGATTGATCGGTTCCATGGGTTGATGCAGCATCAGCTCGCGGCCGGTGTCGGCGATCTCTCTGGCCAGATCGCGGGACAGCGGCAGCCGCGGAAGGACGGAGAAGGTCATGGGAACGTCAAGGTCCAGAAAAAGCCGCAAACGGCTGTGGCTGTAGCCGATGTCGTCGACGATCAGGGCCATGGACGCCGGCACGTCCGCCCGTGCCGTGCGCCACGGAACGACGCAGGACATACAAAAAGCGGCTGCGTATCGAAGAAATTGCCTTCGCTTCATTATATCACGTAGAAAGTAGGTTTCGGGAAACGAGGACCAACGGGCTGGTGAATCCGTGTATCCTTTGACGGTGGTTTCCTGATGAGAACACGCATACACCAAATCGCCGCATTGTTCAACCGGGTCCGCACACCTTTCCCTGTGCTTTCGACGATCCCTTTGCGGTTTGACAGGATGGGATAGATTCCTTATACATCAACTGGATACATCAACTGGCAACACACCATCAGGCACGGACGGAATTTCATACCGCCGGAGCGGTCGATTCCGGCCGCAGCATGCCTCGGCCGCAAGGGCGGTCAGTGAGAACCACGTTCGCTTTCAAGGCCCCGTGGACGTTTTTACAACTCCAAGGGAAAGGACAGGCCATGCTCCAGATTTCGACCGAAGAGACCTATCGGGATGGGGACGTCATTTTTAAGGAAGGCGCTTCCGGAGACTGGATTTACGTGGTGTTGGAAGGAGCGGTCGAGCTCTCCAAGGAGGTAGAGGAAAAAGTTGTGGTCATCGATATCGTGAAGCCGGAGGATGTGTTCGGAGAACTCGGTTTCATCTCTAAGGCTCAGCGAAGCGCTACGGCCAAAGCCGTCGGCGACACGACCCTCGGCATTGTGGACCGAAGCTTTCTCGATCAGGAATTCAACAAGCTTTCCGGCGATTTCCGCTTCATTCTCCAGACCATGGCCAAACGCCTTCGAAAGACCACGGATTTGGCGATGTCCGCCCAGATGCGGCGCAAGGATCCACGCGTTAATAAGGTCCTATCCCTTTCGTTCAAAACCGAAAAGGGTTTGGCCGACGCTTTTTCCGAGGACATCGGAGCCGGGGGATTGTTCCTGCAGACCGCCTCTCCCCTTCCCAGGGGGGAGCTCTTCACCCTCAAATTGACGCTCCCGGATGTTTCCGCCCCCCTGACCATCGGGTGCGAGGTCGCCTGGGTTCGCTCGTCGTCTGAAGCAACCGCCTCCAAAAAGGCGGGCATGGGCGTCCAATTCGTTCAGATCAGCGAGGCCGATCGACAGCGGCTGCAGCAACTGATCCGAAAGGGCTGATTGCTGTGGTGGGAAGCAAACCCTATACCTTGCGCTGTCCTTCTTGTGGAACCCGCAACCGCATCCCCCCGGATAAGGCGGGATTGTCCGCCCGCTGCGGGCGCTGTAAAACCGCCTTTTCCACACAAATTCTAAGGGAATCGCGTCCTGTCATCGTAACGGACGGAAATTACGGCACGACCGTTCTGCGCTCGCCCTTGCCGTTTTTGCTGTTCTGCTGGGCGCCGTGGTGTCCCACCTGCGGGGCGGTTGCTCCGGTCATGGACGCATTTGCCCGGGACGCCCGCGGCAGGATTCGTGTCGGCAAGCTCAACGTGGATCAGCAACCGGCCGTGGCCGACCGTCTTCAGGTGCGAAGCGTGCCCTTTCTGTTCGTCTTCGATAACGGCAAGCTGGTGGACAGCATGCCGGGTGGAATGAATCAGCACGATCTGATGATGAAAATGGCCCGCTACCTGTGACCGACCGGTGTGAACATCTCGTCGACCGGCTCCGATCCGTCCTGGAAAAAGGGCTGCCCCTGGAATCCGCTGCGCTGCATTTCCTGGAAGACGTCCTTCCCCAACAAGACTCCGCAACGCTGCAACGCATGCTCGCGGATCCGTCCGATGCCGACAGTGCGACCGTCGGCGAATGGATCTTTTCGCCCGACGCCTTTTTTCAGCAGCGCATTGAACCGCTGTTGGCATCCGATCCTTTTTCCGCCGAAGAGGTCGAGCGTGCCGTGCGCCTCCTCCAGCGCCGGCCACCGTGCGTTCGTCTGATCCTCTCCAGTTGGCGGCAGGAACTGAACCTTTTCATGCCGGCGGCATTTGTCGAGCCATTCGTTACGGCCCTCCGGCTGTTCAGGGCAATGCCGCAGCGCGTCCTGTCCTGCCTCGAACGGTTTCCGGATCCGGCCCTCAGAATGGCCGTGCGGGTCTGCATTCGAAACCGCCGTATGGAAATGACCGTCGGCAACATTTCCTTTCTGTCGACTTTTTTGCAATCGGTGCCTGTGAACGAACCGGAAATTCTGCCTTGCGCGGACCTGATCTGCGAACTGCTGGAAGAGGGGGGGACGCCTGAAACCATGGCCTCCCTGCTGGCGGACCGAAAACGCCTTCATTTCCGAAGCCTGAAAAGTGTGGAGCGACATCGGGAAAAGCTGCGGCGCCACAACATCGAAACACTGATGATGACGGGGGAGCGGACGCCCCATGTCGATCCCGAGGCGGCTCGAAGCGGTATGCGCCGCATCGATGTAATCTCCTCCGCCTGTTTCGGGGAAACCTTTGCGATCGAAGATGCCGCCGTTCGCCATGCCACCGTTTCCCGATACGATCCCGGAGGCTTTCCAGACGCGACCGGCTGATCGGGTGAGGCAGATCGCTTCTTTGGCCTTGGGGCGGTTCCATGCCTGTGCCCCCCGTGCTCCACGTTTCGACAGCATCCGGGCCGGGGGTGTTTACATCACCCGGCGGATTCGCTACAAGAAGCCATCTTCAAATTCGGATTTTCGGTTAAGGGAACGTTCATGTTTGAGAAAGTCTTGTCGGGTTTTTTGTTTCTATGTCTGTTGGCGGCTTGCCCGGTGAGCGCCGAGGAGATCTCGGCCAAGGCAACGGAGGCGAATACCGTCTCCTCACCCGGTCTGGAGGAAATCCTCCGGCGTGTCGAAGAGCGGTACGGCGTCGACAGCTTCTCGGCCAGTTTCTCACAGATATCCACCATCCAGGCACTGGACATCACCGACCATGCCAGCGGCCGGGTTTTCGTCAAACGCCCCGGGATGATGCGATGGGAGTATCTCTCTCCTGAGCCCCAGGTGATCATCTCCGACGGCAGCCAGCTCTGGATTTACCGGCCGGAAGACAAACAGGTTCTCGTCGGCAGGGCGCCGTCGTTTTTCGGGGATGGAAAAGGTGCGAGCTTTCTTTCGGATATCGGAAAAATGCGGGAGGGATTCACCATCACTCTGGAACCCGCACCCGATCAGGATGATCATCTGCTCAAGCTCATTCCCAAGGAGAGTTCGCCGGACATCGAGGAAATCTATTTGACCGTGTCCTGGGCAACCTTCCGCATCGAGGAGATTGTCACCGTCAATCCCTATGGGGATCGAACCCGCATTTCGCTCTTCGATCAGCGGTTCGACCGTTCACTGGGGGACGATCTGTTTCGTTTCGATGTGCCGGAGGATGTCGAAGTGCTGCAGTTGGAGGGAAATCCATGAATTCTGTAGCGGAAAAAATTCGGGCGCTGCTCCAGCAGCGAAAGGCCATCCTGCTTGTCCATAATTATCAACCCCCGGAAATCCAGGACCTGGCCGATCTCTGTGGAGACTCCCTGGAGCTGAGCATTCGAGCGGCCCAGACAGATGCCGAGGTCATCGTTTTTTGCGGCGTTCATTTCATGGCGGAGACGGCCTCCATCCTCTCGCCGGGCAAAACCGTTCTGCTGCCGCGCCACGAGGCGGGATGTCCCATGGCCGACATGATTACGGCCGAGGCGCTGAAGCACAAGATTGCGTCCATGGCGCCCATGCCCGTGGTCACGTACGTCAACTCCACAGCGGACGTAAAGGCGCTGTCCACCGTCTGCTGCACCTCCGCCAACGCCGTGTCCGTGGTCGAAAGCCTGGATGCGGAAGAGCTGCTCATGACCCCCGATCGCAATTTGGCGCGCTACACCGCCTCCCGCACCGGGAAGAAGATCCATTACTGGGAGGGTTACTGCCCGATCCACGAGCGCCTGACCCCGGAGGCGGTCCAGCTGGCGCGCGATGCCCATCCGGAGGCTGTGTTCATGGCCCATCCCGAATGCCGGCCGGAAATTCTGGAAATCGCCGACGTGATCGCCTCCACCTCCGGTATGATCCGTCATGCCCGAGAAGCGGATCAGCGGTCCTTTATCGTCGGGACCGAAGTGGGGCTTCTCTACCCGCTGCAAAAGGAAAATCCGGACAAGGAATTCTATCCGGCTTCGGACAAGATGGTTTGCCGCGACATGAAACGAATCGCACCGGAGGATGTCCTGCGTTGCCTGGAAACCATGGAGGGCGAGGTCAAGGTGCCCGAGGAAATCCGGGTTCCTGCCTTGCGGGCCGTACAGAGGATGATCGAGCTGTCGGGATAGAAAGCATCCGAAGACGCGAAGCACGAATTTCGGGAAAACAGGCCGGGCTGAGCATCCGGCAAGCGTTCGAATGCCGGATGGCTATCTCCTCGTTGGGTTGATGAGCTCCTCCGGATTTCGGATGGGTTCGGGCTGCGAACGCGACTACGCGTCCATCATCTCCTCGGGAATGTCCGCGTTGGTGTAGACCTTCTGCACATCCTCGCAGTCTTCCAGGGACTCCATCATGCTCACCATCTGTTCGGCCTCCTTGCCTTCCAGACGGGTATAGCTCGACGGCAGCATCGTCACCTCCGCATCCACCGTCGGTATGCCGGCTTCCTCCACGGCCGATTTGACAGCCTCGTAATCGGCCGGCGCCGTGATCACCTCGAAGTTGCTCTCGTCTTCCCGAACGTCTTCGGCCCCGGCTTCCAGGGTTACCTCCATCAGTTGTTCTTCGTCGATGTCGGACTTTTGCACGACCAGATAGCCCTTCTTTTCGAAAAGATAGGCCACGCAGCCACTGGAGCCGAGGTTTCCTCCGTGTTTGGTGAAAATATGGCGGATGTCCGCAACGGCGCGGTTCTTGTTGTCGGTGAGCGATTCCACCAGGATGGCCGTCCCGCCCGGTCCGTATCCCTCGTAGACGCTTTCCTCGTAGTTCACCCCCTCCAGCTCGCCGGTACCCTTCTTGATGGCCCGGTCGATGTTGTCCTTGGGCATGTTCTCGGCCTTGGCCGCGATGATGGCCGCCTTGAGCCGCGGGTTGGCCGCGGGATCTCCCCCGCCCATCCGCGCCGATACAGTGATTTCCTTGATGAGCTTGGTGAAGATTTTTCCCCGCTTGGCATCGGTTGCCGCCTTTTTATGTCGAATGGTCGACCATTTGCTGTGTCCTGACATGTCGTCCTCCTATCGCTTCCCCTTTCCGATGATATAGAGCTCCCTGCTGGCCTTTCGGCTGCTTTTGGGTTTGAAAACCGCAACCGCGTCGAACGCGGTCCGAACACTCTGGACAAGTTTTTGAAACCCCTGCCCCTGAAACACCTTGCACACGAAGCTGCCGCCCGGATGGAGCACCTGCCCGGCCAGATGGAGGGCCATCTCCGCCAGTGCTTCGGAGCGTGCGACGTCCACGACGGCGCTTCCCGTGGTGTCCGGCGCCATGTCGCTGATCAGCGCGTGAAATCGCCGCTGCAGGACCGCCGCCGGCGGTTCGAAGACATCCCCGACCACCGCTTCCACATGGGCCGGCAGTTCCACGCTGACCGGCTTTCGGTCGATGCCAAGCACCGCGCCGGACGTACCCACGCAGCGGGCGGCGTACAGAAGCCAGGAGCCCGGAGAGCACCCCAGGTCGAGAACGGCATCGCCCTCCTTCAGGATGCGATGCCGCTGCTGGATTTCCCTGAGTTTGAAAACCGAACGGGCGGGGTAGTTTTCCCGCTGAGCCCGGCGGGTATAGTGGTCCTGCCAGCGCTTGCCCGGCATGGACGGGCGTTTCTTATACCGGCGGTTTCGGGTCAAGTCAATATCCCCGCATTCAGAAGACCACCTCCACGACGTCGGCTACCGACCGAACCCCCTCGATCTGCATTCCCTTCGTTTCCGGAAGCCTGCGGGCGTTCCCCGACGGCGCCACGCAGCGATGAAAGCCCATCTTCCGTGCCTCCAGCATCCGCGCCTCCGCTTGGCCCACCGCCCGCACCTCTCCGGCAAGCCCCACCTCGCCGATGACCACGGTACCCTCGCGGATCGGCCGGTCGAGAAAGCTCGACGCCACCGCGCACACGATCCCCAAGTCCACCGCCGGCTCGTCGACGCGCACGCCGCCGGCCACGTTCATGAAAATATCGTGGCCCATCAGGTGCATGCCCAGCTTCTTCTCCATCACGGCCACCAGAAGGGCGACGCGATTGGCGTCGGTGCCCAGAATGGTCCTGCGGGGCGTTCCGAAGGAAGTGCTGCTGGCCAGTGCCTGAATTTCCACGAGGATGGGGCGGGTGCCCTCCATGCTCGGAACCACCACCGATCCCGGAGAGCGCTCCGGTCTCTCTGCCAGAAAGACCGCCGAGGGGTTGGCGACCTCGCAAAGACCGGCCTCCTTCATTTCGAACACACCGATTTCGTTGGTGGACCCGTACCGGTTCTTCACCGCCCGGAGGATCCGGAACACGTGATTTCGGTCTCCTTCGAAATACAGGACGGTGTCCACCATATGCTCCAGCAGGCGAGGGCCCGCGATGGCCCCCTCCTTGGTGACGTGTCCCACCAGAAAGGTGGGGATTCCGGTCTGCTTGGCAAGCAGCATGAGCTGCACCGCCGACTCCCGCACCTGGCTGACACTGCCGGGGGCGGAAGTGAGGTCGCTGTTGAACATGGTCTGTATGGAATCGATGACCAGCGCCGCCGGATTCTCCGAGCGCACCGCTTCGGTGATGGCGTGGACATCGATCTCGGATGCCACCAACAGGTGGGGGGAGACCGTGTTCAGCCGGCGGCTGCGCAGCCGGATCTGACGGATGGATTCCTCGCCGGTCACGTACAGCACCTTGCTGCCGTTTCGAGCCAGTCCGTGAAGGGCCTGCAGCATCAGTGTGGACTTGCCGATGCCGGGATCACCACCGATGAGCACCAGACTTCCGGGGACCAGTCCGCCGCCGAGCACCCGGTCCAGCTCTTCTATTCCGGAGCGCATGCGGTATTCGGCGTCCAGTGCCACAGTGTCCAGCGAAACCGTCTCGACACCGCCCTTTCCGGGACGGCGTGAGTACTTCGGGCTCGCGTCGGAGGAGATCTCTTCCACCAGGGAGTCCCACTGCCCGCATTCGGGGCATCGACCCATCCAGCGTGGAGCCTGATGCCCACAGCTCTGGCAGGTGAAAATCGATTTGTCCGTTTTTTTGGCCATGAGAGTCATCTGCCAACGGAGCGAAATACGGCAATCCGATCGCCCATTACGGGTCGTCGGGTGCCGCCGGGGAAGGCGGTCCTTTGTCCGGACGGCACAAAGCGGTGGCCCGTGCCGCTGTTTGGTTTGACACCCGCTTCATACCATGGCATGGTAGCGCGATCAAGCGACCGCAGTACCCCAAACCTCCATGTTTTTCAGAAGCGGAGTCAAACCACCGAATGATCCCCTTCACCGTTTTTCATCGCTGGCTGTTCGGTTTCTGCATGCTGCTGATCGGCGCCGTCGCACTGGCACCGAAGATGGCCGGAGCCCAATCCGAACCCGTGGACATCGCTTTTCAGGGACTCCAACAACGACTGGTGACGGACGGGTTCGATCCCGAGCGGATCGGCCGGATTTATGCCAGCGAGGAGGTTCGTTTCGATGCCGACGGCATCGCTTGGTTTTTCACCTACCGGGAGTCCAAGCTCAACTACGATCAGTTTCTCTCTCGTGCGTCGCTCCGGAAGGCCGAAGCCTATCAACGAAAACACGACACGGCGCTGCGGGAGGCGGAGGCCCGCTACGGTGTGGACCGGCATGTCATCACTGCCATTCTGCTGGTGGAGACCAAGCTGGGCACTTATCTGGGAAACCGGGCGATCCTCAATACCTTGTCCACCATGGCCTCCTTGGCGGACCCAAGGGTGCGCGAGAGGTTCTGGAACAGCATTGAAGGGAAAAAGAGAATCGGCCGCAAACGCTTCGAGGAAAAAGCGGAGGCAAAGTCCCGATGGGCCTACGGCGAGCTCAAGGCCTTTCTCCAATACGCAGAGGCCGAAAACATCGATCCATTGCAGACCGTGGGTTCGCTGGCCGGCGCCATGGGCATCTCCCAGTTCATGCCCAGCAATGCGCTGAAGCTTGCCGAGGACGGCAACGGCGACGGACGGGTGGATCTATTCGATCACGCGGACGCCATCGCCAGCGTCGCCAATTACCTGCAACATCACGGTTGGCGTCCGGGCATCGGCCGGGATCGCGCGTTCAAGATTCTGCTCCGCTACAATTACAGCAAATACTACGCCAACACGGTGCTGGACATCGCCGATCGACTGAGGGGATGACGTATGGATCTGGAAACCGTGGGCATCTTTCTATTGGCGTGCATCCCGTTTTTCCTGATGACCGTCTGGTCGGTGGTCAACGCGGCCGAAAAGGAGTTCGCCACTCTGGGGACCAAGGTATTGTGGGTGATGGTAGCCTCGGTGCCCTTTGTGGGCTTCATTGTTTACTGGCTTTTCGGTGCCCGGAAAGGAAGGAAGCCGGGTGCCGAAGAAGACGAAAATGTTTGACAATGGCTTCGGAATCCGCTAACTACCTCGGCCTCTAGCGTGGTCCCATCGTCTAGCGGTTAGGACACCGGCCTCTCACGCCGGTAACCGGGGTTCGAGTCCCCGTGGGATCACCATATAGGGAAATCAAAGGCTTACGGTTAATCCGTGAGCCTTTTCTTTTTGACTATTTTTCAATTTTCCAACCGTATTTCCAACCACCACCCCAAAAATGCAGTTTCCAGGCCCTCTCAGAAAAGCAAAGCACGTCACAGGATTTGCGGCGGTGGGTTCGGCTCGGGCATGTGCGTATAGATGGTCGTATACGCCCCTCTCTCATGAATCGTTATCCTTAAGAACAATGAAACCTCTATCGGATACTGAAAGGATTTTCAAATACATCTTTAGCGTTTAGTTCCATCAAGAACCTTTTTAATCTTGATTGATAGATCGCTGAGGGAGAACGGCTTCTGTATGAAGCCACTACAACCACGATCTATTATTTCCTTTGCCTTCCCATTGATGCTGTATCCACTCGATAAAATAACTCTTATATTTTCATCGATTTCTTTCAAACGATCATAGGTTTCTCCACCTCTCATTCCAGGCATTATCATATCAAGGATTACCAAATCTATCTCATAGATATTCTTCTCGTATACTTCCAAAGCTTGTTTCCCGCTTTGAGCAATCAGGACGCTGTAGCCCAATCTTGCGAGCATTTTCTGCGCCACCTCGATAATCATGCTTTCATCGTCAACCAGGAGGACCGTCCCTTTTCCGTACCAGATTTTATCATATTCAGATTCATGGTATTCTTCGATCAAACCCTTTTCAGAAGCAGGAAGAAAGATGTTGAATGTTGTCCCTTCCCCCTTTTCACTGTAAACAGTAATAAAGCCGCTATGGCTTTTAACGACGCCGTATACTGACGCAAGACCCAGCCCGGTGCCTTGGCCAGCCTCCTTTGTGGTGAAAAATGGATCAAAAATCTTGTCCAGGATCGACGAATCCATTCCTACACCCGTATCCATAACAGAAATTTTGACATATTTTCCAGCCGATAGTCTGAAGGGTTTCACAGATGCCTCGTCAAGAACGACGTTTTCGGTCTGGACGTAGAGTTCTCCCCCTTTCGGCATGGCTTGCCAGGCATTTACATACAGATTCATGAGGGCCTGTTGAATCTGCCCTCGATCCACCTCTACAGTCCATAATACCTCTTCATATTTTCCGCAAACTTTTACCTCTTTTTTTGTACGGCCAAAAATCCTGTTTTCATGTTTGATGAGTTCGTTCAAATCCGTAGGTTTGACCTCATACCTGCCGCCTCGTGCAAATCCGAGAATATCCTTGGTCAACTCTACTGCACTCTTGACATATTCCTCGATTCCCTTCATGTGCTCAAAATCAGGATGTGATAGGTTTTTATCTAACATCATCAAAGATGTTCGCCCCTGAATACCCATAAGAATGTTGTTAAAGTTGTGAGCTATTCCTCCAGCTAGCGTACCGATGGCTTCCATTTTCTGGGCTTGATGGAGTTGAGCTTCAAGTTTGCGGCGCTCCTTTTCAGCATTTTTTTGATCAGTGATATCGATGATCACATCTTCCATGTATCCTTTTTCAGGATAGATACGAGTGTCGAACCGAACCCATATGGTTTTGCCATCTCTATTCTGAAATTCGGCTTCCTTGTTTGTTATGATCCCTTTATTTTCGGATTCCGCCAGAAAGATTTTTCGCAGATTTTTATCGACATAATGCTCCGATAATACGTAGTTTGAAATAAACTCCGATTTTTTTGAGTAACCAAAGATTTGGGCCATTTTACTGTTACACTCTAAAACCTTTCCGTCACTAATCCGTGTTCTACCGAGGCCTACTTGGGCATTTTCGTATAGGTTTTTATAACGTTTTTCGCTCTCAAGCATAGCATCCCTGGCCTGCTTTCGATCCGTGACATCAATACCTGTGCTCAGCGTTCCAATGACTCTGCCTATTTCGTCATGAATTAA
>JAJDOA010000262.1 GCA_022340405.1 Desulfobacteraceae bacterium | reverse complement strand
CAAGGCGGTGGGCGCCAAGAACTACGCCGCCGCCATCGACCATTACTTGGCCCATGGGTATATGGAGGGCCGGAAGGCCAAGTAGATTGGCCTTTATGGCATTTGCCAAAAGTTTGTTCCGACTGAAGAATCCCTTTGCTTGCTTTTCATAGAAGGGGAGGGGATGAACCCCTCCTCTCTTATGGGACGGAAACAAATCGGGACGGGATGCTCCTTGCTTTCGCGCATCATCGGGGGGACCGAAGTCAGCGGATGAGGCCGTCGCTTCGCAGGTTTCGGATCACGGTCGCTGCCAAGGAGTCGGCGATCTCCTTTACGTTCTCGGGCTTCATCGTTTCGCTGACGCCGGACCAGATGAGTTTTTCATTCGCACGGTCGTAGATGTTCGTCACCAGGCGGACCGAGTCCATTTTCGTATAGGACCTCAGCCATAGGTCTCGTCGCTCCACTTTCTCGCCAGTTCCGTGGAGGCGCAGGATACCAGAAAGAAAATCGGTACACAGGCGGCCGTCCAGCATATTTTTCTCATCAGGATTCCCTCCCTTACATTTCCACAGCAACGCATGGTGAAAACGGAACAGAATTCTGGATAGAAGCGATCTCAAAATTGTCTTTTCGTCCCATCTCGGCGGCGGGTCCTCGTTGACCTTGAACGAAAATCCTAATTTTGAGATCGCTTCTAACTCTGTAACACCGGTATGCATTCGGTATTTGGCAATGTAGCAGAATTCATTTACGGGCGCCCCCTTCTGCTTCGGTAGCCCCGCACATGGGACAATCGGGACCCGGACCGGCAGGTTTTCTCTCGTTCCGGCAAGACCACCAATTCGGAGGATCCGTGAATGACCGATCCCGCCTACAGTTCCACAGCAGCGCATGGCGGAATGCCCTCCGGTGTTGGCGGCGGGGTCGGCTTCGTGGTACACACCTACGGATTTTTCCTGTTGAGTTGATTTCAAACCGGGTGCTTTGCGCCCGGCAGCAACCGCAACGATTTGAGCACTGAAGTGATAGAAGCCATCTCAAAATTGTCTTTTCGCCCCATCTCGGCGTCGGGTCCTCGTTGACCTTGAACGAAAATCCTAATTTTGAGATCCTTTCTATTGACTCACGTATCGAGCGAGGTGCCCGCATGTCGGCAACGACGCCCAGACCCTCCATTATGATCGCCTGCGCCTGCGCCATCTTTTGGCCGGGCTCCTTCATTTTCGGCTTTCCCGGGGTGCTGCGCCAGCACTGGCAGCAGGCGTTCGACGCCGATGCCGGGGCGGTGGGCGGCACAATCTTTTTCATTCTTACCGGCGCCACCTGCTTCATGTACCTGTGCGGGCGCTGGCAGATGCGATACGGACCGGCACGGCTGGCCGCCATCGGGGCGGTGATGGGCGGCGGCAGCGCGCTCTGGCTGAGCCGGGCCGGCAACATGACCGAAGTCTACGCCTGGGCGTTTTTCGTCGGGGCATCTTCGGCCTTCGTCTATCTGCCGGGTCTTACGGTAGTCCAACGGTGGTACCCGGAAAGACGCGGCCTGGTGGCGGGGTTTTTCAACATGGTGTTCGGGCTGTCGGCTGCCGTCACGTCTCCGGTTTTCACCCTGCTTCTGGAGAAATGGGGCTACGAACGCTTGACGCTGACTGCGGGAGGTGCGGCGCTCACCATCGGAATCGCGGCTTCGGCCCTGATCCGGTTCCCGGAGGAGGGGCCATCGACGAGCGGCGTCCCGGAGCAGGCGATACTGTCCGGATGGTCGGTGGGGGAAGCCCTGAAAAGCCGCGAGTTTTGGAGCCTGTGGCTCACCTGGGTTTTCGCCGGGGCGGCCGGCGCCAGTATGCTGGTTCTGGCCACAGGCTTCGGCCTGGCCCGTGGACTCGACCTGGCCCATGCCGTCGTATTGCTCACGGCCTTCAACCTGACCAACGGCTGCGGCCGATTGATCAGCGGGTACTATTCGGATCGGATCGGGCGAACCCGTACCATGACCATCAGTTTTACCGGCGCGGGCCTGGCCTATCTGCTCCTGCCGCACCTTTCCGGCCTTTGGGTGTGGGCCCTGCTCTCTGCGGTGATCGGCTTCGCCTTCGGCACTCTTTTTGCGGTTTCCGGACCGCTGGCCGGCGACTGCTTCGGCATGGCGCACTTCGGGGCCATCTTCGGAATGATTTTCACCGCCTACGGTTTTGTATCCGGCCCTCTGGGCCCGTGGCTCAGCGGAACGATTCTGGATCTCACGGAGGGAAACTACATCCTGGTCTTTTCCTACCTCGGAGCGATGTACCTGGGGGCGGCCGGCCTCATCCGACGGGTTCAGCCCTGGCGGGAATGCCGCCTGTGAAGACCGTCCGGAACCCACCCCGCGACAGGAAACCGCAGTTCTGCCCCGATTACAGGGGTTGCCGGAATTCCGTTCCAATCGGAACCTATCGGAACACATTTTTGCAAATGCTCACCGGGCCGCGCCGTTGGGGGGCGCCGCGTCGACCGCCGGATCCACGTGCTCCACGTCCTCGACCACCAGCAGGCCCGTTGTGATCATCAAGCGCTGGATCGGCTCCAATTCGCGGTACTGGCTGCGCAGTCGGCGCGCCAGTGCGGGTTCGTCGGTGATGATGCCGTCGACGCCCATTCCGAGAAACTGCACCATTCCCGGTGTGTCGTTTACGGTCCAGACATACAGCGCCTGCCCGGACGCTTGCACCCGCCGCACGAAATCGGGGCTGGCCATGCGGCTGTGAACAGCCAGAAAATCGGCCCCGATGCGGGTGAGATCCCCCAGGGCCGCTGCAGAAAGCAGTCCGACCGGCCACTGGGGGCGCATCTTCTTGACCTGTCGAATGCCGTCCGGATGCAGCGACATGATCCGTACCCGGGGCGCCATACCGGACCGCTCCACCGCTTCCACCACGAGGGGAGCGAGCTTTTCGTCCCACCCGTAATACTTGAGTTCGATGATGACACCGGCACGGTCCCGGCACGCTTCCAGCACCGCGCCCAGCAGCGGAATCCGCTCCCGTGCGAATGCGGGATCGAACCAGCTGCCCACATCGACTGTCGCAAGTTCCGCGTAGGAAGCTTTGCCGACCACCATTGGCTTGCCGGCGATGCGCATGAGGTCGCGGTCGTGGACGACCACCACACGATCGTCCGAGGTGCGCTGCACGTCGATTTCCACCCAGTCGGCTCCGTCGGCGGCGGCGCGGGCGACGGCCGCCACGGTATTTTCCGGCGCGGCAGCCGAGGCCCCCCGATGAGCCACGACCTCGGTCCGCACCTCCATTGGAATATTCGACAGAAGCCACCAACCCGACAGGAAGGCAGCGGAACAACCCAGTATCACGCCCGTCACCAGGGCGCCGGAGGAAAGAGGCCTTCCTGCCTGAGGAAAAGCGTCCGGACCCACCGGCTCCAACAGGCCGCGCTCGTCCGGTTTTCGAAACCCCTTGCTCGCCTTTTCATACCAATGGTCCACCACCAGGGCGAATGCCGCCGCCGCGCCGATGCTCAACAGCAGTTGCAGCAGTCCCAGCCCCAGAAACAGCCCCCCGAAAAGGAAAGCGAGCACTTCCGTCTGATGGATCCAGCCGGGAATCACCCAGCGGGCCAGCCAGACGAGGGAGGCCGTTACTGCGCCGGACACGGTCAGCGTGGCCAGCGCCCAGGCCGCCACACCGGCACTCATCTGCAGCCGGTATTTGCGGCTTCGGTGAGCACTTTCGCGAAGTGCCTCCTTTGGTTTCCGGTTTTCGAACAGCAGGATGGGAAGGGAGAGGAGAACGCGCTGGGCGTAGCGTAGGAGAACCAGGGCCAGAGAGAGGGTCAGAAAAAGGGCTGCGGCCATCGCCAGGAGAAATTCCGGAGGCATCCGGTCCAGGTAGAAATTGATGTCGTTTTCCGTCAACAGGAGGAAGTACAGACCGCCAGCGGCGGCCGCAAAGGGTGCGGCCCACAGCAATGCCTGGACAACGACGCGCAAGGCGAGCTCGAGGACGGATCCGCTGTTGCGCAGCGCAAAGATCAGCGCCGGCAGCACCCGGTGGATCGTCCGGTGGTGGGCCTCTCTTGCGATGGCCAAAAGACAGGCCTGCTCGAGGGCCACGATGGTGAGGCTGACCGCCGCCAGAACGACCATCCCCAGCATGCCGAGGGGTTTGAACAGAAAGGCCCCTATTTCTTCGTTGGAAAGAACAGTGTGGCCGCTGCCTGCCAGCAGCATCCCGAGCATGACGCCGGCAAGCGGCGTCAGCAGGATGAGGGACAATATTCGGTAGAGTCCGGCGGTGTAGAAAAGAGAGCGGGCCGATCGCCGCAGGATGCGCCCAACGGCGGTATCGGGCCTCAGAGAGCGTCGTTGGGTCGTCATTATGAACCCAACGACAGCCGTGGGCTAGGAGGCTGTGGATAAACGGCGCCTCCCACCTTGATACGGCGTCTCCCGCTATGCGGGATGACACAACGGATCGTACAAAGCAGAAGGAGTGCCTCTCGCCTCGGGTCGATCCTCGACGCAGCCACGCTACGCCTGCGGTCGCCCCTTCGGCTGCGTCCCCCGCTTGGCGGGATGACACGGTTGATTCGATTCCGCAAGCGGTGTGCCCCTTGTCTGAACGCGGGATGCTTGTTTATCCACAGCCTCCTAAAGAAACGGGCTTTGGCGGGCGGCCCCGATGCCTTCACTGCCGGATGGGGAGCCGCGAAAGCAGGGCCGGTCCGGTTCAACGCAAATACTCGTACCAGCAGCGCTGGGGGTTGGGTTCCTGCACCCAATAGAAGCGGCCGGTTCGGGGGTCCACAAGTCTGTGCACGGTGTAGGTCTGCGGCTCGCACACCAGTGCCCTCCTTGGTGCCGGGCGGGCGTAGACGACTGCCGGCGGTGAGAGAATCAAGGTGCTCAGCATACCCACCCCCAATCCGACGGCCAGGGCTCCGGCCCAGTAGTTGTATCCGTAGCCGTATCTGTAGCCGTGACTGTGGTGGTATCCACCGTGATACCCCCGATGCCCGTAACGGTAGTTGCCGCTCCAGTGGCGCCCGTGGTGTCCCCCGCCGGCGTAAAGGGTGGAGGACCATAAAAACACCAACCACAGCACCGTCAATATGATGGCTGCGCGTTTGCGGTTGTGCATGGGTGCCTCCTCTGCATGGCTTCTAGGGAACTCGCCGGGTATGCCTACAGTGTAGAGCCGGCCCTTCCATATGTCAACCGGAGCGGTCGGCGGCTCGGGCCGCGGCTATTTTCGGGACTGCGATATCCTTTCGGGCACGATGTCGCGCGTTTCCCACCATGCTTTGCCGTAATCGATAAACAACTGCTCTCCCGGGGCGATCTCCCGGGTGGTGTAGAAGACGATCAGATCCCGGTCCGTGTCGTGCCAGTATTCGATGTTGGGATCGTTCGCGTGATTGAGGAGGCACCCCCATCCCAGAGGCAGGGAATAGCATTCAGAAGATTCATCTTCTTCGTCTCCCTCCGGTTCCAGGCCGAAGACGTAGTCGTCGATCACCCCCTGGCAGTCCTCCTCCCGGATGCGCAGGTACGGGCATTCCTCGACGGTGGTCTCAGCCGGGATCGTGTCCACGGCAAACACGCCGTGGCCGAAACGGCACGGGGCGACGACCAGGTGGGGGTGTTTGAACAACGAGTCGGGCAGCTTCTTCATGGGGTTCCTTTTTCCGCGGTCTCGATTTCAATCAAGGTGCCGTTTTCAAAAAGCAGATGACGGATGAACATGTGGGGCCCGAAGTCGTAGGTCCAGCGCTCCATCACGATGGGCCCCTCTGTGAGTCTCGGCGCCCGGTAGCTCTCCGTTTCGGGGTCGAACAGCCGTGAAACCCAGCCGTTGCGAGCCTCCTCCCATTGGTGGCGATCGTCGGGCGGGCCGCAGCGCTCCAGAATTTCGTTCTGGGGATCTCCGACGGAGACGATGCGGTTTCCACAGCGGAGGTTGCGGTCGGCGCAAACCTCCGCCGGTAGGCCCGTCAGCAGCAGGGCCGCCAGGACGATCCCTGCAATGCGATCGAAAAACATCGCAATTCTCCCCATCGATTGTTCTTCCGCTCCTTCCGGCTGCTCCGGAAAGAACTATCTTCACTCACAGCGGTGGTGGAAGTCAACCGGCCCGGCCCCTCTCCCTTGCATGTTTTGCCGTTTTCCCTTACAAATCGATGGTGAAATGCCGTGCTTCTGTTCATCATGACCGCCAACCGGAGAGGGCTCCATGAAACCGACCCGTTCCGTTCTGTCCGTTCCGGGACACCGCGAAACGATGCATGTCAAGGCGGCTGCCAGCCGGGCCGATGCCGTCATGCTGGATCTGGAAGACAGCGTGCCCCTGGAGGAGAAGACCGCCGCCCGATCGCGGATCGTCGAATCCCTGAAGCGTTTGGATTGGGGGCAGAAGACGGTTACTTTTCGGATCAATGCCGTGGACACCTCTTTGGGGTATCGGGATCTGCTGGAGGTGGCCGAGGCTGCCGGAGACCGCATCGATGCCGTGGTGATCCCCAAGATCGAAGATCCGGGAGATGTTCATTTTGCCGCCCGGCTGCTCTCCGGCGTCGAAAAGAGCAGGGGATGGAAAAAGCCCATCGGCATCGAGGCCTCCATCGAAACCGCAGCCGG
>JAJDOA010000232.1 GCA_022340405.1 Desulfobacteraceae bacterium | reverse complement strand
CTTAAACTGATTGATTCGGGCACATTCTGGTACCATCCCCACTGGAACGCCGGCGAGCAGCTGGAACGCGGACTGAAGGGTGTGGTCATCGTCGACCCGCCGAAAAAATTGCCCTGGTCGCAGGACTGGGTTTGGCTGTTGGACGATTGGCGATTGCGCAGGGACGGGACGATCGATCCCCGATTCAATACCCCTCATGATCTGATGCACGATGGCCGTTGGGGGAATGCGGCCACCGTCAACGGACAGTGGAAACCGGAGTTTGTCGTCCGAGCCGGCGAAAGAATCCGTCTGCGCCTGATCAATGGAGCCAACGCCAGGGTCTTTCTGCCCCGCTTCGATGGATTGCAGGCAACCGTAATCGCCGTGGATGGCAGGCCGGTTTCGACCCTTTTCCCGCTCACGGAGTTTATCCTGGCACCCGGCAACCGAATCGATCTTGACCTCACGATACCCGCTACCGCGGCGGGCCGTACCTTCGAGGTCAAAGACACGTTCACCCGCCGGGCATTTCCCATTGCATCGATCGAGGTAGAGGACGGAAGGGTGGTGGAAACACCCGCTTTTGAGGTTCCCATCGCCGAAAACGATATCCCTGCCTCGCTTTTCGAAGATGCGACGGTGGCCAAAACCTGGGACTTGGACGCCATTCGAGGCGGACCCTTCGGCATCGGTTGGTCGATGAACCGAAAGCTATGGCCCAATGCGGACCGGGGCGATCTGCCGATCCACAGGCCGCAAAGAATCATTTTCAACAACAGCAGCGGCAGGCTTCACCCCATGCACATTCACGGCTCATTTTTCAGGGTTCTGGAGAGAAATGGAATGCCCGCCGTTGAGCCCTTCACGCGCGACACGGTTCTGGTCGGCCCCAGGGAAAGCATCACCATCGGGCTGGTACCCGAGCATACGGGTATTTGGCTGACCCACTGTCACATTCAATCCCATGCCGAAGCCGGAATGATGACAACGGTAACGGTGGAATAGGGGGATTTTAACGGAGCCGGATGGTCGGGATCCCGAAAAGCGGATAGTTCCGATCCAGGTTTCCGATACCCAGGCCTAGCGTGTCCACGCTGCAGAACATCTGCAGGCAGTCGAAAAAGTCGTTGAAACCGTAAGGCGCCACGTCGTAGTCGGCAAAGGTCATGAACGCGATCTTCCGCCGGTTCATCCACCGGGCCAGATGTGGATGGGTGACGGCGATCATTTGAATTCCTTCGGGCCCGCACCCCGTATCGCCGGAGAGCGTTTTCAGGAAACGGGACACCGTGTACGAAAGGAAGGCGTCGCCGGGTTTGAACTTGGTATAGTAGAAGCCTCTGGGCCTGGGCGGCGCGTCGGGACGCAACCGGAAATGGTCCGCCTGGTCGAAGTCGATGTACCGGCACTGCCAGGTCTTCTGCCAGAACCGGCTCCGGGCGAAATCCCATGCCAGGCGACCGGACAGGACGGCATCTGCATGGCCCTGTCCGTCATCGCCGAATCCGTAGGACAGCACCGATCCAATGAACCCGTCTTCCAGATCTTCGGCAGCAAGGGGGTGGGGCGGCTGGACGGCGGCGAACTCCTCTCTGGAAATATGCCATTTCATCCTTCGGCTTGCCTTGCGCCAGGTGCGCACCTGCCGGTCGAAAGGAAGGATCCACCCGGCGGTAGGCGCATTCTCTGTACCGGTCGCAGCCTCAAACACGGTCCTTTCCTTCTCATCCGGAGCAGCAGGAGTGCTTGCCCGCAGCAGACACGGACGGGGCAATCGTGCGGGATCCGTCGCTTGCCTTGCCTCCGAACACACCCACGATGTGCGGCACCAGCCGATGACGCCCGAACTCGGTCCGGGTGAACCCGATCACCGCAGCCAGAGCAATGGCCAGACCCGCCACCCCGGCCAGCAAGGCACCGAGGGACTCGTCCAGGCCCCAGCTCCCGGCCGCCGCACCACCGATGAAAGCACCAGCCAGAAGACCGAACACCGGAACGACGTAGAACAGGGCGGCACTGCCCAGAATGGCATTTGTCCCGTGCCGGATTTCCACCACGTCGCCCTTGCAGGCGCAGGCGTCGTTGTTTACGACGGCGACGATTTTGTCGCTGCCGGAAAGGCAGGACTCGCAGTGGCGCGTGTCCTGGCACCCGCTGCATCCGCTTTTTTTGTCGGTCATGACCTCCGCGGTGCCGTTGTCGAAGGTCTTGAGCACCAATGCGATTCGTTTGGCCATGATATCCCTCCTCGAGGATGACGGTTTCTTCAGGCCCCTTAAGGGGACTGTTTCTGCGTTTCGCCCATCTTTGAACGCAGAAATCATACCACAATGTGGTCTATATCCTCTTTTACCATAAGCACCCCTGCCGACTCGCGCCACCGGTAGCGGTTCCGATTGGCCGACGGACAAATTTCCTACGGCGACATGTGGGCAAATTATACCCGACCCGCTCCCGCCTCCCATAAATATCGGGTAAAAAATATACGGTTTCGCAGGCGATCCGCTCGCATCCTCTTCTCTTATTCGATGCACTTTGCCCTCGAGAGATTTGACGATTCCAATGAAATCAGCAGATTGGGTACAGGCGTCGATAAAAATACCACAATGTGGCATGAACTATGCTTCGTTATTCAGGCAACGGAAAAACTCCGGCGGTCGGATAGCCGGAAAAAACAAATCGCAACCGAAGAAAAAGGAGGCGTCAAGATGAAAGGCATGATGACGAAAGCGGCGATCGTTGTGTTCATCGCGGTGATCGGTGCCGCACCCTCAGTATTCGCCCACGGCGGCTACGGGGGCCACGGCTGGGGTGGCCACATGATGGAGGATTACGGCTACGGCGGCGGACCCATGATGGGGCCTGGCTACGGCGGCCACATGATGGGCTGGCGGGGCGACTGGGACGACCTTGGCCTCAGCCGGGAGCAGGCGACGCAGCTGGAAGAGGCCCGGGAGTCCTTCTTCGACGAGACCCGCGGCCTGCGGGATAACATCTACGAGAAGTCCGCGCAGATTCGCCGAGAGTTCTCCCAGCGGAACCCGGACCGCAGCCGGATCGTCGAACTGCAGAAAGAGCTTTCCCAGCTCGAGAGCCAGTTTGACCAGAAGCGTCTGGACTACGAGCTGGAAGTCCGCAAGATCGCGCCTGAAATCCAGTCCCGCTATGGAAGGGGATACGGACCGGGCGCCGGGTGGTGTCGGCGGTAACCGGTCGGGCCCGACAGGGACGCCCCTTTTCGGGGCGCCCCCGGTTCGGGCGGCGGCTGTGAAGTGAAGGGAGCAAACCGATGAACGCGAAAAAAAATGTCGCCATCATCGCCATCGTCCTGTCGGTTTTGGGACTGGCGGCGATGCTTTTCTACCGGACGCTGGAACCGGGCGCGGGTTACGGCTACGGATACGGCGGCCACATGATGCCCGGCATGGGCGGTTGGAGCGCTTGGGGCATGGGAGGTACCATGATCATTTTCTGGGGTCTGATCCTCTTCGGTCTGGTTCTCATGATCAACTGGCTGCTCACGGCCAATCGGAACGAGAGGAATGCCGACAACGGATCGGGCGATGCACTGGAAATTCTGAAGAATCGTTATGCCCGGGGAGAAATCGATCGGGAACAGTACCGACAAATGCGGGAGGAACTCTCCCGGTAGCGCTGCCCCGTGTGCGCAAGAACCGGCTCAAAATTCACCGGTAAATAAAGTCCCTTGGGCCGCACTCCCGCCGGCAAGGAGGCTGGATGCCCTTTTCCCAAGAGACCAACACCCTCATGCACCTGCCAAGGCTGCCCGAATGGTCCCCGCCTGACGGGCCTCGGGCCGCTGCTTCAACATTTGCAAAAAGTATGTACCGATCGGAAGGCCTATTCCTTGCCCATCGCATCGACGGAGGCGAAAATTATTGCCGGACCCTTTCCGACTCTGCTATTCACCCGAAAAGCTTTGTGTCTTGCCGTGGGCGTCTATCGCCATTGTCAAAATTCTGTCTCATTACCGCTATGCGTTGCTATGGGAATGTAAGGGAGGGGTTACCCTGTGCCCCGCATCTTGAAGAGCGAAGGGGTATTCCCTCCCGTTGCAGCGTCTCGGGGCTCCGCAATGCACCGTTCCCGGGATGTCCGCTTCGCTCCCACGGGCGGGGATCAACCCAGCCCCTACGAAAAACAAGAAAAAGGTCATTTCAATCGGAATAACCTTTTGACAATTGCTATAGCCGGGGTATGCGATCCGATGCGGCGATCCGGAATGCCGCCGGGACCTGTTCGGGAGAATTCCTTTTGATGCCTCCAACATCCGTGCTGAGCCAATTCGGAGCCGCTCTGGGAAAATCCCTTCTCGGTGCCTGCCGGGATCTGGCTCCCATCGTTTTCGTCATCGCCGTCTTCCAGGTGCTGGTTCTCCGCCAGCCGTTTCCGGATTTTCTTTCCGTTCTCATGGGCCTGATATTGGTCATCGTCGGATTGGCGTTTTTCGTGGTGGGCCTTGATATCGGGCTGTTTCCATTGGGTGAAACGCTGGCCGAGGAGTTTGCCCGCAAGGGGAGTCTGTTCTGGTTGCTGCTGTTTTCCTTCCTTTTGGGTGCGGGCACTACGGTGGCCGAGCCCGCTTTGATCGCCGTCACGCGGGAGGGGGCCGTCGCCGCGGCTGAGGCCGGCATCATCGAAAAAACGCCGGAGGCGATTGGGCGATACGCCATGGGGGTCCGGCTGAGCGTTGCGCTGTCGGTGGGCGCCGCCATCGTCATCGGGGTGTTGCGGATTCTCCGGGGTTGGCCTCTTCCGTATCTGATCCTGGGCGGATACGCGCTGGTCATGGCGATGACGGTGTTTGCGCCCGCCGAGATCGTGGGGTTGGCCTACGATTCGGGCGGTGTCACAACCTCGACGGTCACCGTCCCCTTGGTAACGGCGCTGGGGGTAGGGCTCGCCCGGACGATACGCGGGCGGGACCCGGTGATGGACGGATTCGGGCTCATCGCTCTGGCGTCTCTTACGCCCATGATTTTCGTAATGCTTTTCGGCCTGGTGGTGCAATAACGGACCATGGAAATCCTTTTCGACCCCATCCTTTTGCTGCTGGCTACCGCCAAAGACGTGGTTCCGGTCCTGGTTTTTCTGGTGCTGTTCCAGACCGTGGTGCTCCGGCGGCCGCTGCCGAGGCCGGGGCGGATCGTTTTCGGTTTCGGCCTGGTACTCGTGGGCATGACCTGTTTTCTGGGAGGGCTCGATCTGGCCCTGTTTCCGGTGGGCCGATCCATGGCGAACCTGCTCGCAGAGGGCGCCAAGAGCGGCGGCGCCCAGACATGGCTGTCCTACGGATGGGTCTATCTCTTCGCTTTCATGGTGGGATTTTCCACGACCATTGCGGAGCCGTCCCTGATCGCCGTGGCCCACAAGGCCCAGGAGGCCTCCAGAAGGTCCATTTCCTCATGGGGACTCCGGCTTGCGGTCGCCCTGGGCGTTGCCGTGGGCATCGCCCTGGGCACCTTCCGGATCGTCACGGGCACGCCGCTGTATCTCTATATCCTGGTAGGCTACCTTGTGGTGGCGGTGCAGACGCTGCTGGCACCGAAGATGATCGTGCCCCTGGCCTACGATTCGGGGGGCGTGACCACGTCCACGGTCACCGTTCCTCTGGTGGCGGCCCTGGGCCTGGGTCTGGCCTCCAACGTGCCGGGGCGCAGCCCCGTGCTGGACGGCTTTGGCCTCATCGCATTCGCCAGCCTGTTTCCGATCATCAGCGTGCTGGGCTACGCGCAGCTGGCGCAGTGGAAGGCACGGAGAAAAAGCAAAACCGAAATACGAACATCAAAATCCCCCGCTTTCACCGGGACAAGCGAAACCGGTGGAAAATCCGAATGAGCCAATGATCCAAACCAAAAAACCGGAATGCAGCAGCAAAGGAAATCGATAGGAGGGATGCAATGGCATTCAAGTGCATCGTGGCCATGGTCAAGCCGAACCTGACCGACCAGGTGGTAGCGTCGGCCAAGGATGTTGGGGCCACCGGGGCGACCATCATCGACGCCTCGGGCACGGGGGCTCGGGAGGCAAAGACCTTTTTCGGCCTGAGCCTCGACATCCGCACGGAAGTGGTGCTCTTCCTGGTTGCCGAGGAACGGGTCGAGGCCGTGCTGTCGGCGATCCGGGAGGCGGGCTGCTTTCACGAGCCCGGAACGGGAATCGCCTTCGTACTGGCGGTGGAGTCGGCCATCGGCTTTGAAAGCCAGATGCCCGAGGGTCGAAGAAAGTGACGGGCAGGGGCGGTCGTTCACCGCGCCGGTTCACCGTCGTTTTCCTGGCAGCGGCGCTCGGCCTCTGTACGGGCGTGTCGCCGGAATCCGCCACTGCCGGCGATTTCGACGGATCGAAGCCCCTTTCCGGAACCGTGGAACGGATCGTGGCCGTCCACCCGGACCGGGTCGTCGAGGACCTCGATCCGGAAACGGTCGGCCTGCCCAAAGCGTTCCGCATCGATTTCCGTGCCCGGACCATCCGGCCTTCGGCGGACAGCCTGGTGCGAAAAATTCTTTCCATTCAGAGAATCACGAAGGTGGAGCAAAAAATCGTCCTCCAGGGCGTCGACGAAGGGATCGAGGGGGTGGAGGACGCGATGGCCTGGAGCCTTGCGCTTTCCACAACGGACGGAAAGGCTGTTCTATCCGCCGCAGGCGGGGGCGTGGCCTATGTGGTATACGGCACCTGCAAGCCCGTTGAGGACAACGATTGAACCGGTCTCCGATCCGCCCCATCCCCAACGTCTATAGCAATTGCCGGAATTTCGTTCCGTCTACGGAAGCTCGTCGATCCACGAACCGCCGCTAAGCCATGTCCTCCGTTGACGGGCCGGATCCCTTTCGGGTATGACCCAGGAAATACGGGATCGACTCGCAACCGACAGGAGAGCATGCCATGGACATATCCACTGCCGCCGCATCGGCCAAATCGGCTTCGCTGCGTCTGGCCGCCGTCGGCACCGCCGAAAAGAACCGCGCCCTGGAAGCCATTGCCGATGCACTGGAGGACAACGGCAGCGATATCGTCGCGGCCAACGAGCAGGATCTGGAAAATGGCCGGGAATCGGGCCTGGCCGCGCCGTTGATAAAACGCCTCAAGTTCGATCGGAAAAAGTTGTTTGCGGCCCTGGACGGGATCCGAAGCCTGGTCGAGCTGCCGGATCCGGTGGGGCGGGTGCTCAGCGCCCGCGAACTGGACCACGGCTTGGATCTATACAAGGTCTCCTGCCCCATCGGCCTGATCGGCGTCATTTTCGAGTCCCGCCCGGATGCCCTGGTGCAGATTTCCACGCTGTGTTTGAAAAGCGGAAACGCCGTTCTGCTCAAGGGCGGCAGCGAGGCTGCCCACACCAACCGCATTCTCGCATCCACGATCGCACAAGCGTCCGAAGCGTCCGGCATCCCCCCCGGCTGGCTGCAGCTGGCCGAGACCCGGGCCGATGTGGATCGGATGCTGAAAATGGACGACCACATCGATTTGCTGGTTCCTCGCGGATCCAACGAGTTCGTCCGCCATATCATGGAAAATTCCAGCATTCCCGTGCTCGGCCATGCCGACGGCGTCTGCCACGTCTACGTCGACGCGCAGGCCGATGCCGGCATGGCCGTCGACATCGCTGTGGACGGCAAGTGCCAGTATGTTGCGGTGTGCAACGCCTTGGAGACGCTGTTGGTGCATGCCGGAGTGGCCGAAACGTTTTTGCCTGCGGCAAAGGCCGCCCTGGAAGAGCGCGGCGTGCAATTGCGCGGCTGTGAAAGGACCCGGGCGATCATCGACGCCGAACCCGCGACGGACGCGGACTGGAAAACGGAGTATCTGGACTTGATTCTTTCCATCAAAGTGGTCGAGAGCCTCGACGAGGCCGTCGGGCACATCAACACCCACGGTTCGGGACACACCGATGCCATTGTTACCGCAGACGCGGGCGCTGCGGAGAGATTCATGGACGGAGTGGATTCAGGGAACGTCTTCTGGAACTGCTCCACACGCTTTTCCGACGGGTACCGCTACGGCCTGGGCGCCGAGGTGGGAATCTCCACCGCCAAGATCCACGCACGCGGCCCGGTGGGCCTGGAAGGGCTGGTGATCTACAAGTGGAAGCTGAAAGGCACCGGGCAGATCGTGGCACCCTATGCGGACGGCACCCGGAGCTTTACCCACAGGCCGTTGAACGGACGCTGAAATCGGCCCGGGTTGTCTAGAAGCCATCTCAAAATTGTCTTTTCGCTCCATCTCGGCGTCGGGTCCTCGTTTCCAGTCCTCGAAATACGGCAGTATTCCTGCGGCTGTAAACTCGGATCCTCCTGGACCTTGAACGAAAATCCTAATTTTGAGATGGCTTCTAGCCTTTTTCTTGCTTTTCGTGGGGGCGTGATTTATCCCCGCCCGAATGGCGTCCTCGGTTCGCCGCGGCGGGAGGGGACAAACTCCTCCCTCACGGTCTCATTGGAAAACATGCCGTAAACGGAACGGAATTCCGGCAATCGCTATAGACAGGAGAGGTTGAATGTTCTCGAATCGGACATCGTTTTCGGATCGCACACGGAGGCAGTTTCTGAAGACCGCCCTTTTTGCCGGATCGTCCGGGATGCTGGGCGTGGCGACGGCGATGGTGCGCCGCCTGGAGGCCATGGGGGCGTTCCAATATCCGACAGGCATCCAGAAGCTGTCCGGAGACGTTCGGGTCAACGGGACCGCCGCCCGGGAAGGGGATCCGGTGCAATGGGGTGACCGCGTCGTCACCGGCGCCGATGGAACGGTCATCTTCGTCCTGGAAAAGTCCGTGTACCTGGTGCACGAAAACACGGATCTGACATTGCAAACCGAAACCGCCGAGAAACATGCGGCCTCAATGGAGAAGATCCTGCGCATCTTCAAGGGCAGGGCCTTGATGGTCTTCAACCGGCATGAGAACCATCGGGTGTTCACGCCTACGGCGGTCGTCGGCATCCGGGGATCGGGTGCCTACGTGGAAGTCGAGACGGACAAAACCTATTTTTGTCTCTGTTACGGCGTTTCGGAAATCGCCGTGCGGGGGGCTTCGGAAATCCGGGAGACGGTGGAGACCACTCACCACGAATCGCCGCGGTTCATCTATGGGCCGGAGGCCAACGCACGCATCGAACCGGCCCCAGTGTTCAACCACACCGACGAGGAGTTGATACGCCTGGAACGGATGGTATTCCGCCAGCCTCCCTTCGTTCCCGCCTACGGAGACGACGGCAGCGGCGGCGGATCAGGGGGCTATTGACCGGGCCGGCCGTCGCGACGGCGATCCAGCGCCTCCCGGATCACCGCAAGCAATCCGGAGAGGCCGACGTGCTTTTCCCCCAGCACGGGCAGCCCCGTCTGCTCGGAGATCTTTTCGATGCGTTCCCGGTATTCGCTTAGATCGCCGAGGCCGTCCACCAGCAGAATCCCTTTGAGCACCGAAAACGGCTTCTTTCTCTCCTCCGGATTCTCCTCCACATACCGTTCGAAGAAGCGAATCCATCCGGGCGTCAGAAACAGAAGCTCGTGCCGCGGGTCCACCTCCAGCAGCTTGCCCCGTCCTCCCAGCAGACAGTCGATGCAGTTGAGCCCGTCCACCTTCACCGCGCCATGGGCTTCGACCAGCGGTTTGATTTCCTCGCCGAATCCCATGCAGACGTCTCCGTAGACCACCACGGGCCGCCGCCCCCTTTCCCGGCGCAGTGCGGTCTCCAACGCCGATCTCAGCTTCCCGTAGTCGAGATGGAGGAAGGATCCGAGATACACCACTTCCGCGTCGACAGCGCCGCTTCGACGGAGGGCATCGAGTTCCCTGCGGAAGATGCCGCAGGCGATCAGGCAGGGCTTGCCCGACAGTGGCCCGTTTTGTGAGCGGGAACCGTTTCGGTTTTCCATGACGTCCCTTCTTTCCTTCGCGGCAGGAACTCCGTCGTTTTCCATGCCAACGTGGGGGGCGGGGTATATCCTAATCCCGTCCTGTATTGTCCATGGTGGAAACGAAACGAAAGGGTAACATGCGCCTTGCCGACATCTTCATTGTATTCTACCGACATAAATGTACAGGGTATGGCACTATGTTGATCGGCGATCCAGCCTGTGAAGGCCGAAGCGTTCCGGTCCCAGCGACTGCTCCGCCAGCTCCACCAAGTGTCGGTGGTGGGTGAAAAACAGCACCTGTGTTTTCACCGAAAGCTCGGAAAGGGCCTGCAGGGCCGCTGAGGCCCGCCCGTCGTCGAACTGCAGCAGAATGTCATCCACCACAAACGGTAGCGGCTCGTTGTTGCGCAGGTAGTGTTCCAGGCCGGCCAGGCGAAAGCTCAGATACAGTTGATCCGCGGTCCCGTCGCTCATGCCCTCCACGGCGACGATCTCCCCGGAGGGCCGGACGCCCACCACCCGCGGCTGTCCCCGCTCGTCGAAATCGGCACGCACACCGGAAAAGGACTCCAGGGTCAAGCGGGCAAAGAGCTCCGATGTCCGCTGGAGAACGGGCCCCTGGTTTTTCCTGCGGAACCGTTCGACAGCTTCCTGCAGAACGGCGGCTGCGATGCGGAACCGGGCATAGCGCTCGGCGTCGGCCTCGATTCTTCCCAGCAGCATTTGGATCTCTTCGGCGATCTGCGCAGCTGCTGCGCTTCCGTCCATCCGGGCCAGCTCCGCCTGCTCCGTGCCGATGGCCTGATCCAGGGTGGATTTTTCCTCGGCAAGACGCAGAGCATCCTGTGCCAGTTTCGCCAGGGTGCCCTCCAGTTCATCCGGCTCCTCGGTCTGCACATCGGCCAGGAAGGACGCCACGGAAGCACCCGCGGAGAGCTCCCGCAGTCGATCTTCCACTGCTCTCCACTCGGTCTCCGTCTGGGAGCGCAGCATCGAACGTCGTTCGGCCTCCGGCAGTTGCTCGAGATCGCTGCAACCGGCCTCCCTGCACATTTCCCCCAAGTGGGTCTGGGCCTCTACGATCTCCGCACAGGCTCTATCCAAACGGGAGGATTCCTGCTCCAGCTGTCGATGAAGGGCCTGGCGCCGGGTAAAGGCGTCCCTGGATTGGCGGAGCCGGTGGTTCAGCTCCAAAACGGCATCCTCCGGTGCGGCGCCGTCAATCTCGGGGCAGGCGGCAGCCACCAGTTCGCTCACCTGCCGGCGAAAGAGCGCGGCGTCCCGATCGATGCCGGCGATGCGCTTTTCCAGAACCTTGGCCTCCCTTTGTTTTTCAAACAGGCTGTTGAGCTCTTCCATGACGGCGGCCGCCTCGGCCGGAAGGGCATCGGCGTCCAGTCCCAACGGTTGGACGGCTTCGGACCACAGATCAGCCCACTCCTTCCGGTCGGCACGGGCCGCCTCCAGGCGGGAGTGTACGGCGGCAAGCTCCCGTTCACGCCTCGATTTTTCCTCGCTTCGTTCCCGGCGCTTCTCCGTCAGGGCCGATTCCTCCGCGACGATCCGACGGGCTTTCCGTACCTGCTCGCCCAACGTCGTGTCCTCCCCGGGGGCGGCAACGGTTTCGGATAGAACGGAGGCCAGGCGCTTGCGGTGCCGGTCGACCTCCTTTTGCAGCGCCTCGGCTTCGGCCCGCCGCAGCCGAAGCGCATCCGATCGTTCCATCAGGCTGTTGGCTTCCAGGACCCATTGCAGCATTTCCCGCGGTGCCCCCGGCTCGACGGCCGCCTCCCGCCACGCCCCGACCCACTGCCCCTTCGCTTCGGCTTCCTCTCGCTCCAACTGCTCGGCGGCCTCGGATATCTGCCGAAGTCGCTCGTTGCCCGCTCTGCGATCGGCGCTCAAGCGGGCCTTGGCTGCCACGCGTTCGGCTTCGCGCCGCAGCCGGTCCGCGATGCCGTCCGACCGGGCAAGTGCGGATTGATACGCATCCACCAGGTCCTTCTCCTCTCCCCCCGGTACCTCACGGGTCCAGTCTCGGACGCGCTCTTCCGCAACGTTCTCCCCCCGAAGGCGGCGTGCGGCCAGCTGCCACCCTGCATCCCGAATCCTTCTGGCGGTGAGCAGATCGTCCTCCTCCGGCACATCCCGGTCCAGCCGTGAGGATGTCATCTGCCGGTCGATTTCCATCAGCGTCTCTTGCGTCTTCCGCCTCATGTCATCGAACTCGTTCCGCCGCCGTTCGAGTTGGCCCAACCGCTCTTCGAACCGTCGAATGGTCTCGGTGGTGGGGAAAAAAGGTACCGCATCGACCAGCACCCGTTCGGGATCCAAGCCCAGCGCGCGGCAGCGTTCGGTCAGCTTTTCCGTTGCCGTGCGGATCTCCGCAGACACTTCCTGCAACCGGTCCTCTTTGGACAAGCACCGCTCCGCTTCGGCGAGCGCGGCGACCAGCGGGTCGATCGGTCGGGGCTCTCGCAACCCCTTCAGCTCCCTTTTCACGGCTTCGAGATGGCGCCCGATTTCCGGCAGAAGTTGCGCCGCATCATCGATCCGTGCGACCGTCCTCTCATATCGCGCTCCCAGTTCGCGGATGCGGGCTGCATCGGCCTTTCCGATCCGGAGGCGTTCGGCCTGCTCCGGAGACAACTCCCGTCCCATTCCGCGAAGAATTTCCGATCCTTCTTCCGCCAGTGCGGCGTGAAGGGCTTCGAGCTTTGCGCGATCCCGTGCGGCTTTCTGCTGGCCGCCCAGGTCCCGGTAGAGGATTTCAATAGGTTCTGCGGAGTCCAGCAGCCTCTCGTCCACGGCCAGACCTTCGATGCTGCTCCGAATCGCTTTCGCGCTCTCTTCGGCCCTGCTCCGCTCCGTTTCCGCGATGCGCAGCCGATACAGGAGTTCGCGACGCCTTTCAGGGAAGTCTTCCGGTAGGGGAACGGCATCGGCGAATGCCTCCAAGGAGGTCGCCAGTTCGCTCCGCCGGGCGATCATCGGAAGTGCATCGCGAATGCGCTGCAGTCGGCTACGCTCGCGGTCGACGGCGGCGATTTCGGCCTCCAATTTCGCTTTTTCGCCCTTTGCGGATGCCAACGCCTCGCTGTGTTTTGCCCATTCGGGGCCGGAGAGCTCCGCCTGGCGCAGCGCCCTGCGCCTTTCGGTCAGGGACCGGAGCGCCTGGTTGACGCGGGGTTTCTGGCCGGCAGACTTGTACAGCAGATCCGCTTCTGCCAGCAGATTTTCCTGTACGTTGCGAAGGTGCACCATTCCGGAGCCGGCTGCGAAAATCGTGCGCCCGAGGTCACCGCCACCGGATATGATTTCTTCTCCGCCCCGGACCAGTTCGCTGTGGTCGATGCCGAAAAGCGTGGAGAACGCGTCGGCGTCCACGCCGCCGAGAATCTGTTGTAGCTCGGTTTCGGCCGCCACGGTCTCGTCGTCGCCCCTGCGCAGCGTGTTGCCCCTGCCTTTTCTACGGATGAAGGCCAGGGCGTTTCCATCGCCAGATTGCAGCGTTCCTCCGACGCGAAGCCGCGGGTAGGGATGGAGAAAGGCGTCGGGCGTTCGTTCGGGTATGCCGAACAGAAAGCCATGCAACGCCCGCATGGCGGAGCTCTTTCCGGCTTCGTTGGGACCGTAGAGGATGTGCAGGCCGGAGGCCGCAGCCGAGAGATCGACCGTGATGTCCGTGAAGGGGCCGTATGCCGCGAGATCCAGCCGCAGGATTTTCATGGGGATTCCCCGTTGCCGGCAAGGCGTTGCAGCAGCAGGGGGCGGATCCCATTCAGGAGTTCCGACAGATGGCGCGGATCGTCCAACGGGATGCGGTCCGGGTCCTCCTGCAGTTCATGGGGAAGCTTTCTTTCCAGATCCCGCAGGTCGCGCGCCAGTCGTTCGAGTCCCTCTGCGTCGTCAGGAAGCTCTTCCAGCAGGCCCAGCAGCTCCCCCACGGCGGTGTCGGACAGGTGCGGCGGGGTCTTTTCCATCGGCGGGGCAAGGGCTTGGAGCACGACCTTTTCCACCCAAACGAGACCCTCTCCCCCGTCCAGTGCGGCAGCGCGGATTTCGTTCTCCCATCGTTCCGGTTGGGAAAGCAGCTGCTCGAACGCCTTGCCGGACCCCTCCACCACAACACGAACCGCCAGCGGCAGTCCCGGATGACGGCGAAGCCGACGCTGCAGTCCATCGGAGAAGCGGTCCACGGTTTCGTAACCATCGCCGGTATCGTCGGCATTCACCCGGACTGTTTCCCAGCACAGGACATCCAGGGGTTGGAACTGGCATGTACAGGTACCGTCCGGCTCCACATCCACCTGAAGACAACCCTTGCGGCCGGTTTCCCGTGCGTGACGCCCCTGGAGATTTCCCGGAAACATTACGGGGGGGTCGTCATGCAGCGCTTCCCTCCGGTGGACGTGTCCCAGCGCCCAGTAGTCGTAGCCCTTTGCCAGGAGTCCATTGAGGGTGCAGGGTGCATACGGGGCATGCCCCTCCCGGCCCCCCGCGCAGGTGTGCAGAAGCCCGATGTTGAAGCAGCCGGGCAGGGGCGGCGGATAGGCCGCGGAAAGATCCTGCTGTACGGCAGGCGTGGCAAAGCTCTGGCCGTGTACGGCGGCGTCCGTTTCGGGTACGCGGAGTGTCTCGGGTTTCTCGGCGGAGAACAGGTGCACGTTGCCCGGCAGTCGCAGCACCCGGGTGATCTTGCTGGCGGCGTCGTGGTTGCCCGCCACGATGTAGGCCGGAATCCCAGCCTCTCGAAGGCGGCGCATCTGGGCGACGAAGTACAGGCCCGTGTTGTAGTCCTGCCAGTCGCCGTCATACAGATCTCCTGCGATCAGGAGAAAATCCACCGGCGTGTCCACCGCCAGATCGATCAGGTTTTCGAAGGCCCGGCGGGTGGCTTGCCGCAGTTCGTCCACCGGCGCTTCGTCGTAGACGGCAAGCCGCCGGAGAGGACTGTCCAGATGGATGTCGGCGGCGTGCAGAAACCTCAACCCGTTCTCCCATCGAAGGTCGCCGGAATGATGCGACGTTATGGAGGATTTACCGGCGGTCGTCCGGCGAAGATGCCGGCGCGCTGCGGCAGGCTATAGCACGGAGGGCTGCCGTTTCCGCCACGGCATCCACAACGACTGGTCGATCACCGGTATGCTGTGCTGCAAACAGACCCGCAGCGAGTGGCCGATTCGGCCGGACAGGGGACGGTCCTCGGGAACACAGAAGATTCCCACTGACGCTGGCGGCAGAGACAGAGGGCTGCTGCCGACCACCTTGAGGGTGTCCAACAGGAGATGCACGGTCCTGGCCGTCTGCTGGTTGTGGCTTCGGACCCGGAGATAGCGCTCGAGCGGCAGTTTGGATTTCGGACTGGCCTTTAGGGTTTGTGCAGCCAGATTTTTCAGAACCGCCCGTGGAATTTCGTCCAGGCAGACCGTAGCGGCCCCAGGGGGTATTTTCCGATTGCCGTAGCTTGCGTAGGGAAGAAGATATTGCAGCCTTCGGGGGTCGATTTCCGCCAAACCCTCCTGAAAGGCGGTTTCCGCGCCGGGTGCGTTTCCGGTGCGGAAAGTCGCCTTCGGCAGCTGGCTCGCCATCATGGAGGCGACTTCGCTCAGGATCTCACGCTGGCTTCTCGGCAGCTTCCGGATGCCGTGAAGCAGAATGACCGGCGTTTTCAGGGCTTTCATGTGGGCGACAAATTCCGAAAATTTCATGCCTCGGTCCTCCCCGCGACGGCCGCCGATGGTCGAATGTGAACCGGCGCAAGCGCGCGCCAACCCCGCCGCTTGTCGGAGCACAGCGGAAATCCAGGGCTCCGGGGCGCTGGGGGTAGCGAGCAGTTCGAAATTGCTGAGTTCCTTTCCGGGTTGCGCGGCACTGCCACCGGGCAGAACATTTCCCGCCGTTTCCGTCTGGCGTCTCCACCCGCGGCGTTGACACCCAATGGGTATCATGTTTTATTCCCCGAATCCAGATCGTTGGCAGGTAGCCGGGTGAGAAAGCCCGACTAGCGCGTTGAAAGCTCCGCCCGAAACGGCATTGCCGGAAAGACACGAAACCAAGGAAAATGCAGCATGAACAAACCCCTTTTGACCGAAGACGTGTGCATCGAGGCCGTTGCCTATGAACTGCCCCCCCACCGAATCTCTTCCGTGAAAATCGAGGAGGAGATCGCCGAAACCATGGCGCGGTTGGGATTGGAAAGGGGACAATTGGAAAGGCTGACCGGTATCCGGGAGCGTCGATTCTGGGATCCGGAAACCCAACCCAGCGAGGTCGCCACCCGCGCCGCGGAACGTGTGATCGAGCGTGCAGGGATTTCCGCCGATCGGATCGGCTGCCTGATCAACACGTCGGTGTGCCGAGACTACATCGAACCGTCCACGGCCTGCCTGGTTCACGGCAATCTGGGATTGGGTCCCGAGTGCATCAACTACGACGTCGGCAACGCCTGCCTCGGGTTCGTCAACGCCATGTCCACCATAACACTGATGATCGAGAAAGGCCTCATGGACTACGGACTCATCGTCGACGGCGAGGGCTCGCGGCAGGTCATTGAAGCGACTCTGAAGCGGCTGCGCCGTCCCGAAACCACCGAAAAGGATTTCCGTGAGAATTTCGCCACCCTCACCCTCGGCTCCGGCGCCGTGGCCATGATTCTGGCCCATCGCAAGGTCTCCCGCAGCGGGCATCGCATCAACGGGGCCGTCACCCGGGCGGACACCCGTTACAGCCGCCTGTGCCTGGGCCAACCCGACCGCATGGTGGCGGACCCGCACCGGGTTCTGGTGCACGGCGTCGAACTGGCGCTGGAAACATGGAAAGATGCACAAGGCTCTCTGCCGGACTGGGACGACGAAACCATCGATCTCTACGTGCCCCACCAGGTCAGTCAACGCAACATGGAGGTGCTCAACCGAACCCTCGGCCTGACACCGGAAAAGCATCACTTGAATTTTTCCACCCTCGGCAACGTGGGGCCCGCGGCCCTTCCCATCACGCTTGCCCAAGCGGAGGAGTCCGGCCGGCTCCACGCCGGCAGCCATATCGCGCTCATGGGCATCGGTTCCGGTCTGAACTGCTCGATGATGAGCGTGAGCTGGTAGTTCGGTCGGACAGCAGGCCGAATTCTTCCATCCCTGCCCCCGAGGGAAACCTTCACATCCCATTCCGGCAAAACGGGATCCGGGCCATTCCGTCCACACCTCGGACATCGGTTTTCCGTCCCACCGCACTCCGTCCTCCGGTCCTCCCCGCCCCGAAAGGGGGTTGACAGGCCGGAAACAGCCGTCTAAGCTGTCACAATATGTGATCGACTGTCACGCATAGTGACCATATTACCGTGGCCGGGCCTGTCACTGTTCCGGACGGCCGGCCAGGAGCCCAGGAGATTCCGAACCCGGAATGCCCGCACGCGGCGAAAAATATTTTTTCATTAACTCCCTTGCCAAGGGCATCCGGGTGCTGGAGCTGCTGGCCGAAAAACAGGCCCTCACGGTGTCGGAGGTGGCGCGCCACCTCGAGCTGAACCGGGCCGGAAGCCACCGGTTTCTGGCCACGCTGCGGGAACTGGGCTACGTGGACAAAGACGAGGACGGGCGGTATCACCTGACCTTCCGCGTCCTCGAGCTTGGCATGGCGGTGGCCAACCGGTTTGAAATCCACCGCATCGTACGGCCCTATCTGCAGGAGCTTTCTCTGGCTTTCAACGAGACGGTCAACCTGGGGCATTTCGACGGAGGGGACATCCTGCACCTGGACAAGATCGACAGCAAGGAGATCCTTCGCATGGACTCGCCCATCGGTTCCCGCGCGCCGGCCTACTGTACCGCGTTGGGCAAGGCGGTGTTGGCGTTTCTGCCGGAAGAGGAGTTCGAAAAATTTCTGAAACAGGTTCGATGCAAGGCCTTCGGCCCCAATACCATCACTTCGCGGCGCGGCCTTCGTGCCGAAATTCAGAAAGTCCGCCGGAGAGGCTACGCGGTGGACGACGAGGAAATGGCATCCGGGCTGCGCTGCGTGGCCGCCCCGGTTTTCGACCACACCGGTGGCTGCCGCTACGCCATCAGTGTTTCCGGACCCTCGTTCCGGCTCACGCCGGAACGGATCGAGACCATTCAGCCCCGGCTGCGGGACATTTGCCGGAGGATTTCGGGAAAATTGGGCAGCACCGCTCCGTGCGTTGCGGACGGCCCCATCACCCACTAAGGAGCGACGCAAAATGGCAACCAAGAAGCTTTCCCGCATCGATTTGCAGAAAATGAAGGAAGAGCGCCGGACCGCGGTCTGGATCACCGCCTATGACTACTGGACGGCCCGCTTCGCGCAGGAGGCGGGGATGGACATGATCCTGGTGGGCGACTCCCTGGGTATGTGCATCTACGGCTACGAAGGCACGGTCCCGGTGACCATGGACCAGTGCATCTATCACTCCGAAGCCGTCCGCAGGGGGGCCGCCGCCACCTTCATCATCGGGGACATGCCCTTCCTATCCTACCAGGTGAGCGTACCCGAAGCGGTGGGCAACGCCGGCCGGTTCTTCAAGGAGGCCGGAGTGGACGCCGTGAAGCTGGAAGGGGGCAAGCGGGTGTGCGAGCAGATCCAGGCCATCGCCGACGGCGGAATGCTCGTGATGGGCCACATCGGGCTCACCCCGCAGAGTTCCGGCCAGCTCGGCGGGTTCAAGGCCCAGGGGCGCACCGCCGAGACGGCCAGGGAACTCATCGAGGATGCCCAGGCCATTCAGGACGCCGGCGCGTTCGCCCTGCTGGTGGAGGCCGTTCCGCCGGAAGTGTGCGGCATCATTCGGGACCGGCTCCGCATTCCGGTCTACAGCATCGGCGCCGGGGTTCAGGCCGACGGGCAGCTGATGATCTGCTCGGACGTGCTGGGGATCTTTCAGGCCTTCACGCCCAAGTTCGTAAAGAAATACGAAGCGCTGGCGCAGAAAACCATCGACGCCTTCGCCGCCTACGCCGAGGAGTCCCGTTCCGGCGCCTTCCCCGCCGAAGAGCACACTTACAAGATGGTGGAGGGCGAATACGAAAAGCTGACGTCACTTCTCAAACAATAGGAGGCTGCGAATAAACAATAGCCACAGCCTCATAGGGGGAACGGGCAACGGGGCCCGCCCTGCCTGATGAAACCGGGACGGCAAGCAACGACGCTCCGCCCGAAAAGGAGGAACCATTCATGTCCGAAGTGCTGAAAACCATTCGAGCGTTCATGGAAAAGGAGGGGATCCCGGGCCGGGATGCCTGGGGCCTGCCCAGCAGCGAGAAGACCTTTCCCGACGGTGCGCACTTTCGCATCGAGATCGCTGGCGTCGAACGGGCGTCCACCATGAAGGCCCTCATCGACGAGAGCCGCAAGCGCAACGTCATCGTACACCGGGCCATCGCTGCCGTGGGCGGCTCCACTTATTGCGACTTCGAGGAACTCAAGGCCATGGCCCAGATGGCCGCGGAAGAGAAGATCGAAGTGGTCATGACCGTCGGCCACCGCAAAGGCTGGGACCCGGGCTCCAAGGAGATCTCCACCCCCGAGGGCGCCATGCAGGCGTTCCGTCTTCGCGGGTCGGACAACATCTCCTACCACATCGCAGACATCATGCGCTGCATCGAAGCCGGCCATCGCGGCTTTCTGGTCTACGACGAAGGGGTGCTTTCGCTGCTTACCAGGATGCGAAGCGAGGGGGTGATCCCGAAGGAGACGTTTTTCAAATTCTCCGTTTTCGGCGGCTACTGCAACGCCGCCGGCGCCAAGGTGATCGCCTCCATGGGCGTCAACTCCATGAACCCCATCTCCGACGTGTCCCTGCCGATCCTGGGGTCCATCCGGAAGGCCGTGGACATCCCGCTGGACGTCTACATCAT
>JAJDOA010000212.1 GCA_022340405.1 Desulfobacteraceae bacterium | reverse complement strand
AATGCCGACGTATATGTCGTTGGTGCCCTCCAGGATACAGACATATTTCGGATTGTCGGCATTCAATACGGATTGGAAGCGCCGAAGACCCGAAGCGGTGTCCTCTCCTGCGATACCACGATTCGTCACGGCTGGACTCTTTCCATTGCCGGCCAGAAAATCGGAAAGAAAACGGGGGTAGGTTTCGCCGCCGCCGCCGATGCCATACGTGATGCTGTCTCCAAAACACGTGGTGAGAGCGTGAACGGTTGCCGGAAGGTACAGGGGTACAAGCAAAAGGACAAGCAGCGGAGCCAAAATGCCGGTGCGAAGGAGCGATGTGGAGGTCTTCATGGGTGCTCTTTGTCTTGGGGTCTTGGCAATGAACGATGGGGCGATGGCCGCGGATCGTTCATTGAGGAGACGCCTTGTTGGGAGATTCGGAGGAAGGCTCCGAAAGGAAATCCTCCATGAAGAGGGGCAGGGACTGAACGGGGGCTTCCGCCATATGGAGGGCGCACTTTTTCTTGTCGGCGATTTCTTCCGGAAGGTCTGGAAGGGATGCAAATTGCTGCCGCACCTGTTCCAGGTAGGAGCTGTCCGTCTCCAACGCTTCTTCGGGATCCCAATCGGCTCCGTTCCAACGGCTGAAGTAAAAACGGTACCGGCCGTCGTCGAACCCCCGCCAGAGAATCCAAGGGGATCCGTCGGCGTCCATTCCGAGAAGCGGCTGCATGTCCGGAGTGTAATCATCCGTGTTCAATCGAAGCGGATGGCTCCAGCGGCTGCCTTCCCAGACGGAATAGAAGATGTCGTCATCGGTTCCGTCGAAGCTGCTCCAGGCCAGCCATACAGTCCCGTCTCGATCCACGAGGGCCGAGGGCGCCATGTTCTGTTCCAGCTGTGTCGGGATGGTTTCGGGGGCGAAGGAGACCTCATCCCGGATGCGAACGTATTGCAGGGTGAACTGATTGTTTGCCTCGGACGTCCAAAACACCCAGACGGTCCCGTCGTTTTCCGAAATCACGGCGGGAAGAAAATTTCGTTTCCCGTTGTCGGATAGTTGCAGCGCCTGTCCCCATCCGGAGGATTGATAACGGGAGAAAAAAATTTCCCTTCCCGTCTCATGGATCTGACTCCATGCGGCTATGGGGAGATTTGGATGCGCCGCGGCCGATTCCGGTTCTGTGGCTACGGCAACGGCCGCAGGCAGCAAGGCGGATACCAGCCAGAATAAAGCGAAAAGAAGCCCGATGGTCCATTGGATGTGCAGATCAAAAGGAAGCCGCTTCACGGTGGATAATTCCTAATTTGTTGCTTTCAAACCGGGTGCTTTGCGCCCGGTACCAACCGCAACGATGAAAGCACCTCGGTGCTGTTGACACGGTATGTGGATTCCAATGGGGAACGGGGAGTCTACACCCATCCTTTCCACCGACCCCGGAAACGAATGTCTTTGTAGTCCCAAAAAAAATACCTGTCAAGTCCACTCCCCTGCGTCAGCGGGAGCCTCGGCGTGCTGAAAATCCGTGGATGGCCGGAGGGAAAACGGCGGACGCTCGGCAGCGATCCGGAGTGGGATGCGATCGCCGGCACCGGAGGGGGTTGCAGCGGGCATCCGGGATAGGCGGGATGGGCGTACGCATGCGGGCGGGATCACGTCGTTTCACCGGAAGCATCCTGCGCACTCCGATCCTCTCGGATCCGCTGGAGAAGTTCCAAAAGGATCTCCCGGTGCCATGGCAGTGCATAAACCGCTCCCCAGCCTCTTTGAAACTGAAACAAACCATCGTAAGCGGTGTCGTGAAAGGAGACGATCCGGTGTGGAATTCCGTCCTGCCCCAACAGGTCCTCCAGCACCTGGGCTTCGATGAGGTTTTCCAGGATCGCGATTTTTCGAAAACCCTTTTCGGGGTCCATGGGCATGAGCGACTCCAATTATTTCTTTTTTTCCGCGCTTTCCCTGGCCATTTTTTCAAGAACTCGATGCGGCACCAGCGTAATCCGGGGACACTGTTCGATGGGGCTTCGATCCACCAGCAGCGTGCAGCCGTAGACCTTTTCCAGATCCCGGTAGGTGAGGACTTCGTCCGGGGCTCCCAGACCGGCGAGGCGCCCGGTCTCCAGCAACAGAAGGCGTTCTCCGTACATGGCGGCCAGATTCAGGTCGTGGGAGACCATGACGACGGTGATGCCCTCTTTTTTTTTCAGGCTTTCCATCAGGTCCATGATGCGCACCTGATGCGCCAGGTCCAGGGCTGCGGTCGGTTCGTCCAGCAGGATGATGTCCGGCTGCTGGCAGATGGCGCGAGCGATGGCCGCTCGTTGCTGCTCTCCACCGCTGAGCTGATCGATTTTTCGGTCCGCAAGGTGTTCCATTCCGGTGAAAGCCAGGGCCTCCCGTGCAATCCGAAGGTCTGTGTCTTCCTCGATTCCCAGAGGGCCCAGATAGGGCGTTCGGCCCATCAGCACCGTTTCCATCACGGTAAACGGAAATTCCGGCATGCTGGCCTGGGGAACATAGGCGATTTTGGCGGCGCGTTCCCGTGCGGAATACCGTTCGATGGGTCGATCGAAGACAAGCACCTTTCCCTTCTTGCACGGAACGATGCCCGCCATAATTTTCAACAGCGTCGTCTTTCCCGATCCGTTGGGTCCGATGATGATGAAAAACTCCCCGGCCTCCACGGAAAACTCCAATTGCCGCAAAACCGGATCTCTGGCGTACCGATGGCTCACCTGTTGGACTTCGAAGGCCGCTTTCATGGTCTCGCCCTCTTCAGCAGTGCGATGAACAGCGGGGCCCCGATCAGAGCCGTCACCACGCCGGCCGGCATTTCTCCGTGCTGGGGCAGGGTCCGCGCCAGCAGATCGCACAGGACCATGTAGCCTCCGCCGCCCAGCATGCAGGCGGGGACCAACAGGCGATGATCCGGTCCCAGGACCAGGCGCATCATGTGGGGCATGACCAGGCCCACGAATCCCAGCAGTCCGCTGAACGAAACCGTGGAACTGACCATGAAGGAGGTGACCACCAGCAGAACCACCGTGACCGCCTCTGCGTTGAGCCCCAGGGTGCGGGCCGATTCCTTTCCCAGCAGCAGCAGGTTCATGGCATTGGAAAGATAAAAAAGAACGGCGAAGCAGGGCAGAAGAAACGCCCCCAGCAGCAACGTTTGATCGAGACCCACCAGGGAGAGATCTCCCATGAGCCAGAACAAGATGCTGTGCAAACGGCTGTCCTGGGTGATGGACACCAGAAACATGATCACCGCCGAACAGAAGGCGTTGACCATGACGCCGGACAGCAGCAGCGACTCTTTTCTCAGGGCGGTTCTGCCCGATGCCATCAGCAGCAGCAGGAGGAGCGTGGCCATGCTGCCGCAAAAAGCCAGCAGACTCACACCGGGGAACCGGGAAAGCCCCATGATAATGCCGATGATGGCCCCAATGGCGGCGCCTCCGGATACGCCGAGGATATAGGGCTCGGCAAGCGGGTTTTTCAAAATGGCCTGGAAGACGAGTCCGCCCAGCGAAAGGGTAGCCCCCACCAGGAGAGCGAGCAGCACCCGGGGAAATCGAATCCGCCAAATGATGTCCGAGATCATCTGGCTGTTTTCTTTACCGGAAAACCACTGGTAGATAGCGTCGAAGTCGACGCCTGTGGAACCCACACACAGTCCCAACACCACGATGAGCAGGACAACCGGCAGCAGTGCGAGAACGACGGTTGCCATTTTCGCAATGCGGTTGATCGGCTGGACCGGAGGACTCATGGAGACCTCAACTCGGGATGGATCCATCCTACCAGCAGCTCCAGGGCATCCACGAGGCGTGGGCTCGGGCGGTCGAAAAGGTTGGAGTCCACCAGATAGACGCGTCCCTTTTTCACCGCCGGCAGGTTCGGCCATCGTGTCCAGCGCTCCACTGCCTCACGGGACCCGGCATCCCGAGACATGGTGGTGACGATGATGACCTCCGGCGCCATGGCCAGGACCTGCTCCTCGCTGAAGCGGGGGTAGCCGGAGGCACCTGCGGTGAGGTTGGTACCGCCGGCGCGGACGATGAGCTCGTGGATGAAGGTTTCCGAACCGATGGAAACGATGGGGGTGATCCCGATCTGAAAAAAGACGGTGGGGCGGTCGGATACGGATGCCACCATCTGATCCACCCGCTGTATCCGGGCCGACATGTCCGCCACGATGGAGGCGGCCCGAGGCGCAGCATCCAACAGTCTTCCCAGCCGGGAGATGGTGTCCATCACCGAGGACAGCCCCCGGGGGTTGACGGCATAGACCGGTATGCCCAGAGACTCCAGCCGATCGATTACCGCCTTTGGGTTTCCGTCTTTTATGGCGATGCACAGATCCGGCCGAAGCGCGACGATCCGCTCCAGATCCAGGTGAATGTAGCTTCCCACCTGCGGTAGCTCTCGAACTGCCGGAGGATGGTCGCTGAATCGCGTGACACCCACCAGGCGATGTTCCTGTCCCAGCGCGAACACCATTTCGGCAATGCTGGGGGCCAGTGCGACGACCCTCTCGACGGCATCGGGGATCGACACCCGGCGTCCCAGCGGATCGGTGACGATCCGTTCCGCGCGAGCCGGGCAGGGCAGCATCGCCAAAAGCGTCAGACAGATCAGGACCGGTAGGGTCGTCGCGATTCTCCCGGGCGGTTTCCGGCGACATCCCCTGCAACGCTCATTGCAAATGCTATGGCGGCGGATCATCTCGTCTGGCATTCTAAATCATCCTCCTGCGGCGTCCGCCGGGATGCGGGCCTTTCCCGTCCCGCGGCCAGAAACCTCGGGCAGGCCGGTGGACGCTCATTTCTACTGGAACGCCTGCCGATGCGTCAAGGCCATCGTCATTTCTTGTCCGGCACGGCCGCCTCTTCGAAGGTGAATATTTCCCGAAAGGATTTCACCGATGCGTCCAGGATGCCTAAAGCCAGGGCGGCACCGGTTCCCTCTCCGAGGCGCATGCCGAATTGCAGTATGGGTTCCATTCCCAGATGGGACAGCATGGCGGCGTGGCCGTGTTCCTCGGAAAGGTGTCCGGCAAACATGTAGTCCCTCACGGCAGGTGCCAGTGCGTTCGCCACCAGTGCCCCGGCGGTGGAGATGAACCCGTCCACCACCACGGGCCTACGGTGGTAGGCGGCGGCGAGAAGGGTGCCTGCAATGGCCCCGATTTCAAATCCTCCCAACTGGGCCAGCACACCGATGGGATCCTCCCTGGCCGGCTGATGGATTTCGATGGCCCGACGGACGATGTCCCGCTTGCGCTGCACCCCGGCCGCGTCCAAACCGGTTCCCGGGCCTACAAGCTTTTCCAGGGGTGCTCCGGTGAAAACGGCGCCCAGAGCCGCCGACGGGGTGGTGTTGCCGATGCCCATGTCCCCCGTAGCGAGGACATCGATCCCGCCGGCGATTTTTTCGGAAGCCACCGCGAAGCCCGTCAGCAGAGAATGCTCGGCCTCCGAGCGACGCATCGCCGCTTCCTTGGCGATGTTGGCAGTGCCGCGTGCGATCTTTTCCACACGGAGACGATGACCTTCCGGAAAATCGGCCGGATTCGTGTCCGGGATGATCCCCATGTCCGTGACGAAAACCTCCGCCCCCACATGCCGGCACAGCGCATTGATGCCGGCACCGCCTCGCAGAAAGGTGGCGATCATGGCGCCGGTTACCTCTTGGGGGTAGGCACTGACCCCTTCTGCGGCCACGCCGTGGTCACCGGCCATGATGAGAACGGCCTTGTTCTCCACGGAAGGCTCCAGGGTTTCTCGAATCGTACAGATCCGCTCGGCAAACTCGTGCAGCCTTCCCAGCGCACGGTGGGGCATCACCAATGAGGCACTGCGTTCTCTGGCTTTTTGCATCCACTTCGGGTCTGTGGGAAAGATGTTTTCGACAATTTCTTTCAGGTGCATGGCATCTCCTTTCCGAAAAAAAATCCCCAGGCGTGAAACGCCTGGGGATTTACCATTTCCTCCAGTTTTCGAGCCGCACGGCAGGTCTTCTGACTTCCGGATCCTTCGAATCCCCGCGCCTTCCCACCCCGCTGCAGCAGAGCAGTGGCCGATATGCGGAGTTCGTCCCCGGTTACAGCGGCGGGACCGTGCCGGAGTCTCACCGGCTTCCCTTTTCGGCATGGAGCACCGTGCGGCGGTGCTTCGAGGCTGTACGTGCCGATTCCCTACGACAAAGAACGCTGCTTGTCAATAAGCAGAAATCTCCGGTCGGTCCTGCACGGCAAAGCATGTTCTTGATCCGCTCCGAGCGGCATGTTACGTTGCCGAGAAGCGGTCTCAAAAACGAAAATTCTAATTTTGAGATAGCTTCGACTAAGCAACCTTTCAATTGCGGCATCCGTTTTTCCCGACCCGAACCGTTTCAGCACCGGACAACCCGCCGGGCACCGGATCGGTTTCCGCGCCGAGGAGAGAAATCCTTGAAAGAAATCGTGCTCATCGTCGGCGGCTGCCGAAGCGGAAAAAGCCGCCATGCGCTGGAAATGGCAGAGGAGAGAGGCGGTAAAACCAACGTTTTCATGGCCACCTGCATTCCCCATGACGAGGAGATGCGGCAGCGTGTCGCCCGTCATAAAGCCGAGCGGAGCCCGCTGTGGAAAACCGAAGAGGTCCCTTTGGCGTTGCCGAGGGCCATTCGGCATTGGAGCAAGCGATGTGATGTGATTCTGGTGGACTGTCTTACCCTGTGGACCAGCAACCTGCTGATGGAGTCCGACGAGCCGGAGGGAATCGAGATGGAAATCCAGCAACTGGCCCTTGCGCTGGAAGGCTCGCGGTGCCCTGTGGTCCTGGTGAGCAACGAGGTCGGCTGTGGGATCGTCCCGGAGAATCCGTTGGCACGACAATTCCGTGATTTCTCAGGATTCTGCAACCAGGCGGTGGCGGCGGTGGCGGACCGGGTGGTCTGGATGGTAGCGGGAATCCCCGTCGCCGTAAAACCCGGTCCCTAACACCTTTCGCCGTGCGGCGGTTTGGAGGGAACGGTCTTGATCGACATTCCAAGAGGCCTGCAGGGGGTGCGCGCCGCCATCGGCTTTGGAACCATCCTGCCCGTGGGTCGATCCGGATCCTTTTCGCCGGATCGACTGCCGTTGTACCTACCCTATGTCGGATTGGTTCTGGGCGCGCTCGTCGCCCTTTGCGACGGTGTGGTCGGCCGGCTGTGGTCGTCAGCGGCGGCAGCTGTCGTGGACGTCGTTGTGCTGGTGGTGTTCACCGGGGCGTTGCACTTGGACGGGGTGGCGGATACCGCGGACGGCATTTTCAGCCACCGCAGCCGGGAACGGGCCCTGGAGATCATGAAGGACAGTCGGGTCGGCTCCATGGGGATGGTGGCCGTGATGGTGCTGCTGGCACTGAAAACGGTGGGCGTCTACGGTGTGCAGGCCCATCGGAGCCTACTGCTGATACTGATTCCCGCTTATGCCCGGTGCTCGGTGTTTTTCGCTCTCCGGCATCTGCCGTACGGCCGTCCTCAGGGTGGAATTGTCAGTGGCATCGACTCCTCTTTTCCGCTCCGCGACCACTGGGG
>JAJDOA010000191.1 GCA_022340405.1 Desulfobacteraceae bacterium | reverse complement strand
TCCGTAAGGACGGAAGCTTCTACCGGTATTGGCTGAGCGACATGGCCTACTATCCCGCTTGCGATTTCTTCGACGGAAGAAAGCCATTACGCAGCCAAAGGCTTCGGCGGTTTCGTACCTCGGCGGCTTTTCCTCCTTATGGAAAAGACCTTCCGCTGGAGACATCGAATGCTTGATAGCGGTTGTCAGAATTCCGTTACTTTGCCGGTATGCTTTTCGTATAAAATGTAAAGGAAGGGTTTTCCCTTCCCGCTGCAGTGAACCCATCCTCCCAAGCCCCGTTCCAGAGATGTCCGCTTCGTTCCCACGGGCGGGGATAAGCCCTGCCCCTACGAATAACAGGTAAACGCATATCCTTTAGAGCCTGTTTTGCACAACAGGTAGGGGGAGTGGTTTGTTCCCACCCCTCCCTATTGGGCTTTTCGGGAAAGCAATTAACGGAAAACGAATGATAGTTTAATGCCCACCGAACGCCGGCATGGTCTGTTGCGCGCAACCTTTCCTCACCATGTATAAGGAGAAAACATGCGCATCGACTTTCATGTACACTCCAAGTTCAGCAGGCGTCCCTCCCAGTGGATCCTCCAAAAACTCGGATGTCCGGAAAGTTTCACGGAGCCCCGCCAGCTTTATACCCTGGCCCGTCAGCGGGGCATGACGGCGGTCACCATCAGCGACCACAACTGCATCCAGGGCGCTTTGGAGATCGCCGATCTTCCCGGCACCTTCGTCAGTGAGGAGATCACTACCTATTTTCCCGAAGATCAGTGCAAGATTCACGTACTGGCATTGAATATCGACACATCGCAGCACGAAGAGATCCAACGGCTGCGAAAGAATGTCTTCGAGCTGGTGACGTATCTGAACCGTGAGCACATCTTTCATATCGCAGCCCATCCCCTGTATGCCGTCAATGACCGGCTGACCGCCGGGCACTTCGAACAGATGCTGCTGCTATTTCAAAACCTCGAACTCAACGGCGCCAGAAACCACCGTGAAAACGAAAGCATCCGGGCCATTGTGACCGCCCTATCCCCGGAGCGGATGAACGAACTGGCGGAGAAGCACGATCTGGAGCCGGCGGTTTCCAACGCCTGGCAAAAGCGCCTGTTCGGCGGTTCCGACGACCACAGCTCGCTCAACATCGCCCGCACCCATACCCGTATCGAAGGCGCCGAAACGCCCGAGGAATTTTTCAGCGATCCCGATCGGTACCGCATCGGCGTCGTATCCACGCCGGCCACGCCGCAGACCATGGCCCACAACCTATACGGCATCGCCTATCAATTCTACCGGGACCGGTTTCAGCTGGATCGGTATACGGACAAAGACATGCTCATGCGCTTTCTGGACCAGAGCCTGCGCGCCCGGCGGGAGGAGGGCGGATTGTTTTCACGCATCTACTGCCTGTGGAGCCACCGAAAACGCCTGAAGGAGAAGGTGCAGGTAACGGATTCTCTGCTGCAGCTGCTCCGCCGGGAAACCGACCGGCTGATTCACGATCAACCCGATCTGTACCCGACGTCTATCCCCGATGGAAAGCCGGATTTCATCGGGCAGGAGCAAAAATGGTGCTCCTTCGTGACCAAGGCGTCCAACGGAGTGATGCTCCATTTTGCCGATCATCTCATGAGCAGCCTTTCCGGCGCCAACGTCTTCAACATCTTTCAGACCATCGGTTCCGCCGGCGGCCTGTACACGATGCTCGCGCCCTATTTCGTGGCCTTTTCCCTCTACAGCAAGGACCGGGTCCTCAGCAGGCAGCTTCTGGAGCGGTTCGCATCTCCCGATGAAAGCGCTTCGGGGCATAACCCATCTTCCTCTCGAATCAAAATCGCCCAGTTCACCGATACCTTCTACGAGGTCAACGGAGTGGCTCTGACCCTTCAACAGCAGCTGAAGATGGCCGTTCGCAACCACAAACAATACACCGTCATCACCTGCGACAGCGGGGAGCGGATGGCGATGGAGGGAATCTGCAACTTCAAACCCATCGGCGTCTACGAACTTCCCGAATACCCGGAGCAGAAGATCTTCTATCCGCCGCTGCTGGAGATGCTCGATTACTGCTATCGGGAAGGATTCACCCACATCCACACCTCTACGCCGGGACCCATCGGCCTGGCGGCGCTGGCCATTGCCCGCATCCTCAAGCTTCCCATCGCCGGCACCTACCACACGGCCATCCCCCAGTATGCTCAGATACTCACTGGAGACGCGGTGATGGAAAGCCTCACCTGGAAGTACACGCTCTGGTACTACGACCAGCTGGACTGCATTTACGCCCCGTCCAAGGCAACCCGAGACGAACTGGTCGAAAAGGGCATCCAGGCGGAGAAAATCCGACTCTACCCGAGAGGAATCGACGTGACTCGATTCCACCCCTCCAAACGAAACGGTTTCTTCCAGAAATATGCATTGGAGGAGGGCCTCCGGCTTCTCTATGTCGGTCGCGTATCCCGGGAAAAGGATCTGCCTCTGCTCGTCGACACCTTCCGCACGCTGGTGCAGCAGTTCGAGGACTTGCAACTGGTGGTGGTGGGAGACGGGCCGTATCTGGAGGAGATGAAACGGGAAGTCGAGGGGCTGCCCTGTCTTTTCACCGGATACCTCGAAGGGGAGGACTTGGCAGCGGTATACGCTTCCAGTGATCTCTTTGTCTTCCCAAGCGCCACAGACACCTTTGGAAACGTCGTCTTGGAAGCCCAGGCTTCGGGGCTTCCGGTGGTGGTCAGCGACCGTGGCGGACCCTGTGAAAACATGACGGACGGACACACCGGCAAAGTCGTGCCCGCAGGTGACGGACAGGCTTGGGTGTCAGCCCTCACTGGACTTCTAGAGAACCCTGATCAAATCCGGCGGATGGCACGGGAGGCGCGCCGTTACATGGAGGAGCGATCCTTTGACGCCGCCTTTCTGGAAACTTGGCGCCTATATAAGCAGGACTCAGAACTCCAAAAGTCTGCGGCATAGAATGTTGGCCAAAAGCATGTTCCAAATGTCGAAGCAAATGAATTGATTGAAGACTCCCCGCCGCAAGCGGCGGGGAATGCGCTCGCTACTGCCGGTTCACACTCAAGCCCGCTTCACATCCAGATTGTACCCTCTCAATGAGATCAACCCATCAAACCAAACGAATCACGCACACTCATCCACCCCTGAAGTAAAGGCGGAAGCCATAGGTGCAGAGCATCGAGAGTCTCTCGTTGATCTCCTAACAAATCTTGAATATGTTTCTCATAAAACCAACACGGAGCTAGCAATCCGTTATCATTAACAGCTTAAGGTAAGCTCGTTGTTTGCCGGCATGCCCCTCATTGGAAAGCGAGGAATTTCGAATGGCCAGACACTTTCAACGCGAATTGGAAAAAATCAAAAAACGGATCCTTTCCCTGGGGGCCATGGTGGAAGAGCGGGCGCGCCTTGCCAAATACGCCATCGAAGAGAGGGACGGGGACACGGCGGAAAAGATCATCAAGACCGACTACGAGATCGATGAGATGGAAGTGGAGGTGGAAGAGGAATGCCTCAAGATTCTGGCCCTTCACCAGCCGGTGGCCGTGGATCTGCGATTTCTTATTTCGGTGATCAAAATCAACAGCGAACTGGAGCGGATCGGCGATCAGGTCGTCAACATCGCGCAGCGGGTGGGCGTCATTGCCAAGCGGCCGCCGTTCGCTTTTGATTTCGACTATTCCACCATGGCGGATAAGGCCGAAGCCATGCTCAAGATGAGCTTGGACGCCATGGTCAACCTCGACGTAGATCTGGCCTTCCGGGTGATGACCCTCGACGACGAGGTGGACGAAATCCAGAGGGAAGCCTACGACCGCATCAAGCTTGCCCTGAAGGAGTCCCCCGATCGCTCTGGATATCTTATCAACCTGCTGCTCATTTCACGGCACCTGGAGCGGATCGGAGATCATGCCACCAACATTGCCGAAGAGGTGATTTACCTCATTGAGGGGGAGATCATCCGGCACGGTGACTACTAATACCGGAAAGGTGTTTTCAGGCCAAATTGCAGCGGGAAGCCTTTCCGAAGACAACGACAGGGAGACCGATGGGCGGTGAGCAACTTCTCGTTGTGGATGATGAAGAGGATATTCTCGAACTGGTCCGATATACGCTGGTACGGGAAGGATACCATGTCAAATGTGCCTCGTCCGGTGAAGAGGCGTTGGACCGCCTTCGGTCCGAGCCCGTGGACCTGGTGGTGCTGGATCTTATGTTGCCCGGCATCGATGGCCTGGAAGTGGCCAGAAGGCTCAAGCAGGAAAACGGCACTCGCGGTATCCCCGTGGTGATGCTGACCGCCAAGGGAGAGGAATCCGATGTGGTGACGGGCCTCGAACTTGGCGCCGACGATTACATCACCAAACCTTTCAGCCCCCGCATCCTCACCGCCCGCATTCGGACCGTGCTGCGACGACACAGCCGCAGCCAGGCCGCCGAATCCAACACGCTGATTTTCCCGGACCTCCAAATCTACTTGCACAAGCACGAGGTGCTCGTGCAGGGCCAACCCGTCTCTCTCACTTTCACCGAATTCGAAGTGCTGACCTTTCTGGCGAAGCGGCCCGGTTGGGTGTTCACTCGGTCGCAGATCGTGGACGCCGTTCGCGGAGACAGCTACTCGGTCACCGACCGCAGTGTGGATGTGCAGATCGTCGGACTACGGAAGAAATTGGGTCCATGCGGTTCCTACGTCGAGACGGTACGGGGTGTGGGATACCGGTTCAGAGAGTAACCATAGAAAAGTTGAAAAGGGGCGGAGTTGATTTCCGCCCGAGTAATGGTGTCCTTAACGCTTTAGCGGAAGTGACTACCCTTATCCGAATCGACCGGTGATGTAATCTTCCGTAAGCTGGTGTTTGGGACGGGTGAAGATATCCGTGGTCTTTCCCACCTCGATGAGGTCTCCCAGATGAAAATACGCGGTCCGCTGTGATACGCGGGAGGCCTGCTGCATGCTGTGGGTGACAATGACGATGGAGTACTGTTCCCGCAGTTCGTCGATCAGATCCTCGATGCGGGCCGTTGCGATGGGATCCAAAGCGGAGCAGGGCTCGTCCATCAAAATTACCTCCGGACTGACGGCGATGGTGCGTGCGATACATAACCGCTGCTGCTGGCCACCGGAGAGACCTGTGCCGGGATGCTCCAACTGATCCTTGACTTCCTCCCACAGTCCCGCCTTTTTCAGGGAGGTTTCTACGATCTCGTCTAGTTCGGCTCTGGACTGGGACAGTCCGTGGATTTTCGGGCCGTAGGCGACGTTTTCGTAGATGGACTTGGGGAAGGGATTGGGCTTCTGAAACACCATTCCCACCTGCGCACGCAGCGGAACGACATCGATGTCCCTGCCATAGATGTTCACGTCGTCGATGATGATTTCTCCCTCCACCCGACAGCTTTCGATGGTGTCGTTCATCCGGTTGAGGCAGCGGATAAATGTGGATTTGCCGCACCCGGAGGGCCCGATCATGGCGATGACCTCGTTGCGGGCGATGTCCAAGGACACGTTTCGGATGGCCTGCTTTTCCCCGTAATAGACATTGACATTTCGACAGGTCATGCGGGGATTGTCGACGGTGATATCACCGACGGTTTTTCGCTTTTCACGGCTGATCAGTTTCGGGTCGCTGTGGGTCGGATCGGCCATGTTTTCCACATTCTCTCTTTGCGTGTTGAATGCATGTATCATGACGGCGTTTCTTTATGGCCTTCAGTGTAAGCGGTGTCAAGGGGCAGGTCAGCTTCAGGCCGACCTGCCCCTCACGGGCTGAGTGAAGCACTCTTGTGTTATTTCATCATAAGTGGCGTGAGATTCTCCACCGCGTTATGATACTGCTTGCGCTCCGCATCGGGCATCGGAATCATCCCTTTTTCGGATAGGTAGCCGTCCGGTCCCCAGGCTTTCTCACTGGTGAACTCTTTCAGGTATTCCTTCATACCGGGAATGACATCCACGTGAGCCTTCTTCACGTAGAAGAAGAGCGGACGGGACACGGGATAGTCGCCCGCAGCGATGCCGTCGAAGGTGGGCTGAACGCCCTCGATGTAAGAGCCCTGGATCTTGTCGGTGTTCTGATCCAGGAAGCTGAACCCGAAGATGCCAAAAGCATCCGGATTGGCCTCCAGCTTCTGAACAATGAGGTTGTCGTTTTCGCCGGCTTCGATGTAGGCACCGTCTTCACGGACCGTGTGGCATACGGCCTTGTATGCCTTTTTGTCCGTCTTCTTCATCGCCTTGATCCAGTCAAAGGTCTTGGCGCCGGCTTCCATGGCCAGCTCGGCGAAGGCATCCCGGGTTCCGGAGGTCGGCGGGGGGCCCAGCACCTCGATCTTGACGTTCGGCAGACTCGGGTTCACGTCCTTCCACGTCTTGTAGGGATTGGCCACGAGCTTTTCGCCGCCCTTGGGGTCCGGCACCTCCTTGGCCAGCGCCAGGAAGATGTCCCGGCGGGTCAGTTTCAGCGGGGCTGACTTTTTGGAGTTGGCCATCACGATGCCGTCGTATCCGATCTTGACCTCGACGATCTCCTTCACACCGTTCTTGACGCACATCTCCTTTTCACTGCTCTTGATGGCACGGGAAGCGTTGGTGATATCCGGATGCTCGACACCGACACCCGCACAGAACAGCTTCAGGCCTCCTCCGGAGCCAGTGGACTCGATTTTCGGGGTCTTGTAGCTGGTGGTCTTGCCGAACTGCTCGGCCACGACCGTGGCAAAAGGATAGACCGTGGAAGATCCCACGATGCTGATGTAATCCCTTGCCGCCTGGGCATTGCCCGCACCGAGGGCGAAGATCAGACCCAAAGCTGCTGCCAACAAAATGGTTTTCTTGAACATACAATTCTCCTTTTTCTTCTGTTTTGGATTACCTGCATTTTTCATAGATGGGTTGGCGCCTTCTTGTTCCTACCAGCGCCGCTCGAATCGTCGCCGCAGCACCACCGCCAGCGCGTTCATCACGATCAGAAAGGCCAGCAGCACGAGCGTCGCCGCCGAGGTTCGCTCCACAAAGGCTTTTTCCGGGCTGTCGGCCCACAAGTAGATCTGCACCGGAAGCGCGGTGGAAGGATCGGTGAAGCCGCCGGGAATATCCACGATGAAGGCCACCATCCCGATCATCAGCAGGGGAGCCGTCTCCCCCAACGCCCGGGCCATGCCGATGATGGTTCCCGTGAGCATGCCCGGCAGCGCCAGCGGCAGCACGTGGTGAAACACCGTTTGCATTTTGGATGCGCCAACGCCCAGCGCCGCTTCCCGAATGGAGGGCGGAACGGCCAACAGGGCGGCACGGCTGGCGATGATGATGGTCGGCAGCGTCATGAGCGTCAGAACGAGTCCTCCCACGACGGGGGCCGATCGGGGAAGGCCGAAAAAATTGAGAAAGACCGCCAGTCCCAGCAGTCCGAAGACAATGGAGGGAACCGCGGCCAAATTGTTGATGTTGACCTCGATGAGGTCCGTCCAGCGGTTTTTGGGAGCGAACTCCTCCAGGTAAACGGCAGAGGCCACTCCGATGGGAAAGGACAGCAGCAGCGTGATGGCCAGCGTCAGAAAGGAGCCGACCGTGGCCCCCCAAATACCGGCCAGTTCGGGTTCCCGGGAATCTCCGTGGGTAAACAGCGTCCGGTTGAACCGTTTCTCCACCCGGCCCTCACCGGTCAATGCATCCACCCAGGCCAGCTGTTTGTCCGTGAGCCGCCGCGCTTCCTCCGGAACGTCGCGTTCGATGTGTCCCTTGACGAGCATGTCCACATCGTCGTCCGCAGGAACCCATACGGATACGGTCTTTCCCACGAGATCCGGATCTTCCAATACCATTTCCCGGATTTGAAAAGCCGCTCCGGAGCTGATCAGCGCATACAGCTTTCGCTTGTCACCGCGGCTTTTGACCTCCGGAAACATGCTGCGGAGCGTCTTTTTGACAATCCCCGGGTAGTCGGCCGTTTCGAGCTCGGTCCGGTCGAGCTGATCCGCAGAAAGGTGGACATCCAGCCGAACGTAGGTCTGCCAAAAGGCGGTGTAGCCTTTTCCGATGATGCTGATGAACAGCAGGGAGAGAAACGCCAGGCTGGCCAATATCGCCGCCAGCCCCATTCTGCGAAACCTTCTCTCCGCGCGGTATCGGCGAGGCAAGCCGCTGCGAACAACCTGGGTGGCCTTTTTCCCATCCGACGCTCCCGCGGGTGGCTGCGTTTTCCTATTCATATTGCTCCCGGTACTTCCGGACCACGTGAAGTGCAATGACATTCAGCAGCAGGGTTACGATGAACAGCACCAGCCCCAGCGCGAAGGCGGCCAGGGTTTTGGGGCTGTCAAACTCCTGATCGCCCACCAGCAGGGTGACGATTTGAACGGTCACCGTGGTCATGGTTGCCAGGGGGTTGGCCGTGAGATTGGCGGCCAGGCCGGCGGCCATCACCACGATCATGGTTTCTCCGATGGCGCGGGATATGGCCAGCAGCACCCCTCCGACGATGCCCGGAAGGGCCGCGGGAAGAACCACCTGTTTGATGGTCTCCGATTGGGTTGCCCCCAAACCATACGCACCGTCGCGAAGGGCCTGCGGCACGGCGTTGATGATGTCGTCGGACAGGGACGAGACAAAGGGGATGATCATGATGCCCATGACCAGGCCTGCCGCCAGAGCGCTTTCCGAAGAGACGTCCAGCCCTATGGTGGTGCCGGCATCCCGTATGAACGGCGCTACGATCAGCGCCGCAAAGAAGCCGTAGACCACGGTGGGGATTCCGGCCAGGATTTCCATGAGGGGCTTTGCCGCGTCGCGAAACCGCCTATCGGCATACTCGGACATGTAAATGGCCGACATCAGGCCGATGGGCACGGCGACCAGCATGGCGATGGCCGAGATCATCGCCGTTCCGGCAAATACGGGAATGGCTCCGAAGGCTCCGGAGGAACCGACCTGGTCCGCCCGGATGGCCATCTGGGGGCTCCATTTCAGTCCGAACAGAAACTCCGTGACGGGTACGGCATGGAAAAACCGGATGGCCTCGTAGAGCACGGACAGGACGATCCCGATGGTGGTAAAAATCGCGATGGTGGAGCAGAAAATGAGAAGGTACCGAATGATCCGCTCCACATGGTTTCTGGCCCGCAGCGATGGAACGATTCTGGAGCGGACCCACAGCATGCCGCCGATTCCCACTGCCAGCACCAGAACGGCCAGGGCGGCACTGCTGATGTTTTGGAGGTGCCGGTAGTGATCGGCCGCCGCCCGCATGACATCATCCACCTCACGGGAGACGATGTTCCCGGTGACCATGTTCTGAATGTCGTTGACGAGCAGGTTGATTCGATCGGCCGGGAGATTCTGCAGGGTTTCCGGAAGTTCCGACACCACCATCCCGGTGATGATGTGATCTTCTAAACCCAGCCACCCGGCGAACAAAATTAAGGCGGGAATGCCACACCACCTCGCAGCCAGTGCACCGTAGTACGTTGGCCGCGAGTGGAGCTGTCGGGCGCCTCCGACGTCGGCGCTGACGGCAAATGCCTTCTTCTTGCCCAGATAGTAGGCCGCCGAAGACAGGCACAACAGCAGGATCATCAGACTATATGGTGACACGGATTGTCTCCGTTTACGCCCGATCCCTCGCGGAAATCGGATAAAATTGACATCCCTGCAAATGCTTGCAGTAAACGCTTCCACTTTCGGAGTTCAGCTGACCGGTGTTGCATAAACCGTCTCTGCATCGCCCCGATGCAATGATGCGAACCTAAGCAACCCGTGCTAGAGAGGTATTAATCGATTGTTAGGTTTCTGTTCGGGATCGGATTTTATGGGATGGATCGGTTGGAGCGGTCGGAATGGGGACGGGGGACCCGTCGGCGTTGGGAGGCTGTGGATAAACGGCGCCTCCCGCTATGCGGGATGACTCGGCTGTTTTTTCCATACCGACGGAGAGGCTGTTGTCTGAAGTCAGGATGCTTGTATATGCTCAGCCGCTTAGGAGTTCCCGGAGGCCAGCTCGCGGTCGATGGCTTCGATGAAGGACTCCATGTCCCGCTGTTCCAGGCGACGGCCGTTGACGAAGACCGTGGGCGTTCCCCTGAAAGGAAAGCACTATCCGCTACCATCCCATATCTTGTGGCCGTGATTTTTAGAGGGAACCAAGCACCGAATCAGATATTCTGTGGTGGTTTTGGATCTATGGGAACGAGAACGATCGGAACGTCCTTCGTGATGGCATCAAGATCCTCGCGCACCGGATGCCTCAACTCGGTAAGCTGGGCATTGTCATATCCGAAACCAACGATGAGGCCAATTTTCTTTACCGCCACCTTGTTGGCATCTATCCAGTCGCGGAGTGTCTGTTGGAGCGAAGCAATGTCTTTCACCTCTCCATCCGCAGGGGCCAGCAGATTGGCTGAAAGTGCCTGCAAGCCTCCACCCATGACATGGCCGTGGGCATCGACAAAACCGGGAAGCATCGTGTGGCCACCCAGATCGATCAGTTTGGTCGCGCCCCCCTTGGACTTGAGAACGGCTTTCTTAGCGCCAACGGCCAGAATTTTTCCACCCTTGACCGCCACAGCTTCAGCACGGGGCTGGGTATCGTTGATGGTGCGGCAGTCTGTTACTGAAAGGCTACCAGCCTCTATCCAAGATCTTGTGGTTTCGGTTTTGCAAAAGGGCAGAAGACCGATTCAGGTTAATTATGGCAGCCTCTGTCCGAGGCTGGTGCACATAGATGGTCGTCGTAATAAAGCAGTAAAGCGCTGAAATTCCTATCCCTGCAACAAGCTGCGGGGTATTATGGAAATTCGGCTACGACCTTCGGCCTTCGCCACGTACTTTGCTGCAATCGTCCTCATTTTGGATCCATCCGCGCTGCAAGCAACGGGGAATTCAAAGTAAAAAGATCCGCAAGAGAGAGCCTCGCGGATCTTTTTATCATTTAGAGCATTTGTCAAAAGTATGTTCCGATTGGAACGACCTTTTCTTGCTTTTCGTAGTGGCGGGGTTGATCCCCGCCCGTTCGGGGTAGGTGATCCCATCAGCGGGAGGGGATAAACCCCTCCCCTACGGTTCAAGCGAAAAGCATGCTGGAAACGGAACAGAATTCTGACAATCGCTATAGGCATTATCTACTGACGA
>JAJDOA010000128.1 GCA_022340405.1 Desulfobacteraceae bacterium | reverse complement strand
GCAGGAATACTTGCGTATTTCGAGGACTGGAAACGAGGACCCGACGCCGAGATGGGGCCAAAAGACAATTTAGAAACAGCTCCTAAAGCAATTGTCAAAAATATGTTCCGATTGAAAAGGCTTTTTTGTCTTTCGTAGGGGCGGGGTTGATCCCCGCCCGCATTGCAGGATCCGTCACGCTGCAACGGGAGGGGATAAACCCCTCCCCTACATTTCTATGGTACCGCATAACGGAAACGGAACCGAATTCTGACAATTGCTCTAAATATTGATAACTTTATCTGCCAATTGCATTGCAGTGACGATATCCAGCATGTTTGTTGTCTCACCGACTCGTTTTTCTTCTAAAAGGTTGAAATGGTCCAAGCAGGTGCCGCAGACGAGAATTTTGAGGCCTGCTGATTCATAGGCTTTCAGGTCATCGAGCACCTCCGAACCATTGATGGTGAGTTTGACACCGTTGTTTACGAATACGAGCCGCCACAACTCTTCACCCATTTCCTTGAGGGTACGCAAGAAATTGACCATCAGTTTTAGGCCCAATGCGTCGTCACCGAAGCCGAGCCGGTCTGTTGCGCACATGACCACTATCTTCATTGCATCACCATGCGTTTCCGTTGCAGGTTGGGACTGAACAGAGGGCATCGAGTCACAGTTTCCAATGACGACGTAGTCGCTACCGACTTGTTCCAAAACCGTCTGAAAGCCCTGGGATTCAAGGAATCGCTGCACATTCTGCTGGGAAGCTGCGTTGTCGACGACAACCCTCACTCTGTCTAAGCTCTCTTCCTGTAGGACGGCCTTTGTTTGGAGTACGGGTGCCGGGCATGCCAGACCCCGAGCATTGATCTCTTTCATTCAGATACCTCCAGGTTCAACGTATTCAATGCTTGAAGACTCCCCGCCGCAAGCTGCGGGAAATGCGTTCGCTGTTGCCGGTTCAAAATGGCATGGGATCAGATAACCCTGATTCTCTCTTCTTGGCTGTCAATAATATCCCCAATTGGAGCTGCATCTGCGATGCCCCCATTTTTCAAGGCTGAGACCAGGTCAGCGCAATGAACGTTACTGACGCTGATGAGGAGTCCACCAGAGGTTTGTGGGTCGAAAAGCAGATCCTGTATCGTGCGCGGAACTGCCTCGGCAATGGTGATCATCTGCTCACGAAACTCCCTGTTTTTATAAGCACCGGCCGGGATGAGCCCCATCGCGGCAAATTCCTCGGCTTCAGGAATGAACGGCACCTGACCGGAAACAATCCTGGCGCTGCAACCGGATCCGTTTACCATTTCCGCAAGATGACCCAAAAGCCCAAAGCCGGTCACATCCGTGCAGGCGCTTATATCAAAATTCGCCATAATCAATGCTGCGTCCCGGTTGAGCGCGGCCATCACGCGGGTCACTTTTTCTGATAACTGCTCGGAAACCATATTCGCCTTGATCGCGGTGTTGACAATGCCTGTCCCGATCGGTTTGGTCAAAATCAGCCGGTCGCCCGGCCTCAAGTTCTTCTTGGCCAACACCCGCTTCGGATGAATAAAGCCGGTCACGGATAGTCCGTATTTTATTTCCTTGTCCTCAATGCTATGCCCCCCGATGAGGATCACTTCAGCCTCCTTGAGCTTGTCGACACCACCCTGGATCATTTGCCGAAGGATGCTCAAATCCATGGTCTTGCTCGGGAAAGCGACCAAGTTCATTGCGGTCTTCGGCGTTCCGCCCATGGCGTAAACATCACTCAAGGCGTTTGCTGCTGCAATCTGCCCGAACCAGTAAGGATCATCTACAATCGGTGTAAAAAAATCCACCGTCTGAATCAAGGCCAACTCATCCGATACTCGATACACGCCAGCGTCGTCAGCCCGGTCCAGACCGATGATGACATTTTCATCCGACGGGAACGCTATGCCGCACAGCGCCTTGTCCAGGTCCCCTGGAGGCATCTTGGAAGCTCAGCCGGAACCGGTTACCGTCTTTGTAAGTTGAACTTTTTGAATATTCTCCATTAGGGATCTACCTCTTTGCTTCCACTGCTCTTCGGGATTTCAAACGGACAAGTCAACTCGCTCGCATGGTACACATGTTTCCCACCGCAGAACGGACAAGGTTCGTTGAGGGCTACCTTTGCGTTCAGTGTCTTGTTTCCGGCCTCGTCGGTTGTGATGCCCAAATTATCCATTATTTTGAAATTTGAACTTTCAAATATTTCGTTTTTATTTGGGCAAACAAATATAAAATTGACTCCCTTTGCATCCGTCATTGTGAGAAGATACCTCCTATTAGAAGCCATCTCAAAATTAGGATTTTCGTTCAAGCTCAAGGAGGATGCGAGTTTTCAGCCGCAGGAATACTGATGTATTTCGAGGACTGGAAACGAGGACCCGACGCCGAGATGGGGCGAAAAGACAATTTTGAGGTGGCTTCTAAATACCACCTGATTTCAACCTGCACATGCTGAACCAGCGTTTATCTCGGTCCCTTTCCGGCTCCCTTGACCAGTCCGTTGAACAAGGTGCGCAAGTCCTTGTCGGTCAGATTCTCCAGTAAGCGATCAACATCTGCACCCACATCCATATTCTCTATGTCTCCGAGATTTGCAGGAGACGAGTTTCTGCCTTCGATATGAACAGTGCGTCCTTTTCCTGCACGGAGCGCTTTGAACCTACTGTTGTTCTCCAACCAGCGTTGACATTCATCATGGCTTCCAAGAAAGGGGATGCAGACGGTCTCGCCACGCTTCATGGTGATCAAGCGGTAGCCACAGCCCAGATCATATTTGCGGCAATTCTTGGTCCGTTTCTCACCATATTTCGTGTAGGTTGCGACAGGATCCATGTGGTTCCGGAAATCTCCTGAAGCCAGTCTGGCAATGATACCCGTCGCTTTTTGGGCAAGATTCTTTCCAGACTTGCCGGTTTTTTCGAGTGCCGCAATGCGGCTTTCGACTTTCGAGCTGACAAATAATGATTTCATAATCTATGGAAGACCTCTTAGCGCTACAATACGATACCTCCATTTGCCATAGGCAATCCTGATATATCAAATATAAAATAATGATATAAAACGCAGATTTTATCAGATTTTCCAATGGGGAGATCTAAAAAGTGGGAGGGAAATACGCAACGGCCGCCGGGTGTCATGGAGTATTCGCATCGAGATGAAAGGCGGTTGCAT
>JAJDOA010000330.1 GCA_022340405.1 Desulfobacteraceae bacterium | reverse complement strand
GAGGGATGGTTGATCGTCGACGACCTCGTGGACACCGGCCGCACTGCGAAGGTGGTCCGCAATATGCTGCCGAAAGCCCATTTTGCCACCGTCTACGCCAAACCGGCGGGGAAGCCCCTGGTGGACGATTTTGTCACCGCGGTCAGCCAGAACACGTGGATCCTGTTTCCCTGGGACTCCGAAACCCAATTCGTCCAACCGCTGGTCGACCAAAAAAGGAAGGTCACGTGACGCCGTTCATTCGCCTGGAGGACATCAGCAAGTCCTTTGGAAGCGTTCAGGCCAACCGTTCGATTCACCTGGACATCCACACCGGCCGCATCAAGGCCCTGCTGGGAGAGAACGGGGCGGGAAAAAGTACGCTCATGAGCATGCTGGCAGGGCGTCTGCTTCCCGACCAGGGCCGGATCCTCTTGGATGGAACCCCGGCGGTGTTTACTTCCGCAAAGGAGGCCATCGACGCAGGTATTGGAATGGTGTATCAGCACTTCACCCTGGTCGAAGCGATGACCGTTTCCGAGAACATTTTCCTCGGCCAAGAGGGACGGTTCTGGCTCAAAGCCGAGGAAATGAACCGGGCCGTGCGGGAACTTTCCGAACGCTACGGCTTGGTGGTGGATCCCGCTGCGCGGATCTCCTCCCTTTCCATGGGCGAAAAGCAACGGGTCGAAATTCTAAAGCTCCTTTTCCGGAACAGCCGGGCCCTGATCCTCGACGAGCCCACCGCCGTTCTCACGCCGCGGGAGATCGACCAGCTGTTCCACGCCCTGCGCACCATGGCCGGACAGGGCAAGGCCATCGTTTTCATCAGCCACAAGCTCGGCGAGGTCATGGCCGTTGCCGACGAGATCGCCATTCTGCGCAAGGGAAGGATCGTGGACGAATTTCCTGCAGACACCGTTTCCTCCAAATCGGAGATCGCCCGGCGGATGGTCGGACGCGAGGTGCTGCTCGAGGTGAATCGCCCCGCGGTGGAACCGAGACAGGCCGTTTTGAAAGTGGAAAACCTGTCCGGAGCCGGTCTGTCGGACATCCACCTGCAGTTGCGACAGGGGGAAATCGTCGGAATCGTCGGTGTCGCCGGCAACGGCCAAAAGTCGCTGGTGGAGACGATTTGCGGTTTACAGGCGCCGCGATCCGGTACGGTTCGCATCCTCGGTCAGACCTGGGAGCGCTTCTTTTCCGACATCCGCTGGGAGGGCGCCATCAGCTACATCCCCGAGGACCGACGGGGCATTGCCACCTGTTTGAACCTGGACCTCACGGACAATTTCTTGTTGACCACGCGTCAGGGCTTTTCCTTCGGACCTTGGCTGTCGAAGCACAATGCCCGAAACAAGACTTCTGCATTGATTCGTGAGTTCAACGTCCTTCCCCCACAGGTCCGGACCCTTGCGCGGAGGCTGTCCGGTGGGAACTTGCAGAAACTGGTCCTGGCCCGGGAATTCTACCGAAAGCCGCGCCTGATCGTGGCCGAACAACCGACCCAGGGGTTGGACATCGGTGCCACCGAAGAGGTGTGGAACCTGTTGCTGAAAGCCCGTGAAAGGGCCGGGGTGCTCCTGGTCACGGGAGATCTCAGCGAGGCGCTGGCATTGTCCGACCGTATCGTCGTGATGTTCGGCGGGCGGATCATGGACGACTTTTCGGTCGACGACGAGGAGAAAGTCGACCAGATCGGCTCCATGATGGCGGGCGTCTCTTCCCCCACTCCCCCTGCAGGGACGGATCGGGGTCGAAAGGCGGGTGTCGCGGAACCCAAAAGCTTTTCTTGACAGGTTTTCTTTTCATCCGATAGCGTTGGCCATTCCGGAAGAAACCGCCTTTCCCTTGGCCCGTCGCTGACAAGAGCACGATCACCCCGACGAGGAGGAACCCGAAGATGAAAAAGTGGGAATGCACGGTATGCGGCTACATTCACGAGGGCCCGGAACCCCCCGACGAGTGCCCCGTGTGCGGTGCCGACAAAAGCCAGTTCATCGAAGTCACCGAAGAGGAGGAAACGGCGGCTCCGGAATCGCCTTTGCCGGAGACCGAGGGAAAAGAAACCACCGAGGACGGCGGAGTCCGCAGCGGGTCGGAGCCGGCGAAAAAATGGGAATGCACGGTATGCGGCTACATTCACGAGGGCCCGGAACCCCCTGACGAGTGCCCCGTGTGCGGTGCCGACAAAAGCCAGTTCATCGAGGTCGTCGAGGCCGAGGAAGACAAGCGGCCGGAGCCAGCGCAGGAGGCGGATTCCCCGAAAGCGGCCGATGACCGCGGCGCGGACCGAGCTGCACCGCTTTCCGGCGGTTTCGACTTTCCCAAGTTGTACGCGACAGCCACCCAAAAAATGACCGAGCTGCACGCGCATCCCATCTCGGTCCACATTCCCAACGGCGTTCTTCCCGTAGCCGTTTTGTTCCTGCTGCTGGCAAGCCTTTTCGGCGCCCGCAGCCTGGACACCGCCGCGTTTTGCAATCTGCTGATCGTGCTTCTCGCCATGCCGGCGGTCCTGTTTTCCGGCTACAACGACTGGCAGCGGCGTTACGGTGGCCGCCTGACCCAGATATTCAAAGTAAAAATCGCCTGCGGCGGCGTGGTAAGCGTAACGGCCCTGGTTCTGGTGATCTGGTGGTTGATCCAACCTTCCATTCTGCTGTCCGCCGGGTCCGGAAAGTGGGTGTTCATCTTCATCGCCCTGGTGATGCTGGCGGCGGCCATCACAGCCGGTTTCTACGGTGGAAAGCTCGTTTTTTTCTACATGAGCGACAAGAAAAAAAAGGGATAAAAAAAGCCCCCCTGGCCGAATGGTCCAGGGGGGCTTGCCTGCATTTTTCACCGCCGGCGATCAGCCCTTTTCTTCCATCTCCTTCTCCAACAGCATTTTGTACCAGCAGGCGAATTCGAACATTCCACGGGCCCTCTCGTCATCGTTGATGATCCCCAGGCAAAGTTCGAAGGCTCCGCGCCGGTAGGCGTTGTTGTCCTGCTCTTCGGCGGGCTTGGATTGCAGAAACTCCCGGATCAGCATCTGGGAGGTCCGGTTGGTTCGATCCCTGCGGATGTCGATGGGGTCGCTGGGGGCGATGAAAGGGTCCCACTTGTCGTAGCCCTTGCGGAGAATCGCCTTCTGTCGGCGCGGGGACATGCCGTCGAAAACGGCTCGCTTCCGCTCTTCGATCTCTTTTTCGGAAAACTCGCTCATCGACCGCCTCCCGTACCGGAGGTTTTCTCTCCTGCCCCACCCTCTTCTTCTTTGTCGGCTGCGGGCCGAGCCCCCAGGTATTCCTCATCGTACTGTGTCAACAGCGCCATGGACACGGGGACCAGCATTTCGGACAACCGTTTGTACCGTGACTGCAGCAGATCGGCGATTTCACGGGAAAGCGCAAGCAACTGCTGGTGGATCACCTCCAGCTTCACGGTGGGGTACGGCTCTCCCGGAACGAATCCGGATTTGCCGCAGGAGTGTCCCTCGCCTCCGATCTGCGTGGGTATGCCGTAAAACCGGCAGGTAATGGGCCTGTGATCGTACAGGTCGCACAAATCCTCCTCGTTGAGCAGGGGGCAACGCACCCTTTCGGCACCCACCTGTGCGATCACTTCCGCTTCGTCTTTTCCCTCCGAGACTTCCCGGTAGGCGCGCCGCTTGATTTTATACGTCTGCCGGTCTGCCTTGTTCGCCCGGTCGATGATCTTTTCCCGCTCCAGCGCCTGGAACCTACGATTGAAGTGATGGTTGATGTACAGCGCCTCCACCAACGAAAGGTCAAAAAGGGCATGGCAGCAGTCCGCACAGCGCGTTTCGCATCGAACCTTGTCCGGATAGCGGCTCTTCACCTTTTCAAATGTGTCGTCCGCAAGGCGCAAAAGCTCCTCATATTTTTGGAATATTGGCCCAAAATCCATCATCGCTCTCCTCTGTGGATTGTTTCACGTGAAACATCATTTGCCGATGCAGAAACGGCTGAAAATCTGGTCCAGCACGTCGTCGCCCGCCTTCAGGCCCAGCACCTCGTCCACGGCTTTGCGTGCCTCGGCAAGATCGATGGCGGCCAACTCGAAGGCGTTTCCGCCGCCGTCGAAGCAGGCCATGGCCCGGCGGACGCCGGCCGCTGCTCTTTCGATACCCTCTTTTTGCCGAAGGTTGGGCAGCACCCTCTCCCCGTCCAGGCCTTCCGCATCGTCGAAGATCCGCGTTGCAATCGCCTGATGCAGCCTGGGGATACCCTGGTCATATTTTGCGGAAATGTACACTTCGCATCCTTCCGGCCAGGGAGTGTTCGACGCCTTTTCTCGCGTTTCGGGCAGCAGGTCCATTTTGTTGACCACGATCAGGGGGTCCTTGTGGCGCAGGCATTGGTACAGGTCGCGGTCGTCCGAGGTAACGCCCTGGCTCGCATCCGTGACCATCAGGATCAAATCACAGGAATCGAATCGGCTCCTTGTTCTTTCGATCCCGATTCGTTCCACTGGATCCCGGCTGTCTTGAATGCCGGCCGAGTCCATGATGATCACCGGCGCACCGTCGACATGGAAGATGTCCTCCACGATATCGCGTGTCGTGCCCGGCACGTCGGTCACGATGACACGCTCCCGGTCGAGAAGGCGGTTCATCAAGCTGGACTTGCCGACGTTGGGGCGGCCTGCGATCATGCACTGAACCCCATCCCGGTACACCCGGCCCTTTTCGTAGGCCTGAGCGGTTCGCTCCAGCGGCTGCAAGATCTCCCGCAGCAGGGTCTCCTTCACGGTGTCCGGATCGATTTCCGACTCCATGTCGTCGGGAAAGTCGATAAAGGCTTCGATCGTCGCGCTGACGGCGATAAGGGATTGCCGTACGCCCTCCATCCGCTCCCGCAGACCTCCCAACAGCTGGGCGGACGCATGGCGCAGCGCCTGGTCGGTTCGAGCCTGAATGACGTCTGCAACAGCTTCGGCCTGACTCAAGTCGATCCTGCCGGACAGGAAGGCCCGTTTGGTGAACTCACCGGCCTCCGCCAGGCGTGCTCCGTGCGCGAGACACAGTTGAAGCAAGGTGCGCAGCACTGCGGTCCCCGCGTGCGCGTTGATTTCGACGACATCCTCCCGGGTGTAGGAGCGCGGCGCTTTCATGAAGCCGACCATCACCTCGTCCACGGTTTCTCCCTGCACCGGGTCGAAGATGGTACCGTAATAGAGGCGGTGGGACCGGGGAAATTCGTCGGGGTTTTCCCCCTTGGGTCGTCGGGGAACAAACAACTTCCGGAGAATGACTACCGCATCCGGTCCGGATAGCCGCACGATGCCGATCCCCCCGTTTCCCGGTGGCGTGGAAATGGCGGCAATGGTGTCGCTGGGAATCTTGACAACACTGGACACGGGACCTCTTCACGAAGACACCCCAAGGGGGTCCTCCTCATCGGGCTCTTTGCGCCCCCTTGCGGTTGGGACCGCTTTTTTTTGGCAGTATCAAAAGCTTGCGCATGGCGCCGTCGCCGACACTCTGGGTTCGGACGAGGCGGTCCTCTTTGAGCGCGATGTGGACGATGCGGCGATCGTGGGCGTTCATTTGTCCGACGGAAGCGGGCTTGCCGGATTTTTTTGCCTTTTCGGCCAGTTTATAGGCCAGCTGCCGCAGGTTTTCCTTCTTGTTTTGCAGATAGCCTTCGACGTCGACAAGAAGCTTCACGCGATCTTCGAACCGGCGGTTGACGATCTTGTCCAGCAGGTACTGGATGGCCGCCAGCGTATGCCCCTGCTTTCCGATAAGAAGTGCGGCGTTCTCCCCTCGAACGTGAAATAGAATTCGGCCGTTTTTTCGTCCGGTGGTGATGTCGGCGCCGGGGCTGATCTCGGCGAGCAGCCTCTCGAGAACCTCCCTTCCCACCGTTTCCGGGTCGTTTTCGTCGGTGCCGGCTTCCGGGTGCTCCCATTGCGTATCTTCGGACGTTTGTCTCTCTGGCACATCCGCCGTCGGCTTCGGCTTCCCCCCGCCCGCAGCCGAGGTGGAAGACCCGCCCCCGGCCTCCGGATTTTCGACGCGGATAAGCGCTCGTTTGGCTCCAACCAGGCCGAAGATCCCTGTGGATCCGTGAGACAATATTCGGTACCGCAGTTCTTCCTTTCCCAGTTTCAGCGCCGCGCATGCGGTTTCGACCGCCTGGTCGACGTTTTTTCCGTCAAACTCGAGGTGTGATGGCATACGACTCTCTCCGTGGCTATGCCCGTTTTTTCGTCACATAATACTGCTGCCCGATGCTGACGATGTTATTGACCAACCAGTAGAGCACCAAGCCGGCCGGAAAGTTGATGAAGATGACGGTGAATACCACCGGCATCAACATCATCATCTTGGCCTGGGCCGGATCCCCTGGAGGCGGTGACATTTTCTGCTGTAAAAACATGGTGGCTCCCATGATGACCGTCAACACGGGTATGCCATAAGGGGGCTGCATGAAGGGGACGGTAAAATCGAAACGGAACAAACGGTCCGGAGCGGAAAGGTCGGTGATCCAGCCGAAGAACGGTGCGTGTCGCAACTCGATGGCTCCGTACAGCATACGGTAAAAGGCGATGAAAACAGGAATCTGAAGGGCCATGGGCAGGCAGCCCCCCATGGGGTTGACCTTGTAGGTTCGATACAAGGCCATCATCTCCTCGTTCATCTTCTTTTTGTCGTCTTTGTATTTTTCTCGGATTTCCGCCATCAGCGGCTGAAGCTTTTTCATTTCCGCCATGGATCGATAGCTCTTGTTGCCCAGCGGCCACAACAGGAGCTTGATCAAAAGGGTCAAGATGATGATGACGACGCCGTAATTGGGGATGAACCGGTAGAGCTGGTTCATCAGCCACACACAGGGTTTCGCAATAACCGTAAACCAACCGAAATCAATGGCCTTGTCCAGTTGATAGGGCGTGCCGCTCAGAATTTTCAGGCTTTTGGGCCCAAAATAGAGGAAGTAGGAAACGGCGGTCTGGGCTCCAGGAGCCAGCGCCTTCAGCGGCTGCACAAACTGGTTCTCCACAAGACCCTTGTTCCGCAGGTTCATGCGTATGCTGGTTTCGGTGCTCTTCTTGGGGATCAGGCTGGACATGAAATACTGATCTTGAATGGCAATCCAACGAATATCGCCGCTGATCTGCCCTTTGTCTTCGATGTCGTCCAGGGCCACCTTCTCGTGTTTTCCGTTGACCAGCGCGGAAGGTCCCTCGAAACCAATTCGCGTCTGGCTTTTGGGCATCCATTTGGTAAGGGTCAGGCCCAACGGGTCCTGGAAAGATTGCCCGCTGCCGTTTTTCACGACGACTTCCAGCCCGATGGTGTATCCGGTGGGGGAAAAGGTGAAGCGCTTTTCCAACACCAACCCCTGAGGGGAGGACCAGACAAAGCGAAGGGTTCGCTCCTGGTTCTCTACGCGAATGTGATCCTGGTCGACGTCCGCAAGGAACGCGGCTTTTTCGAGTCCGAAGGCAGAATTTCCCAGAAAGTTCACAATACCGCTCCCCGGATTGTTCGCACCGTCGATCATGTTCAACAGCGGAGACCCCTCTTCCGGGTGCTGCCGGTATCGCTTTAAAACGAATGCCCGGATCAGTGCCCCCCTCTCCGAAATCTTGGCCGTGTACAGAGGGGTTTCCACGGAGATCTCACGGGACGGCTCCGCATGGAATCCCGGTGGCGGAGACGCGGCCGCGTCGACCTCGGTGTCGACCTCGGTCGGGGCCGGGGTGCCGGGCTGGACATCGGTTTCCGGGGCGCTCGTGGGGGTGTCCCCTGTCCCGCCCGTTTGGGAAACACGGTCTTCCGTGCGCTGGGACTGCTGCGGTGGTTCAGCCGGTTTTTTTTGCACCGCTTCCTGGTCGGCGAAAAAAGCATTCCACAAAAAAAAGACCAGAAAGGAAAGCGCGATGGCAATCAACAAACGACCCTGTTCCATGTTCCTCCTTCAGGCGGCAGGTCGAACCATCCCAGAAAGCTGCCTGCCGCCGCAAAATCGGCTTCGGTACCTCATGTCGAGAGGATGATGGCGCGGTTTGGCCGGAAGAGGCGTTGATGGGATCGACAAGCCATGGATGCGGTACGAGGGCGGGGGCTGCCGCCGCTGAAATCGATCATGGTACCGGGTCCACTCCACCAGGGTGGAAGGGATGACAGCGAAGAATTCTTCGAACCGACAGGAGCGTTCCCCTCAGCACCCCATGCCGGTTCAGGGCCTGCACCGCATATTCCGAACAGCTCGGATAGAAACGACAGCACGGTCCCAGCATCGGTGACAAGAACCGCTGGTACAAGCGGATCAGCCACACGAGAGGATGAAAGTCAGCGTCCGATTCTTTCAAAAATACCCCGCAGCGCTGCAAATGTTTCATGGGATGAGAGCCCGGCGGCTTTTTTTCTGGCGATGATGTTGATATCCCAGACACCGTCCAACTCATGCTGGCTCCTGCGAAAGAATTCCCGGGTCAGGCGTTTGATCCGATTTCTCGTAACGGCGCCCCCGATTTTCTTGGTAACGGTGATACCCAGGCGGGTTCGCTTTTTTTCTCCCGGCAAAACCACGGCCAGAAAAAAAGGGGAGGCGATCTGCTTGCCGCATCGGGACAGCCGTATGAATTCCCGCCGCTTCCGGAGTCTGGCTTCCCTGGGGAAGGAAAAGTCCGGTAACCCGCGCTCCGTCACCCGATCACCCGCGCTATCCCGCGAGCCGTTTTCGACCCTTGGCTCTTCTACGATTGATGATCCTTCTTCCCTGCTTGGTGGACATCCGTTTGAGAAAACCGTGCGTGCGCGCGCGGCGAATTCGACTGGGTTGAAATGTTCGTTTCATGTCGACACCTTTGTCACTAATGTTCCAAGTTTCGATGGGATGCCGACGCTTGCCGGCTCATTCGCGATCCATTGAATCGATCAGATAGATCATAGAGGCTGGCTTCTGTCAAGGGGGTTTTGCACTTCAAAGATTTCGAACTGCTCCAGGTGATAGTCGGAATCCGGGTAGATTTCGATGGGTTTTCCGGTTCGGTTCTCCAGGGAAGAGATGAGGCCGTTTTCCGCACCGTGCAAAATGTCGGCAATTTCCGGATTGACGCGCAGGGTGAATTTTTCGGCCAGGGAAGAGCGGATTTCCCTCAAGATTTCCCGATAAATCGTGTAGCAGATGGTTTTCCGGGAAATCAAATGACCCTCTCCTTCACAGTAGAAACAGGGTTCGCACAGCATGTTGGTCAGAGATTTCTTGATCCTCTTTCGGGTCATCTGGATCAAACCCAGGTCGGACATCGGCAACACATGGGTTTTGCTCCGGTCTTTTCGCAGAGATTCTTTCAGTGCGTTGAAGACCTTTTCCTGATTCGTCTTCTTTTCCATGTCGATGAAGTCGATGATGATGATGCCTCCGATATCCCGCAGTCGTATCTGGTATGCGATCTCCTTGACCGCCTCGAGGTTGGTTTTGAGAATGGTTTCTTCCAGATTGTGCTTGCCGACGTAGCGGCCGGTGTTCACATCAACGGCTACCAGCGCCTCTGTGGGTTCGATGACGATGTATCCTCCGGATTTCAGCCACACCTTTTTCCGCAGGGCACGGCTGATGTCCCCCTCCAGATTGAAGGCATCGAATATGGGTTCGGATTCCTCATAGAGTTCCACGGAAGACTTCATCGCCGGCATGAACGTGTCCAGGAACTCGACGATGGCCTGATAGCCGCTCCGGTTGTCGATGATGAGTTTGTCCGCCTCTTGGGTGAGCAGATCCCGGACGGCGCGAAGGCTGACATCCAGTTCCTGATGAAGAAGTGACGGGGAGGGCGCCCTTTCGAAACGCCGCTGTATGCTGTTCCACAGCTTTTTTAAAAACTGCATCTCATGCTCGATCTTGTCGAGCTGGACTCCTTCGCTGGCCGTTCGGACAATGTATCCGAAACGGTCATCCCGCAAATCGTTGACCATTCCCTTGAGGCGGTTTCGTTCGGCTTCGTCCTCGATCCGCCGGGAAACCCCGATGTGATCGGAGTGCGGCATGAGTACCAAAAAACGCCCCGGCAGCGATGCGTGGGTCGTCACGCGGGCCCCTTTGGTGCCCATCGGCGATTTGGCCACGTGTACCAGAATATCCTGACCCTCTACGATGAGCTCCTCGATTTTCCCCATGCCCTTCGGGGTGGTGTGTTGGCCGATGGAGGAGGGAGAAAGACCTGTCGAACCGCCGTTTTCCTCCTCCGCCTCCTCGTCCAGAAACAGCTGCCGAAATTCCCCCTCGGAATCGCCGACAATGTCATCCACATAGAGAAAGGCCGCCTGGTCGAGTCCAATGTTCACAAAGGCGGCCTGCATTCCGGGCAAAACCCGTTGTACGCGACCCTTGTAGATGTTGCCGGAAATGTCGGAGTCGTCCTGGCGGTTGATGAACAGTTCCACGATGGTTCCGTCCTCCAGGTGGGCGACCCGGACCTCGTGCTCGGTTACGTTTACGACAAGTTTTCGATACATTCCCTGTTTTCCGGTTGGGCTGAATGTTTTGGAAGCGCCCGTTGTCACGGGCGGATGCCGCTCTCCGTCTCTTTGGTAATACGGGCTTTTCTTACATCAACCTCTTCCAGTTGAAAAACGCTGCGGAGCACCTCGGCCGGCCGTATGGTCACACCGTCTTGTTTTCGAATCGTGATCCGGAACGAACGTTCGTCGATGGGGACGAGCGCTTCAACAAGCTGGCGCAGATCGACCGATCGCGGTTTCCCCTTCCTGGGCCGACGCTGAAACGGCCACTGGTTCTGTTCCTGGAAACGCCGGATGGCGTCGGTATCGACGATGCCCGTGTGCAGAGCCACCCGGTAGGTAATGGAGGAATCGCCGTGTCGCAGCGACCGGGGCGGCGCGGGGGAACAGCCGAAAACCTCCAGCCCTTCCGGCAGTTGCCGATTCAGGTCATGCAGCACGCATTTCGGATCCAGTGTCTGCGTGACCGCCAGAAAAAAGGTCTCCTCCAGGCTTTCCAGGCCGATGGGAAGTGGATCCCGGAAGGCAATCCGTGGCTTTGGGTGATAGCCGCGGGTGAAGGCCACGGGCACGCCCGCACGCTGCAGCGCCCGGAGAAACACGTTGGCCATCTCCAGATGCCCGAAAAATCGAGCAGGCCCCGTTTTCCGAAACCGGATTTCGAGCGTGTTTTCGGAATCTTCGGTTTCCGATCCCTGGGGGATATCTGGCTCACGCTCGAATGCTTCATCGGAGGCCAGTACGGGGGTTATCGTTTCGAAATCGCAAATGCCGCATCCGCTGCACCCCTCGGTTCGGCAGTCCGGTGTGATCTCGCCGTGCAGTGCCGCGTGCCATTCCTTTACCAGAAAGGATTTGGTGACACCGACGTCGATTCCGTCCCACGGCAGCGGCTCGTCGGTACGGCGCTCCCGCTCGGTATAAAACGACATATCGATGCCCTGCTCAGCGGCGGCATCGAGCCAACGGTCGTATCGGAAATGATCGCTCCACCCATCGAATCGGCACCCCCTGCGGTACGCGGCCTCGAGCCAGCGTCCCAGGCGTCGATCCCCCCTTGACCATGCGCCCTCCAGGTGGCTGACGTGAGGGTTCTGCCATTTGAAATGGATCCCGGGGCCGCCTAGATGCCCCTTGAGCCAATGCAATTTCTCAGTGGCCTCCTTGACGGAAACCTGCGGCGCCCACTGAAACGGTGTGTGGGGCTTTGGAATGAAGGTGGCCACGCTGACGTTGATGTTGCCCATTGCCCCCCTTCGCGGGCGGAGACCCTTGAGACGTTGTACCAGATCCACGATGGCCTGCAAATCGTCGGGCGTCTCGGTGGGCAGTCCGATCATGAAATACAGCTTGATCACCCGCCACCCCAGTTCGAAGGCAGAACCCACCGTGTCCAGAATATCCGCATCGGTAATGTTCTTGTTGATGACGTCTCGAAGACGCTGACTGCCGGCCTCCGGGGCTATGGTGAAGCCGGTTTTTCGCACCGAGCGAATCCACTTCATCAGCTCCGGCGTAAGCGTTCCCGCCCGGATGGAAGGCAGACTCACCGCCACCCGGTGGCAGGCGTGGCGTCGCATCAGCTGCTCGATCAGGGACGCCAGGGGGCCGTAGTCTCCAGTGCTCAGGGACAACAGGGAAAGGTCCTGATAGCCGGTGGCGCTCACGGATGCCTCGGAGATACGAATCAGGGACTCCGGATTCCGTTCGCGTACCGGTCGATAGATCATCCCGGCTTGGCAGAAGCGGCAGCCCCGGCTGCATCCTCTGGAAATTTCGATGCGGAGCCGATCGTGCACCGGCCTCCCGAAGGGAACCACGGGCGCCTCAGGAAACCGTGATCGGTTCAGGTCCGAAACCAACGCCTTGCGAATGGGCCATGGGGCCTGCTGTTTCGGGTGAACCTGTTGAAATCCGGACGGATCAAAGGTGGCCGAATACAGAGAGGGTACGTAGACGCCCTCGATCCGGGCCCACCGATGTAAAAGCCGCCGCCGGTCTTCGGATCCCCGTTCGCGCCATTTCATCCAACTGCGGGCCATCTTCAGAACGACCGTCTCTCCGTCTCCCACGACGATGGCATCGAAAAAATCCGCAACAGGCTCCGGATTGACCGTGCAGGGGCCGCCGGCCACGACGAGCGGATGCTCGCCCGTCCTGTGTTTTGCAGCAAAGGGGATTCCCGACAGATCCAGGATCTCCAAGACGTTGGTGTAGTTCAGTTCGTAAAGGAGGCTGAATCCGAGTATGTCGAATTCCTTAAGGGGCGTGCCTGTCTCGAGAGAGGTAAGCGGCAACAAGTGGCTTCTGAGTTGTTCGGCCATGTCCACCGCCGGTGAAAAAACCCGCTCGGCGGCGATTTCCGGATCGTCGTTCAGAATGCGATACAGGATCTGGATTCCGAAGTGAGAGGTCCCGATTTCGTACAGGTCCGGAAAGGCCAGCGCGAAGCGAAGTTTCACACGCCTCGGGTCTTTCCTCTCTCGGTTCACCTCGGTTCCCAGATACCGGCTGGGCTTCTCCACCAGCGGCAGGATGTCTTGTATGGTTGTCTCGGCCATGGTATAAAAACTGTCCGTCGACGGGACGCAACTGCACCTTCCAGAAGGAGTCCGGCTCCTCCTCACGGGGCAGTTTTCTTTCTCAACCCGCCGAAAAAACGATTCTTTCCGCTCCGTTTCGTAGGAGTCCCGCCCATGCAAACAATGGGGATGGTACACAAACTTTTACTATTTACCTTTTTGGCGCTAAATGCAACCACGCCGGAGGCCGCTGTCGCTACCGACGCGGCTCCACGAGAGACACCGGTGGTCCGTGCGGTTCGGAAGGTCGGGCCGGCGGTGGTCAACATCAGTTCGGAGAAACGGGCGGCGCGCCGATCGCGTCCGTTTTCCGAAATGCCGATGAACCCTTTTTTTGAGAATTTTTTCAGGGACTTCTTCGATCCGAATCTCGAACGTTCCCCCGAACGAACCAGTCTCGGTTCCGGCGTGATCATCGACGGAGAACGCGGCTTCATCCTTACCAACGCGCACGTCATTTCGGGAGCGAACACCATCACGGTGGTCCTCAGGGACGAAAGGAAATTCAAGGCCGACATTGTCGGGGTCGATCCGGATTCCGACCTTGCGGTGCTGCGCATCGATTCCGACACACAGCTGCCGTCCGTCGAGATGGGAAGCAGCGAAGATTTGATGATCGGGGAGACGGTCATCGCCATCGGCAATCCTTTCGGATTTTCCCACACCGTGACAACGGGGGTCGTCAGTGCCGTCGATCGGAGCATTCGAAGCGACGATCAAATCTACCACAACTTCATCCAGATTGACGCCTCCATCAATCCGGGCAACAGCGGCGGCCCCCTGTTGAACATTCAAGGGGATCTGATCGGCATCAACACGGCCATTTATGCCAAGGCGCAAGGAATCGGATTCGCGATCCCCATCGACACGGCCAAAAAAATCGTCTCCGACCTGATTCGATTCGGTGAAGTGGTTCCCGCCTGGATCGGCCTCACGGTGCAGCCGCTGGAGCCGCGTCTGGCCCAGTATATGGAGTTGGATCCGGGCAGCGGTGTGCTCGTCAAAGAAGTGCAGCCGAACGGCCCCGCCGCTCAGGCCGGCATTGAAAGCGGGGATATCGTTTTGTCGGTGGACGACCAGCCCGTTTCTTCCGTACAGGAATATCGATCGGCCATGCGCGGCGACTCCGAAGGAGACCGGCTGGCAATCGAGATCCTCCGCAACGGCAGCAAAAAACGCGTCGGTGTGGTCGCATCGGTTTTCCCGGAGGAGCTCGCACCCGAACTGGCCTGGCAGCGGCTGGGCGTCCGCGTGGAAGACCTTCCGCAGCACCGCATGTATCGCGGAAGACCCCTTCCGGAAAGCGGCGTGATGATTGGCGACATTCGATCCGAATCCTATCTGGATCGGATCGGGGCCAAGCCAGGAGACGTCATCCGTCAGATGGATGACTTGACCATCAACAGTGTGGCGGATTTCAACAGGGCGATGATCCAGAAGAGACAGGAAGCCTCCGTGGTCATTCTTTTGCAGCGGGGAAGCCAAGGATACTACATCACCATTCGTCTGTGACCGGAGGCGGGAAAGGAGCCCTTGCATGAAACGTATCAAAATCGACCGTTTGATTCATGCGGAGAGGGCGGCCACGAACGTGGTTGTAAAGGGTTGGGTCCGCACCCGGCGGGATTCAAGCCGGTTTTCCTTTCTGGAAATAAACGACGGTTCCTGCCTGACCAATCTCCAGGTGATCGTCGAGGACGACCTGGACACCTATGACCAAGTGCGCCGGATTACGACGGGATCGGCCGTATCCCTTCGTGGAGACTTGGTGGCCTCACCGGGAAAGGGTCAGCAGTGGGAACTGCGGGCCCATGAAGTAACGGTGATCAGTGTGGCACCGGAAAGCTACCCCTTGCAGAAAAAGCGGCACACCGACGAATTTCTCAGAACCATCGCCCATTTGCGGCCGCGTACCAACAAGTACGGAGCGGCATTCCGGATCCGCTCGGAAATCAGCTACGCCATCCACCAGTTCTTCCGGGACCGCGGATTCCGCTACATCCACACCCCCATCATCACGGGATCCGACTGCGAGGGCGCGGGCGAGATGTTTCGCGTCACCGCGATGGACCTCAACCGCCTTCCGGTGGAGCAGGGCCGAGTGGACATGACCCAGGACTTTTTCGGCAAAGAAGCCAACCTGACCGTTTCCGGGCAACTGTCCGCGGAGATGTTCGCCCTGTCGCTGGGAGACGTCTACACCTTCGGTCCAACCTTTCGGGCGGAGAACTCGAACACGCGCCGCCACGCTGCCGAGTTCTGGATGGTGGAGCCGGAAATGGCCTTTTGCGATCTTTCGGGAAACATGGACCTGGGAGAGGAGATGATCCGCCATCTGGTAACCTTCGCCCTGTCGGAGTGCAGCGAAGATCTTTCCGTTTTCACGAGATTTGTGGACAAAAGCCTGGCCCGGCGGCTGGAAACCATCGCCGATGCGGAATTCGTTCGCCTTCCCTACCGCGAGGCCGTGGATATTCTGCAGCGGTCCGGTAAGTCCTTCGAGTACGAAGTGTCTTTCGGAAAAGACCTGCAAACCGAACACGAGCGGTTCCTGACCGAGGACCACTTCGGCCGTCCGGTGATCGTCTATGACTATCCACTTTCCATCAAGCCGTTTTACATGCGGGTCAACGACGACGGGGAGACCGTTGCAGCCATGGATGTGCTGGTTCCGAGCATCGGGGAAATCATCGGGGGCAGCCAGCGCGAAGAACGGTTGGAAGTGCTGGAGGGGCGGATGACGGACATGGGGCTGTCCAAAGAGGATTACTGGTGGTATCTGGATGCGAGGCGCTACGGCACCGTGGAGCACAGCGGGTTCGGTTTGGGTTTCGAACGCCTTTTGATGCTGATCACGGGAATCGGCAACATCCGGGACGTGATCCCGTTCCCCAGAACACCGAACAACGTGGAGTTCTAGCGGAGACAGCGCAGTTTGGCCAAATCCTCCGCGTAACCGTACAGGTGGAGCCCCTTGCTCTCGACGATCATCTCCCCGTCCTTCACTCCAATTTCCGAAGCCATGTACTCCTTCAGGTTCTGGATGCCGGCCAAGTTGGCCGGAAATCCTCCCCACAGGTCCCAGGAACGGAAATAAACGCAAAAGTTCAGGGTATCTTCCTGAATCCGTGTGTCAATGGATCGGAGACAGGGCGGGTCCAACAGCGTCACGTCAGAGGGGTGGGCCACCTGCAGCACCATCTGGTTGTTTCGATGCCCGAATCGGCGATAGGTCTCGATAACCCATTCGATTTGATTCAGGTACAGCTTCCCGTCTTCTTCAAACAACACCCTCCCGTCCACCGGGCGAAGATCTACGATTTCCTCATTCCGGTCTTCGTACCACGCCTTCTTTTCACCGCTGATCGGCACATGGGTCAGGCGTTCGCCGTAGGTGTAGGACTCACCGGGCTCCTTGTGCGGGGTCATCAGATATTCCAGGTAGGATCTCTCGTAGCCGTCGCCACCGTAAATGTATCCCTCCTCCACCGGATTGGGAATACCGCAACTGGGGGGAATGTCCGGCAGCAACGGCTTCGTGCCCGGAAATCGGACATGCCCTACGAAATAATCATACTCCAGACGCGTTTGTCCCGCGTAGGAGCCCCGGTCGATGGTGAATCGACTGCCTTCGTCCAGAATGTCGTGAACGGCCTGAAACCACAGGTCGGGTAGATCCCTGGCTTGGATAGAGTGAATCCGCATTATGGCAACTCCTTATGCCCGGAAGGGAAAACACCGGCATCCGCTATGCCCCCTCCGGAAAAACCGTTTTTTTTGGACTACCGTAATCGGAGAGAATGTCTTTGACAAGATTTTTCAGAATCCAGCCGGAGGAAGTGCACGGCGAAATCGTATGATTAAATCCACACCTAATGTGTATGTTTTTATATACTTTCCGCCTCAAATCCAGCCGATCTGTTCAGTTTTGTTTATATTTATTGGAAAAATGTTTTGGTATGTGTTTTGCATTAGACTCATGGGCGGATAAGGGTTGTTGAACGTATCCAAATGCCTTGAAGAGGATGGTCGAAATGGAAACGGCTTGTTCTACAGCGGACATGGAGCGGCGAATGGTTATCCGATACAAGGTTTCGGTACCGGCAACGGTACATTCACCTCTGGAGGAGATCCCGGCGGAAATGAAAGAACTGTCCATCATGGGGGCTCGAATCCGCAGCCAGCGATTGCTGTTGCCGGAAACGACGGTGAAGATCTACCTGGATCTGGACCAAACGGTGCTGTTTGTGGGAGAGATCGTTTGGGTGTTGACCTGCTTTGAAAACGACGGAAAATGTTTCCATGAGGCCGGTCTCCGCATCCATGAGATCGCCATGCCCGGATTGAAAGCCACGGGATTGGCCGCACGGGCCGAGGTCCTTCCGGATATCCTGCTGAGTATCAAGGCATCGGAGGACTTCACTTTAGATCGTACTGCTTGATCAATCGGGACAGGTAGGTGCGCTGGATGCCGAGTTTCTTGGCAGCGTGGGTGCGGTTCCCTCCGCATTCGCCCAGCACGGAAGCGATAAAATCTTTTTTGAATCGGTGAACGGCCTCTTCCAGGCGCATGGATGTATCGCCGGAGGGTTGATGAACTTTTTTTTCTATGGGGAGGTCCTCCGGCAGAATTTCCTTTCCGCTTCCCATCACCACGGCCCTTTCGATGGCGTTTTTCAGCTCACGGATGTTACCGGGCCAGTGGTATTCCGTCATCAGATCGACAGCCGTTTTGGACAGGGTCAATCGGGGCCTTCCACTTTCCTGGCCGAACCGGTGCAAAAAATGCTCGCTTAGCAGGAGAATATCCTCCTTTCGATCCCGCAGGGGCGGCATACGCAGTTGCACGACATTGAGGCGATAGTACAAATCCTCTCGAAAATTTCCCTCTCTGACCTCCTTCTCAATATTTTTATTGGTGGCGGCCAGCACTCTCACGTCGACGGAAATGGGCGCGGTTCCGCCGATTCGATAAAAAACGCCTTCCTGGAGAACGCGCAGCAGTTTCGCCTGCATACTGGTGCTCATTTCTCCGATCTCATCCAAAAACAGGGTCCCGCCGTCGGACAGTTCGAACTTGCCGACTTTGCGGCCTTCCGCACCCGTATACGCCCCTCTCTCGTGCCCGAAAAGCTCGTCTTCCAGCAAGGACTCGGGAAGTGCGGCACAATTGATGGCGATCATGGCACTGTCTTTCCGGTTTCCCGCACGATGAATGAGTCTTGCAAGCAGCTCTTTTCCGGTGCCGCTTTCTCCGACGATCAGGGTGGTGGCATCCGAATTGGCGACCTTGAAGGCGTCGGCTATGGTCATGGTGAGGGCCGGGCTCTCCCCGATAATCTCGTAATTGCTTCCGATCTGCTCTCGGAGACTGCGGTTCTCCTTTCGCACCTTTTCGAATCGAGTCGCTTTGGCAATGGCCACGGCGGCCAGATCTGCGAAAGCGGACAGAATCTTCAGATCATCGTTGCAAAAGGGAGAGCCGTCGCGCTTGTCAATGACCTCGACAACACCGACAATGTTGCCGTTCACTTTCATGGGCACACAGGCAATGGACCGGGTGTCGAAACCGATGGATTCGCTGATCTCGCGATACCAGCGGGGTTCCTTGTGAACGTCTTCGATCAGCAACGCCTCTCCGGTCTGTGCGACGGTGCCGGCAATCCCCTTGCCGACATCGATTTCAAACTTCTTGACATCGTCTCTTTTTTCCCCTGTCGCCACCTTGAAAAAAAGTTTTCGATGATGCTCGTCCAGCAACAGCAGCGAACTGGCTGTGGCGTTCATCATGTTGGTGGCGGTGACGGTTATGAGTTCCAGCAATTGATCCAGGTCGTACACCGAGGAAATCCAATGGTGGATTTCGCGGAGGTGTCCGATGGATGGTTTGTTGGTGTCTGCCATAACCTGCTCACTCTCCGGATGGCGCCGTGAGAATTCCGGATGATTTCCGTCCGGCGCGTCATATGTCCAGCATGCTCACCTCGAGCGCATTGGTTTGTATGAACTCCCGGCGGGGCTCTACTTCTTCTCCCATGAGAACGGTGAAGATTTCATTGGCTTCGACGATATCCTCGATGGTTACCTGCAGAAGAATGCGCTTGCCGGGATTCATCGTTGTCTCCCACAACTGCTCCGGATTCATTTCGCCGAGGCCTTTGTAGCGCTGAACGGTCAGGCCACGGCTGCCGAAGGTCTTGACGCCTTCGAACGTTTCGCACAGCGAGTGGGCGACAATCTCGCCTCGCTCGTTCACGAGCCGAAACTTCCCGTCGCCGTTCGTGGCGCCGTTTCCTGAAACGACGCGCTGGCGGCAGTAATCGCCCAAATCGAGATCCAATTTCTCGATGGCG
>JAJDOA010000124.1 GCA_022340405.1 Desulfobacteraceae bacterium | reverse complement strand
ACCGTCAGAAGCGGTACGAAACTCATGGCCGTGAGCACGTAGTGGACGGAGTAGAGATCCGCGAGGCGGCCCACCACCGGGGAAAGGACTCCGCCCAGACCGAAGGCGAATCCCATCATCAGGCTGGCCACCATGCTCCTTCCCCGGGGCGCCAGGCTCTGGGCCATGGCAACGCCGATGGGCAGGGTGGCCAGAACGAATCCGCCGGAGAGCGCCGACCCCACGTAGACCCAGAACCCTTCCGCCCGTAAAAAGAGAACCAGCACGGGCGTCATGAGCAGGTGGCAGAACAGAAACACCGGCCGGTAGCCGATGCGGTCGGAAATATGACCGGCCGTCAGACCGCTGACCGTCCCGGCGATGGTGAAAAGGGCGAAAATGGCGCCGGCCGCCACGACGGAATAGCCTTTCTCGACGAAATGCACGGGCATGAAGGTCATGAAGCTCTGCCCTACGAAAGCCCGCAGCACCATCACCGCCCAGATCAGGGCGATGCTCTTCCACACCGGTCCTATGCTCTCCCGAATGGATCCGAAAAATCCGAGGTGCCGCAAGCCCTCGCCCTCGGGCATCGGAAGGCTCAGGTAGAGATAGGCCGCCACCACGAGACCGAAAATCATCGTGTACGGCAGCGCGGTCAGCCCGAAACGGGTCGCATACCAGGTGACGAACAGCGGTCCAACACCGAAGGCAAGCGTACCGCCGGTGTTGAACACCGACATGGCGAACCCTGTGTTCCTTCCCGCATAAACCGGCACCATGCCCGTCACGGACGGATGGAACATGGAGGATCCGAAAGACCCGGCGGCGGTGAGCAAAATCAGTGCGGTGAATCCGGCAGCGACGCCCGAAAGGGGTATGCAGAGCACCGGCAGCAGCAGTCCCGCCATTACGAAGTGACGTGTCGGGTAGCGGTCCGCAAGGTATCCCACCGACGGCTGCACGATAAAGGCCAAAAAGCGGCTGACGCCGGCGATGACACCCACCTGGGTAAGCGTCAGCCCCAGTTTGTCCACGAACAGTGGAAACAGGGGGTTGATGAAGGAACTGTACAAATCGCCGGTGAAATGCACCAGGGTCAGAGCGAAGAGCACGCGGACGTTGGCTTTGGTTGCCAGGCTCATGGGCAGGGTCCATACAAAGCGTCGGGATCGTCGAGACAAATCCCGCCCCTACACCTGTTGGCGCAAGAAATCAATGCTTGTCTCCAGCGCTTGACAATCCTGGTAGCCCGTGTCTTGCTGGGAGGCGGAAACCAATCCACTGCGCCGAGGGGCTATGTCCATGAAAGTGGTGTTTCACGAGGATTTTTACCGGGTCTACACCGGGGATCCGGCGGCGGCATCCGGGCGGTTGGAGGCCGTCGTCGAGGCGATCGATCCGTACGCGGATTTCGTCACTGCCGAACCGGCGGTGCGCCAGCACATCGCAGCGGTCCATACGGAGATGCACATCCGGCATGTGGAAAATCAGGGGTTGTTCGCAATCGCCGCCCTGGCCGCAGGCGGCACCGTTCAGGCCGCGCGGATCGGCCTGAAGGAGCCCTGCTTCGGGCTCGTCCGACCGCCGGGCCACCACGCCTCCGCGGCTTCCTCCTGGGGTTTTTGCTATTTCAACAACATGGCCGTGGCGCTGGAGACGCTCCGCCGCAAGCAGGAGATCGAAACCGCCTTCGTACTGGACATCGACCTTCACTATGGAGACGGCACGGCGAACATCCTCGGCAAACGGAACTGGGCGACCGTGTACAACGCAGAGGCTGCAGAGCGAGGCCCGTATCTTCAACAGATAAGCAACGTCATGCAATCCTGCCGGGCGGACCTCATCGGCGTTTCCGCGGGGTTCGACAACCATGCAGAGGACTGGGGCGGCCTGCTCCTTACGGACGATTACACGGAAATTGGAAGCCTCGTCCGGGAGACCGCCGATCGGAACCGTGGAGGATGCTTCGCCGTTCTGGAGGGCGGCTACAATCACCGGGTGCTCGGTGAAAACGTTCTGGCCCTGATGAGGGGATTGGCCGGATAGGGAGAGATGGGGAGAAGCCCGCACCTTTCGGCCCGAAAAGCGATCTGGCGCCCACCCCGTTCGATGGAAGGCTCCCGAACGGGGCAGCGAAGCTCAATCGCCTAGGAGCGCACCGAGCCGGACCCAGGAGAATCCCCTTACGGTAAGGTCCGGAACGCACCCCAGTGTGTTCATCCAACGGAAATTGCCGCGATCAGCTCCCGGCAGAAGTCCGGAATGTCCTCCACCACACGACCCCAAACGGCGTTGCCGTCCCGGAAGGCCGGCTCGTCCGCCCAGACGGCGCCGGCGTTTTCCATGTCGTCCTTGATTCCGGTACTTCCGGTGACCCGCCTGCCCCTGCAGATGCCTGCACTGGCCGCTACCCAGCCGGCGTGACAGATGAAGCCGAGGATTTTTCCCCGACCGTTCATGTCACGCACCAGCCGGAGGATGCTCGAGTCCCGGCGAAGCTTGTCCGGTGCCCATCCGCCGGGCACTACGAGGGCATCGAGAGCATCGTCGGCGATGTCTGCGGCGGCGACCTCGCTTCGGGCGGTCAGTCCACCGCTTTTGCTTTTGTAGCTTTCATCTGCACGTCCGGAAATCACCTGCACCGTGGCCCCCTCTTCCTTCAACCGCATGTAGGGGACCCAGAATTCCAGGTCTTCGTATCCGGGTCCCACGAGAATACCGACGGTTTTTCCCTCGAGTTTCATCTTGGCCTCTTTTCCTTTCACTCAAATGCTTTCGTCCCGAAACGTGATCTCGGAGCTGCCCTTGGGAAGAGGCACGATCAGAACGGGAAGGGAAGCGTTGCGCAGCACCCTCCTGGCCACACTGCCCATGAACGTGTTCTCCAAATTCCCTTTCCCGTGCGTGCCCATGACAATCAGGTCACTTCCACTCGCTTCGGCTTCCTTGAGAATGTCGTCGGCAGGATAGCCTTCGCGGACCTCGATGCGCTCCAGCCGTTTTAAAAAATCCGGATCCCGGGTGCACTCCCTCTCGCACAGCCGATCCAGCCGTTTGCGGATGCGCTCGGTCTGGTAACTCACCCGCTCCTTGTTTTTGGCCTCGATCTCCTCGTCGTCCACATAATAGGAGAGCAGAGAGCGGGTGCTGGTTGACATCTTTTCGATGACATGCAGGACCACGACGCGGGCATCGTTCTGATGGGCGATCTTGCTTGCATAGAGCATGGCGTGGGCCGAGTTGGGCGAGAGATCCGTAGCATAGAGAATCCGTTTGATTTCCGGTTCCATCGCAATCCTCCTCGATGGTAGGAGCTGTTCCAAGTTAGGATTTTGGTTCAAGGTCAAGGAGGATCCGAGTTTCCATCCACAGGAATACTGCCGTATTTCGAGGACTGGAAACGAGGACCCAGCGCCGAGATTGGGCCAAAAGACAATTTAGAGACAGCCCCTAATGGTTCTTGGCATCGACTCCGGAAAAGACTGCTATCCAAAAGTATAAAAATAAGCCCTGTTGCCCTTCATGGCAACAGCGGGGCGGCATGCACGCCAAGGGCGTCATCGGATGCGTCACCTTCCAGTAGCGCCCGGAAATCCCCGGGAACGGTGTTGTCGCCTACGGTCACGGGCTCCTTTTCGCCGGGGGGCGTAAACGTCAGCGTGGCGGCGTGCAGCGCCATGCGCCGGAACCCGATGCGCTGCAGGAAGGAAAGCGCCCGCCGGCTGCCGTACCTCCGATCACCGACAACGGGATGCCCGGCGAGTTTTGCATGCCGCCGGATCTGGTGGCGCCGCCCGGTCAGCGGCCGGGCTTCGACGAGAGTGTAGTGCGGGCTGTGCTCCATTACGCGGCACTCGGTGGTGCACGCCGCACGCGGTGCAGGACCTTGGGGGCGGGTCCTGCCGGCAGCCTTTTTGGAAAGCGGCCAGGTCCATACCCGAATCGCATCCGGCGCCGCCTCCAAATGTCCGTGCACCACCGCGAGGTATCGTTTGGTTCCGGTCGCGGAGAGCCTTTCAGAGAGCCCACGGACCCGCTTTTTGCCCAGCGCCAGCAGAACGGCACCGCTGGTATCGCGATCGATCCGGTGGACCGGGTGCACGGCGCACTCGGAGTCCCACCCCGCCTGCCTTGCCTCTTCGGGATGCTGCAGCAAAAAAGCCGTGAACCGGGAACACAGATCTCGGCCCGGATCGTTGTGTACGCTCATCCCAGCCGGCTTGTCGACAGCCGCCCAGCCGTCTGCCATATGCAGGATACGGAAACCACCGACCACCCCCTCGATGTGGGCGACTTCGGTCTTCATCGGCATACCTCCGGAACAGCTCCTGCAAAGCTCTGAAACCGGGTCGATCCCCTATCGTGGAATGCATCCGAATTTCGAAGCCCGCATCTCATGGCCCATCCGAATGGCCAAACGCGAAATCCAAGACCCCGGGGCAATCGCATCGCTGAAATGCCACCTACGATCGGGAACTCGGGCTGCAACCCAGCGGGTGTTTCGGCGTCATCGTTTTTCAAGCAGTACTGTGCGACCCAGCAACACCCTGGGGCGATCAACGGGCAGGAGGCCGAAGTCGCCGGCGGAACGGATGGTTTCGCCGAATTCCCGTCTCGAGACATGGAAGGGCGGCTCGGCAATGAGCATACGCCCTTTCGGTTGCAGAATCGAAGCCATTTCCCCGAACAAGCGCTCTGGATCGGGGACTTCGTGCATTACGTAAAATGCGAGAACGAAATCGACCATCACGGAAACCCCGATGTGATCTGGGCTGCATTGATGCAACGTGATTCGCCCCTCCAGTTCCGTTCCCCGGATTTTCCGCCCCAATTTTTGCAGCATTCCCTCCTGTAGATCGCAGGCGATCACGCTCCCGGTGGCGCCGACCATCCGGGCGATATCGACGGTGAAAAAACCGGGACCGCATCCAATGTCCAGAACCGTCATTCCTTCAGCTACATAAGGATTCAATATCTTGTATGGTTTCTGAAATAGCCGTCGAATCCTGCTGTCCAGGCTACCGGCTTTCTTTACCGGGCAAACGCGTTTTCTCCTGCATGTCATTTTGCTCTGTCCCCGAAATAATTTTTGGCAGATCTTCCAGCCACCGGTAGATGGCTCCGGCTGCCTTTTCCCAGCCGGGCTCCCGGATCACCCAATGGGCATGCCCCCCCAACTCCATGTACACATCGGCCCTGTAGCGTTCGGCCACCTTCTTGACCACTGCTGCAGGCGTTATTCGATCTTCCGATCCCGCCATCACGAAAAGGGGGCATGTCAATTTTGCCGGGTCCACCTGTGCCCCCTTGAGGCCGGCAAACCAGAACCCGATCTCCGTTGCAGCCCTGCCCGATTCCCATACACTGCGACCGTAAATGGCCCTCCGTTCGGCGGCCGGTAGCCTGTGCATCATGGCATAGACCGCCTTTTCGTAGGAAAGCCGATGGGGCTTTTTCCAAAAACCCCATCGAAACAGCACCTTTTGGAAGCTTTTCAGTACGGATCCGGTAATGGCAAACACCCCCGCCGGTGCGGCCGGCGTGATGAGAACCGCCGCTGTTGCCAAATCCCTGCTGGCCAGGATTTGGGCCAGTAACCCTCCCATGGAATGACCCATGAGAATGGGTTTTTCGCCCCGTTTCCGTATCGCCGATTCGAGATCCTTGGCGTAGTCCAGGAGGCTGGTGGTGCCGAGCCCGGGCGGTGGAGGATCGCCGGGCCCGATATCGTGGTGCCGGAGATCGGGCGCAATGCAGCGATAACCGCGATCCTGGAAATAGTCCTGAAACGGGCTCCAATACCACCCTCCCCCCCACATGCCGTGGATCATGAATAGGGTTTTGGTCATGTCGAACCTTTCCGGGTGGGGATGTTACCGAAGCGGATCGCAGAAAAAGAATTCCAGGCTCTCCACCAGTTTGGCCAGGAAGGTCACGTCCAGCGTTTGCATGGTGATGGTAATGGATTCACTAACGGATAGGCAAGAGCAACCTGCCGTTGTCTCTTTTCCTCCTCGAGGCCCATCCGGTACGGAAGGACACGGCGGCTACTGTGCCCTGCGGTTGACCGGGGAAGGAAAACGGGGTATCGAAAAGACAAGAATATGGACGGCGCAGGCGGCGCTGCCCGCTGCCACCGCTTTTTGCAGGCCGTGGACCCGGCCATTTTTCATCCTACCCTATTGTCTTGGCCCACAAGTTATCGGGAAAAAAGATACGGCCTTTATCTGGGTGGATCCTAAGGCTTCGATCGACAAAGCACGAAATTCGAATCATGTGCCGGCAATCGTAACATCACCTCCGCGCGACGGATTGTTACAAAGCCGGACGATACCTCGAAACCGGCAACATCGCCAAAACCGAAACCCGTCGGTCGCCGGTCCAGCCCGGCGGTCGGCCCTCCAGGAGCAAACAGTGAAACCTGTCAGCGGTCATCTGGAAATCACAGACAAAGGATTCGGTTTTCTGCGGGACATCGGCAACAACTTCCGACCCGATCCGAAGGATTCCTTCGTTCCCGCTGATCGAATCCGAAGATGGAGGCTTCCGGAGGGCGTTTTCATCGAAGGCGACGGGGAAAAGGGAACCGGGAAAAATCGGAACCGGAAATTGGCCGCAGTGAGAACGATCAACGGGTTGTCGCCTGGGCAATACGGCGACATCGGCCTCTTGCAAGACCAGGTCAGCGTACACCCCTCCGAAAGCTTTGTCCTCACCCAGGACACGCAGGATCTCATGGGACGCACGCTGGACATGATCGTCCCCATCGGCAGGGGACAACGCGGACTCATCGTTTCGCCGCCCAAGGCCGGAAAAACGACCATCCTGAAACACATGGCGGAATCCCTTGCGATGAACCATCCGGAGACGGAGGTCCTTGTGCTGCTGGTAGACGAGCGCCCCGAAGAGGTGACCGATTTCAAAAGGGGCTTGCAAAAGGCCACCGTTCTCTTTTCCTCCTCGGACCAGTCTTTGGCCCAGCACATGCGGATGACACGGCTGGCGATGAACACCGCCATGCGCGTGGCGGAGACGGCGAAAGATGCCGTGGTGTTCATCGATTCCCTCACTCGGATGGCGAGGGCTTTCAACGCGAAGACACGGAGTCACGGCCGTACGCTCAGCGGGGGCCTGGCCGCCACGGCCATGGAGATTCCCCGCAAGATCTTCGGGGCCGCCCGCAACGTGGAAAACGGCGGATCGCTGACGATCATCGCCAGCATTCTGGTGGATACGGGCAGCCGAATGGATGACATCATCTTCCAAGAGTTCAAGGGTACCGGAAATATGGAGTTGGTGCTCAGCCGGGCCTGCGCCGAGCAGCGGATCTGGCCGGCCGTGAACATCCGGGCGTCCGGGACCCGGAACGAGCAACTCCTGTTGGACAAAAAGGCATACGACGAGATCGTGCAAATCCGCCGGACCCTGGCCCGCGAGGACGAGACCACAGCGATGTCCGCACTGCTGGACTATCTCGACCGAAACGGATAACGGCACGGTTGCGGCATTTCGAACAAGCCGTTTCGCAGCGATGGAAATGCCGTGCACCCATCCATCACTTGATACGCAGGGTTCCCCTGCGCAAACCCAGGGAGAAGACAAATGAAAGAAGGCAAGCGTGCGTTGATGGTTGTGTTTCGGCCGGATCGACTCAAACCCACGGCCGAAATGCAGGAGTGGTTTTCGGGAAGCTATCCGCGATTTCTGGAAATGGACGCGGTCGAGTTCAAGGTCTGGTGGGTGGATCAGGAACGTGGGGAATGGGGAGCCTTTTATGTGTTCGTTTCCGAGGCGGCTCTGCAAGCCTACGTGGCGTCAGACATCTGGCAAAAGGTTGTGCCTGAAAAATACGGCTGCACCCCCACATGGAAGGCGGTGGAGCCGGGACCCATTCTATCCAAAAAGATCGTGGAGAAAATCGATACCGAATAGGGAATAGGTCGCACAGGGGCAGCAAATCATCTTTGCGTAT
>JAJDOA010000118.1 GCA_022340405.1 Desulfobacteraceae bacterium | reverse complement strand
AAAATGCGGCGTACGATGGGAAGGCTCGACAACCACTTGTAGAATTTGAGGCGTTTCCTACGGGCAATCTCAACGGCGAGGGTCGGGTCGATTTCCTCGATGGACTTCCAGAACGGCTCGTTGGCCAGAAGTTCCTCTTTTTTTCGTTTCAAATCCACTTCAGGCAGAACTTGGTTGCCGAAAATGACATCTTCGACCGCCTGCATCATGGTTGCGGTCTTTCCGCTGCCGCTGCTGCCGACAACCAGCAGAAGGGGCGCCTTGGGAAGGCCGGGGTCGGAAAGGTATTCCTTCCGAATGAAGGCGCGGTAGATCTTTTCAAAAAACAGACGCAGTTCGGTGGGTACGTGAACGTCGGTGAGGTCGGCGTCCAAGAGGGCCAACATGTAGGTGTAGTCCCGCGCCGACACCTCCTTTTCCAAGATGCGATTCCACGCCTCCTGCGGGTTCGTCTGCCCGCTGAGTTCGAACCGGCGCTGCCAGTCCGTGAGGATGTCGGGGTCCTGCAGAATGCGAAACCGCTTCTCCGGGCTGTCCATGAACAGGGACAGGAGGATCTCCAGAAGGCTGTTGAGCCAGTCCGAAGGGGGCTTGTACTGGTTGAGCCGGGAACGCATGAACGCTTTGGTTTCGTACGGCCAGGAGGCCACCAGGTTCTCGATTTCCCGAATGCGCCCCTCCGGAAGTCGAACGTAGCTGATCTCGCGTGTGATTCGTTTGGCCATCAGGGCTTCTCTTCCGCCTTTTTCGACCGCCTGGAAATGGACGATCCCGGTGTCGGCAGCGTAAGCGCCGGCGCACCTTGTGTGTTCTGGATGACCACCGTATTTTGCCCGGCCTGGTTCTTTTCGTAGGCGGTGGCCCACTTCTGTTGTACCAGAAATTGGAAGAGGGCCTCGTTGGTGGAACCGTCCGGACGGCCCAGTCCCTCCTGCAGGGCCTGAATGCTTTCCAGGTAGGCTGCATAGAGTTTACGGATGCGGCTGGCCTCCTGGTCGGCTGCATAGTTTTCCGCCTCGGCAATGAGCTCTCTGCGCTTTTTTTCCTCCGTGGCTTCCACAAGTTTGTCGCCGAACCGGGTTTCCTTCAAAACGAAACTGACCACTTCGATGCCGTATTTCTCTTCCAGCGTCGGACCCCCCTCGTTGATCGGTCGTGACTTCAACGCCGTGAAGATTTCTTCCTTGATGCTCTCCCGCTGACTGACCAGGTCGTTGACCCGCTGCGCCTGCAGGATATCTTTGGTGATACCGTCGAAATCGCCTTGCAGGATGCTCAGCGGGTCGAGGTTTTCGATGGCCCAGGTGTTCAGGTCGCGGATGCGAAATGTCAGCGCCGCAGACGTCCACAGGGCGACGTTTTCCTGGGAGATGATCCGCATGGGCTCGATCTGGCCGCCGAGAAAGAGGCGCTGGTTCATCAGGGTGACCTCTTGTTCGATCTGGGTGAAAAAGGGCAGCCGGATGTGCCATCCGACATCCGTCACCGCCTCCCGTCTGCCCCCGAAGCGCTCCAGCACCACGGCGTAGTTTTCCTTGACCTTGAAAATGGTTTTGGAAGCGTAGACCAACGCCACCAGTCCGTATACCAGTCCCACCAGTGTCACCAGGGCCAACAGCCGTCGCAGCAGCGTCTTGACGGTGGCTCTTCTGAGAAGCTTTTGGGCTTGCGGGTCGGCCATAACAGCTCCTTGCGTTCAGGGTACGCGGTCACGGGTATAGAGCAGTGCAGTCGGATCGTCGGTCCGGCAACGTGTTGCGGGCATTCTTCAACATACCGCTGTCGCCGCATGGGATTGCGCGATACCGGACGCGAAAGGACCGGGATGGACGGAATACACCTGGGCAACATTAAACCACAGGAATCTCTTGATTTCAAATGATAACATGGGGTAAGCACCAGGTTTCATCCGGGCTGCGGAGAATGAAAGACCGACATGGGTGTAAAAAAAGGACAGGAACTGACGGTCGAGGTCACCGATCTGGCGTTCGGGGGAAGGGGATTGGTGCGCGTCGACGGAATGGCGGTTTTCGTGGACCAGGCGGTACCCGGCGACCGTGTTTTGGCCAGGGTGGTCCGCAAGAAAAGGCGATACGCCGAAGCGCGCACCATCGAGGTGCTCGAGCCTTCGGCCGATCGTGTCAAGGCGCCGTGCCCCTACAGCGGTACCTGCGGAGGATGCAAGTGGCAGTTTCTTTCCTACGACCGGCAACTGGCCTACAAACGGCAGCAGGTATCCGGTGCGCTGCGACACATCGGATTGATGGACGGAGTGCCGGTTCACACCACTTTGCCTTCGGAGCGAATCTTTGGCTACCGTAACAAGATGGAATTTTCCTGCTCGGACCGTCGGTGGCTCCTTCGCGAGGAACTGGAAAACAAGGAGATCTCTCGTGACTTCGCATTGGGCCTTCACGTTCCGGGAACCTTTCACAAGGTGCTGGACACCCGTGCATGTCTGCTGCAGCCGGAGGCCGGAAACCGAATTCTCGACAATGTGCGGGAAAAAATGAAGACATCGGGGCTGCCGCCCTACGGCCTCCGCAGCCACGAAGGTTTCTGGCGCTTTCTCGTTTTGCGCCACTCGGTGGCAAAGGATCGGTGGCTGGTCAATCTCGTCACTGCAGGTGAAGAGACCGGAGTGCTGACCACCATGGCAGGGGAGTTGATGGAGGAGCATTCCGAAATCGTCGCGGTGGTCAACAACGTCACCGCCCGTAAGGCGGCCGTGGCATTCGGCGAGTATGAAGTTCCGTTGGCCGGCGCCAACTGCCTGGTGGATCGGATCGGGCGCCACCACTTCGGCATTTCGGCCAACTCTTTTTTCCAGACCAACACCCGGGGAGCCGAGCGTCTGTACGGAGTGGTCCGGGACTACGCTGCACTGAAAGGTACGGAAACGGTTTTCGATCTGTACAGTGGTATCGGAACCATCGCCATTCACTTGGCAGAGGCCTGCCGCCGGGTCGTGGGCCTCGAGATCGTCGAGAGCGCCGTCAGCGACGCCGTGGACAATTGCCGCCGCAACGGCATAGACAATTGCCGGTTTGTGCAGGGAGACATCGCTGAGTCCCTTTCCGGCATCCGGGAACGGCCGGACCTGTTGGTCATCGACCCTCCCCGTGCGGGCATGCACAAAAAAGTCCTGCGGTTAATTCTGGAACTGAACGTAGACCGGATCGTGTATGTGTCCTGCAATCCGGGGACCCTGGCTCGGGATCTCGGGGTACTGGCGGAGCAGTATGCGGTTCGAGAAGTGCAGCCTGTGGACATGTTTCCGCACACCTACCACATCGAGGCGGTGGCGCGGCTGGAACGGCGGCGCGGCTGACGCCGCGTTTTCCGGTTTGTCTCGTATCGTGGGTTCCCTGCAATCGTTTTCGACCCCCGGTATCCGCTTTTGGGGGAGTGCACGAAAAATGATGCTTCACGAACCAGACAAACCCAACAAACCAGACAAACCCAACAAACCAGACTTTCCATGCATTTGACACGTATCGCCATCGATGTTCGGAGATCACCGGCCCCCGAGCGTTATCCTTTCCGGCTGCGGGTGCTTCGAGCTACCGGCCGTATCGAGCTCCAGTCACCGGTGTCGTTTTTTGTGGGGGAAAACGGCACCGGGAAGTCGACGTTGCTGCGGGCCGTCGCCCGCCGCTGCGGAATTCACATCTGGAAGCCGGACGACTGGACACGGGTAGACAGCAATCCTTACGAGAGCCGGCTTCACGAGTTCATAGCCGTGCAGTGGTGCGATGGTCCAGTTCCCGGTTCGTACTTCGACGCAGAGATCGCCAGACACTTTGCGGAGTATCTGGATGAATGGGCTGTAGCGGACCCGGGAATGTTGGACTATTTCGGCGGCCGGTCCCTGTTGACCCAGTCCCACGGTCAGTCTCTGATGTCCTTTTTCCGGGCGCGCTACCAATACCGCGGCCTCTACCTGCTGGACGAACCCGAGACCGCTCTCTCTCCCAAAAGCCTTCTGAAGATGGTCCGGCTGCTGCAGGCGGCTTCGGCAAAGGGCCATGCCCAGTTCATCATCGCGACCCACTCTCCGATTCTGATGGCCTGTCCCGGCGCCGTGATCTACAGCTTCGACCATGTGCCGGTCCGCACGGTTCCCTATACGGACACCGAACACTACCGGTTGTACCGGGCCTTTATGGAGGACCCGGAGTCCTTCCTGGAAGACTAGGGGCTGTTTCTAAATTGTCCTTTGGCCTTATCCCTGCGTCGGGTCCTCGTTTCCAGTCCTCGAAATACACCAGTATTCCTGCGGCTGAAAACTCGAATCCTCCTTGACCTTGAACCAAAATCCTAATGTAGAAACAGCCCTTAAGCCGCACCGGCCCGCTCTCCGATATCTATAGAAGCCATCTCAATCGAAACAACCTTTTGGCAAGTGGTAGAAAACCGGATCCCGGAATCAGGAAGGGTCCGCCTTTCGCTTCCGGGCCTGCTCGATCAATTCCACCAGGGAAATCATTTTGGACGCAGGGGGTCGTTCGAAGCACTGGCGCCACTGCTCCGGCGTGAGTTCGGCGCGAAGCAGGGAGGCGGCGTCGAACCGGTCCTGCCAGCAGTGCAGGATTTTGAAGCATGGCAGGCCGCCGGATTCCGTGCGGCAGTAGGCGAAGTGAATCTGGTGCCCCAGCCGAGGGCATCGGACGGTAATCTCGTTTCCCGGCGGTTCGGGAGGGGAGGGCGGGTTCATGAGAGCTTCATCCATGGAATCCGCGGAATCCGCAGCGCAAACGCCGCGTCGACTCCGCGGACTCCGGGGGATCCAATTTTCGGATCAGTGCGATCCGGTGTACTGTTTCGGTTTCGGCAGCGGGGCGATGTCGTTCAATGCCCGCTGGATTTCCTCGTCGGCCAGCGCGATGTTGGAGAGTTTGCCGCTGAGATAGGCTTCGTAGGCGGCCATGTCCACCAGACCGTGTCCGCTCCAGTTGAAGAGAATGACCTTTTCCTTGCCTTCCTCCTTCGCTTTGAGTGCTTCCTGAATGACCGCGGCGACGGCGTGGTCGGTTTCCGGCGCACTGATGAACCCTTCGGTTCTCGCAAAGGTGATCCCCGCCTGGAAGGTTTCCAGCTGGGGAAGGGCCTCAGGACGTACCAGGCGGTCCAGTACGAGTTGACTGATGATGGGCGCCATGCCGTGGTAGCGCAGACCGCCGGCATGAATTGGCGCCGGAACGTAGGAGTGCCCCAGTGTATGCATGGGCAGCAGCGGGGTCATCTGCACGGTGTCGCCGAAATCGTAGGCGAAGGGTCCCTTGGTCATGGTAGGGCATGAGGCCGGTTCGACGGCGATGATGTCGATGTCTTTTCCGTTGATCTTGTCCCGCACGAACGGAAGGCTCAGCCCGGCAAAGTTGCTGCCGCCTCCGGCGCATCCAATGATGACGTCCGGGTACTCTCCGGCCATCTCCATCTGCTTCTGCGCCTCCAGGCCGATTACGGTCTGGTGCAGCAGGACGTGGTTGAGCACGCTGCCCAGGGAATACTTCGTGTCGTCGTCCATGACGGCTGCCTCCACCGCCTCACTGATGGCGATTCCCAGGCTGCCAGGGGAATCGGGATTCTGCTCGAGAATCTTGCGTCCCGCCTGGGTTTCCGTGCTGGGGCTCGCGACGCAGGATCCTCCCCAGGTCTCCATCATGATCCGTCGGTAGGGTTTTTGCTGGTAGCTGACCTTGACCATGAACACCCGGCATTCCAGGCCGAACATGGCGCAGGAGAAGGAAAGAGCGCTTCCCCATTGACCGGCCCCGGTTTCGGTGGTGATGCGTTTGGTACCGGAGATCTTGTTGTAGTAGGCTTGCGCCATGGCCGTATTGGGTTTGTGGCTTCCGGCCGGGCTGACACCTTCATTTTTGAAGTAGATCCGGGCGGGGGTTTCCAGGAATTTTTCCAGACCGCGAGCCCGGACCAGCGGCGTCGGGCGCCAGATCAGGTATTTCTCCAAAACCGCCTCGGGGATGTCGATCATCTGCTGGGAGCTGACCTCCTGCTCGATGAGCGGCATGGGGAAAATGGGTGCCAGGTCCTCGGGACCGACGGGCTGGCCGGTGCCCGGGTGCAGTGGAGGCTCCATTGGGGTGGGCATGTCGGCCAGAACGTTGTACCATTGCTGCGGCATCTCGGACTCGGAAAGCTGGAATTTTTTTACCTCCATGGTTCCTCCTAGCACGTTGGGCTTCCGTGGTCGGTTCTTGTCACGGAAATCAGTGAAAACGGCGGTAGCTGACCATTTGCGCTGCAAGGGTCGGTGATGACATATTCCACAAGCGGTGTTGCGGTTCGGTGTTTTCAGACGGAATCAGTCAACGGGAACGGACGGATCCGAGCAACGCCAGTAATAGGCCCTCCACCATCGAATTTTGGGCCACCAACTCGGCGTTTCAAAAAATCCCGGGGACAGGCGGGGGCGGTGATGGTTGTCGTTGCCATTCACGGACGGTTGTTCTCTCCTTGCGCAGTTCCGTTCCGGCCAATCCTACATATCCCGCGGAAAAATGCAAGTGTGAAATGGCGGTTTCCCTGTGCCGGACTTCCCATGGCAAGTCTTGACATGCCGTTCGGTCCGGTGGAAGATGACCCTCCATCGGAAGCCGGGGTTGGCCGCGTACCCGGAAGAGGAGAGATGGAAAGGGAAGTCGGGGGGCTGGTGAGCAGGCAAGGGAGAGGATGGGGGCCGGCCGATGAGCCCGACCCGGAGCGAATCCGGAAGGGTTTACCAAAGCGGCCGCAGAGCGTGGAGGCGAATTTTTGCATATGAGCTGGATTCTTCTCTCCTTGGCGACGGCGCTTTCCGTGGCCACACACGACGCTTGGGTCAAGAAATACTTCTCCGATCTGCAGCCCGGCACGATGATGCTATACCCTATGGTCTACAGCCTGCCTCTGTTTCTCTTTACCGCTTTTCAGGTCTCAAAGCCCACGCTGGATGCTACCTTCTGGTGGTGCATCGTTTTGAGCGTTCCCATCAACCTGGTGTCGCTGTTTCTTTATATGAAGGCCATTCGACTCTCCCCTCTGTCCCTGACCATACCGTATCTGGCGCTGACGCCGGTTTTCATGATCGGAACCGGATACCTGTTCCTGAGAGAGATGCCGACGACAGGGGGTCTTCTCGGCATCGCCGCCACCGGTCTCGGTGGTTACATCCTTCACATCGATCCCCAACGCTGGAGCCTTTTCAGCCCATTGGCAGCCGTTTTTCGAGAGCCCGGATCCTGGTTGATGCTTGTGGTGGCGTTTCTCTTCAGTTTCGGAGCCGTCATCGGCAAACTGGGCATTTTGCATTCCTCCCCCTTGTTCTTCACTCTGTGGTTTCTGGTGGCATTGAATTTGACCACCATGTTGTGGTTTACCCTGCTCGGTCAGGTGCGATGGCACACGCTGTCCCGACGACCGTTGCAGGGGGCGGTAGCAGGGGCGCTTCTTTTTGCCCATGCTGTCTGCCACGGCTACGCCATTGAAATGACCCGAGCGGCGTACATGATATCCATCAAGCGGCTGAGCATCCTGATATCGGTGTTTTATGGAGGTGTTTTTTTCCGGGAGGAGAACATGGTTTTCCGATTTGCCGGGGCCGCCTGCATGGTGGCCGGGGCGGTTCTGATCGCTTTGGCGGGATAGGGGGATTTTCAGCCGCGGATTTGGCGGTCCATTCGGAAAGACAAGGGGAGCCAAGGATCCTATGCCGAAAAAGAAAAAATTCTATGCCGTATCGAGGGGGAAGCGTCCCGGCGTCTACGACTCTTGGTTTGGTCCGAACGGTGCAGAAGTTCAGGTGCGCAACTACCCGGGCGCCCGTTACAAGGGATTTCGCACCCGGGAGGAAGCGGAAGCTTTTGTTAGCAGACCGGGGAGGCCTTCCGAAAGCTCCGGAAAGAGCGAGACGCAAGAGCCGGCAAGGCGGATCGGTGAAAAGCTGGTCGAACCCTCGGTGGACCGCTGGGTCCTTTACACGGACGGAGGTGCATTGGGGAATCCAGGCCCGGGGGGGTATGGCGGGGTTTTGCTTACCCCCGGAAAGCGGGAAGAGTTTTCCGGCGGGTATCGAAACACCACCAATAACCGAATGGAACTGATGGGCTGCATCGTCGGCTTGCAACGGATCCCCCGAGGGAAAACCGCCGTTTTGTACACGGATTCCCGGTACGTCGTGGACGCTGTGGAAAAAGGATGGGCCCGTTCCTGGCGGAAGAAGAACTGGATGCGGACTCGTTCGGAACCGGCAAAAAACACCGATTTGTGGAAGCGCCTCTTGGAGCTGTGCGACGAGCGGCTTGTTCAATTTCGCTGGGTCAAGGGGCACGCCGGCCATGCGGAGAATGAGCGCTGCGACGAACTGGTAAGGGCCGCGGCCCAGAGTCCGGATCTGCCGCCGGATGTCGGCTATGAAAGGGCCGGAGATTCGACGGCAGAGGTGTGATATCCGATGTGCGCATGCCAAAGCGAAGATTATTGCAGCGGCGTGCAGGCGGTATCCGGCCGGTGGGGGGAAGGGAATTACCGGAACATTCTGATGACGAGCAGCAGGATCGGGACGGCAATGCTGACCACGAAGAGGATGCCTTCGTAGGAGGTCCAGGCCTCCAGTATGGGCTTGCCCTTGCGTTTGGCATCGGCATAGGCTGTGGCGAAGCCAATGCCCATGACCAACCATAGAATGCATACGGTCACGACGATGGTGGCGGTGTTCATGTCGCTTTCGCTTCGGACGGTATCGGTTCGATCACGCAGGATAGCCCAATCGCCCTCCATGGACTTCGGCCCCCTACGTATGTGGCACTATACAACGATCGTCAACGATTGCAAGAGCGGTTTGCGAATGGGGCCGTTTCTCGGGGCTCGCACGATCCATTCAACCGACCGCAACCCAACAAGACCAACAAACCCAATCATCGAACAAACCCAACCATCCCAATAAACCCAACGATCCTATAGACCCGAAAGCCGATGCAACCCCAGGCGTCCGATTCCTCCTGGTTTCACCGTGCATTGGACCTCAAGTGGGATATCCGGTGATCTCCCGAATCTTCTCGTACAACGGCCGCAGCCGGCGATACATCTTCTTGTACACCTGTCGGTACAGGGCGTCGTATAAACGATGATTGCCGCTATCGGGCTCGAATACGTCTCCGACACGGGTCATGGCCTCCACCGCGGTTGGAAAATCCGGATGCAACCCCGCGCCGACCGCAGCGTTGATGGCGGCTCCGAGCCCCGATGTTTCGTACAAATGGGGCCGGGTCGTCGGCAGCCCGAAGACGTCGGCCGTCAACTGCAGTGCATTGTCACTCCGGCTCCCGCCTCCGGAAACGCGAAGGCTGGTGATGGCGACGCCGCTGCGGCGCTCGATTCTTTCTTTCCCTTCCCGCAACGCGAAAGCAATACCTTCCAGAATGGATCGATACAGGTGGGCCCGTGAGTGAATGTCCCCAAATCCGATAATGGCTCCCTTGGCTTCTGGGCCGGGGCATTTCAGACCGGGCGTCCAGTAGGGCTGGAGCACCAGCCCCATGGAGCAGGCCGGGATGCTTTCCAGAAACCTCTCGAACAGAAGTTCGGGATCCTGTCCGTTTTCCGATGCCTGCTGCCTCTCCGGCCAGCCGAACTCCTCCTTGAACCAGCTGACCATCCAGTATCCTCGAAACACCTGGACCTCCACCGAATAGTAGCCGGGAACGGCGGATGGGTAGGATGGCAGCAAAGGAATCGGCTCGACGTAGCGTCGGTGGGTCACGTTGATGGTTGCGGTCGTTCCGTAACTGAGACAACCGACGCAGGGGTCCAGGCTGCCGGATCCGATCACCTCGCAGGCTTTGTCCGCCGCCGCAGCGATCAGCGGAAGTCCTTCCGGAATCCCAGTCGCCCGGGCCGCCTCACGGCAGATGGCTCCCAGCGGCTTTCCCGGTGCAATCAACTCGGGAAGCATGCCCCGGGTCACCGGCAGGACACGCCACCGCCAGTTCCCATCAGCGGCCCATTTCAATCGTTTGTAGTCGAAGGGAATGTAGCCTACCTGACAAGCCGTGGAGTCGACAAAAGCGTTAACCAGGCGGAATGTGAGATATCCCGACAGCAGGAGGAACTTGTGGGTCCTCCGCCACACTTCGGGCTGAACGGTCCGGATCCAGTTGGCCTCGGCCTCTCCCTGAAAATAGGCCATCGTTTTGCTGAGGCCCGCCAGTCGGAAGAGCAACCCCCATGCCCCGCCCAGCGGTTTCAGGTTGCGGGCCTTTCGCTGGTCCAACCACAGAATGGCGGATCGGATGGGACGGCCGGTTTCATCGACATTGACCACCGTTCCCCGTTGGGTGGTCAGTGCCACCGCTGCTATGCGTGCCTTGAGCTCAGGATGTTGCGACCAGAGCTGCCGACAGGCCGTGCAAAGGGCTTGCCAGAATACTTCGGGATCCTGCTCCGCCCATCCCGGGCGGTCGGAACGATAGGGCTCGAACACCACCTGTCGGCGGGCCCGCATGATGCCCGCTGTATCGAAGACGAGTGCCTTGAGACTCTGTGTCCCGTTGTCGATGGCTAGCAGCAGATCTGGTTTCATCCCGGCGTATTCCTATTTTCTGCTCACACCACGCACTACGCTGTTGCCGGTTTAAGCCGGATGTTGCATAATAACGCAGTCTTACTCTGTATCATAGTATCTTCATATTTTTATCTATTTTTACTCATCACTTTACCATTGACATATCGTAAATTGACTCATAGGGATCAAAATAGGTGGGGGATGAGGTGGGGACATGTCAAGGCCCGGAGGAAAATGTCAAGAAGCGATCTCAAAATTGTCTTTTCGCCCCATCTCGGTGTCGGGTCCTCGTTTCCAGTCCTCTAAATACGGCAGTATTCCTCCGGCTGAAAACTCGGATCCCCCTTGACCTTGAACGAAAATCCTAAGTTTGAGATGGCTTCAAAACAAGAGCGAGGAAAGACCAAGTATTCCTCTGACGTCGCCGGCAAAATCATTTCGGCTGTTCATTTATTGTTCGGTAACGATAAGCCAAAGGGATTCAAATGAAAACAGCACCCTGCAAGTTGCGTCTGATTGCATGGGCGATTTGCTTCGTAGCTGTCGCATTTCCGGCCATGGCCTCTTCCGAGGAACAATTTCTTGTGGACAAGTCGCGCATCACTTTCGAAAGCTTCATGACCGACCCGAACATGGCTTACCTCAAG
>JAJDOA010000106.1 GCA_022340405.1 Desulfobacteraceae bacterium | reverse complement strand
CTGCAATACCTGAGAGATGCCCCCGAAGAGTCGGCCATACCGGAGGGGCTGGTGGGGGGTATCGTTCCCCACGCGGGGTGGTATTTTTCGGGGCAAATTGCCTGCAACGTCCTGCACCGTATCAGCGTCCCGGAACCGCCGGATGTTTTTGTGGTTTTCGGAATGCACCTGGGACCCGGATCGCCGGCCCACATCATGCCCGAGGGGGATTGGGAAACGCCTCTCGGACCCCTATCGGTGGATGCGGAATTCGCCCGACAGCTGATGCAACACTTCGATTTTCAAGTCGAAACTACGGTGATTCACACACCGGACAACACCATCGAGGTCCAGCTTCCCTTTCTGCGTCATTTTGCCCCAGAGGCACGGATCGTGCCCGTGGGAGTGCCTCCGGGACCCATTGCCACCGAGATGGGTTCGCGTGTTCGGCAAATCGCCGAGGAACTCGGAAGACGCGTCAAAGTGGTCGGTTCGACAGACCTTACCCACTACGGGCCCAATTACGGCTTTTCCCCCAAAGGTTCCGGAACAGAGGCGGTGCGGTGGGTGCGGGAGGAAAACGACCGTGCCGTTGTCGAGAAGATGCTGGCGATGGATCCCGAAGGGGTGGTTCGGGAAGCGCTGGCCAGGCAAAACGCCTGCTGCTCCGGTGCGGCGGCGGCAGCCATTGCAGCGGCGAAAAGCCTCGGTGCAACCGAAGCGCAGACACTTGCCTACGCAACCAGCTACGACAAGAACCCGGGTGACAGTTTCGTAGGCTATGTCGGGATGCTGTTTCGGTCCACCGCATGACTCCATTGGCATCAGATGTGCAAATAACTTTCCTATGGAGACAGCGCTCCGTTACATGCGGAGGGGACGCCGGGCGTGGCAAACGGTACTTGGGGGTCCGGTCCCGGTATCCGTTGACGTTGCCGAATTCCGCTGTATGGTAGGCGCTGGCTCGGAACTACAGCGGGAGACGGAGCTGCGACCCCGACCGGACCGGATGACTCCGCTCTCGCATGTCCGGGCAGGCGCTTGTTACAGGAAGGTGTTACACGATGCTTAAAATGACATTTTTGAAAAAAATCGTGATGCGATCCCTACAAGATATGATGGGGGTTTTCAACGATTTTTGGGGTGTGCGCACATCCAGAGGCGTCGTAGAGACGGTTTCTGTGATCCGCCAGCCAACCCATGCCCAGTCGGACCCGCGGCAAATGGAGACACCGCCGGTTGCGCCGCCGATACCGGAGGCCTCTGTAGCCGTACCCCCACCCCCGGTGCCGAATCCGCACTGGATGCAGGATGCATCCCTTTTCGAAGATCCGGAAACGCTTCGGTTGGCCGGCGAGAAGGAGCCGCCGCCGCTGGTCATCGAGAAGTGGATCGCCGCCGGCTTCCTCTATCCTGAGGAAGTTCGGGCCGCCGAAAAGCTGATGCGCTCGATACGGAGCCGAGAAAAAGCCGAGAACCGAATGCCGTCAACCTGATATTTTCGTCTTTTTCGCGATTTTGGCCCATGTGTCGCGCAAGGTCACCGTCCGATTGAAGACGAGCCTGCCGCTTTCTCCATCCCCCGGGTCCACACAGAAATAACCCAGCCGCTCGAACTGCCAGCGGCTGCCGGGTTCCGCACCCGTCAGGCCGGGCTCCACCTTGGCCGCAACCGTTCTCAGGGAGTCCGGACGGACGGTGGTCAGGAAATCCGCGGCTTCCCCCGGTCTTTCCTCCGCAAAGAGGTGTTCGTATAGCCGGACTTCCGCATCTGCGGCATGGGAGGCTGAGACCCAGTGCAGGGTGGCCTTGACTTTCCGTCCGTCGGGAGCGTCGCCGCCCCGCGTTTCCGGATCATAGGTGCAGCGAAGTTCCACCACCTCGCCGGTATCGGGATCCTTGATGACATCCGTACAGCGGATGAAGTAGGCATAGCGCAGCCGCACTTCCCTTCCCGGTGCGAGACGAAAAAACTTTCTGGGAGGTTCTTCCCGAAAATCGTCGCGTTCGATGAAAAGGGTCCCGGAAAAGGGCACCTTTCGGGTTCCCGCGGCCGGGTCTTCCGGATTGTTGACGGCTTCCATCTCCTCGGTTCGACCCTCCGGCCAGTTTTCAATGACCACCTTCAACGGATCCAGAACGGCCATGACCCGGGGGGCGTGGCGGTTCAGGTACTCTCGGACACAAAATTCCAACAGCGCAAAATCCACCAGGCTGTCCCTTCGCGCCACCCCGATGCGATCGCAGAAATTGCGGATGGCCTCCGGCGGATATCCGCGGCGCCGCATTCCAGAAATGGTGGGCATGCGGGGATCGTCCCATCCTTGCACGACACCGTTTTCCACCAGCGCGATGAGCTTCCGCTTGCTCAATACGGTGTAGGTCAGGTTTAGCCGCGCGAACTCGATCTGTTGGGGATGATATACATCCAGCCGAGCCAGAACCCAGTCGTAGAGTTCCCGATTGTTTTCGAATTCCAAGGTGCAGACGGAATGGGTGATATGCTCGATGGAGTCCGACAGACAGTGGGTGAAGTCGTACATGGGATAGATGCACCACGCATCGCCCGTACGGTGATGCGAGGCCTTGCGGATGCGGTACAATGTGGGATCGCGCATCAGCAGGTTGGGAGAAGCCATGTCGATTTTGGCCCGCAGTACGCGGCTGCCGTCGGGGAATTCTCCCTCCCGCATGCGGTGAAACAGATCCAGGTTCTCCTCCACGGGACGATTCCGCCAAGGGCTTTCCCGACCGGGTTCGGTGAGCGTACCGCGGTATTCCCGGATTTCATCTGCATTGAGATCGTCCACGTACGCCAGCCCCTTGTGGATGAGCTGCACGGCGTAATCGTAGAGCTGCTGGAAATAATCGGAAGCGTAGTACTCGCGATCCTGCCAGTCGAATCCAAGCCAGCGCACGTCCTCTTTGATGGAATCGACGTACTCCACGTCTTCCTTGAGGGGGTTGGTATCGTCGAAACGCAGATTGCAGGTACCGTTGAAGTCAGCGGCCAGCCCGAAGTTGAGGCAGATGGACTTGGCATGCCCGATGTGCAGATAGCCGTTGGGCTCCGGCGGAAAACGGGTCGCCACCCTCCCGTCCCATTTTCCGGTTCGGCAGTCTTCCTCCACGATGCTTCGGATAAAATTCGAAGGGACAGGCGTTTCCTTGCCGATGGTCGGTTCGGACCGTTCCGGTTTTTGGGGAGGTGTTGGGCTCATGGAGGCTCCTTCGCAGCTTCTTGCCTGTGTTCAACAGGTTCAGGTGTCGGGCATCGGGGGCCGCAAAAGGCGCGCAATGGCACCGCGATCCAGACACCGAATGAAACGGCCGGGATCAAAGGGTCTTTTCCCTTTTCAGGGTCGAGGCCCCGGTGGTCTTCGGAAAGCACCATGCTTACCAGCAATTGGTGGGCTTTTCAACTTCATCGCATTTTCGGCCGGAAGGAATCGAACCCTCGGCTGCTGCGGCTGTCCAGCCGGGAAGAGGCGCCGGTGTCCTGCGACGTGCCCCTGGTGATGATGTCCGATCCGGGCCGTGCCCGATCATCCCAAAACGAGACGGTCGAAAGCCTCCACGGAGATGGCCGGGCTGGTCGTAAACGAAATGCCGGTCAGGCGGGTCAGGGAAATGGAGGCTTTTATGGCATCGTCGATGGTGGGAAGTTGCACGCAAAACAGCAGGTCGTATTCTCCCAGAAGGGCGTGCATGGCGGTGACGCTTCCGCCCAGCTTCTTGATCTCCTCAATCGCCTCCTGAGTCCGTTGGATGCTCATGTTTCGGACGGCATCCGCTGAATATTTACCGAACATGAAAAAGGTGGCCATGGGGCTCCTCCATGGTTGGAAGTTGAAAGGATCTCTTCTTCATCATGCATCATTTCTCCGGACAACGCAAAAAATCATTCCCGCACCGCGGCACGGACCCGGTTCATGCGTCCGCTCCTTCCGTACCGAAAAAGTTGATGAGGAGGATCCGCAGCCATCGGCGCAGCACGGCATACGAATAATGGCGGGAGGCGACTTCGTAGTTGGTTCGCACCATCCGCAACCTACGCTCCTCGGATTTCAGCAGCTCCCGGACCTTTCGGATGGTTTTCTCCGTCAGGAATCCATCCATGGCGACCAGATCGAAGCCCTTGGGCTCGATGTCCCGTACAAAAATGGCGTAGCGGTTGATCAGGACGGGTTTTTGAAAATAGACGGCTTCGAGAAAGGCGTTCCCAAATCCTTCGTAGAGGCTGGGATAGGTGACGAAGTCGGCGCAGGGATAAATGTCCAGCAGGGAGTGGCCATCGCTATCGCTTTCCATGTCGTTCCAGGGGTCCCGCATGTCCGTGTTCAGCATTCGGAGATCGATCCCCATGTTCCGTGCCTCCTGCTTGAGCCAGTCGGCGTAGTCGTACCCCTCGTCACCCGCCTCGTGGGAGATGACGAGTTTGCACCGGGGATCCGCGAGTTCTTTGACCAGAGTGAGCGCATGCTCGATCCCTTTGCGCTGAACGATCCGGGTGGGCTGGAGAATGATGATGTCGTCTTCCTGCAGCCCGAGTTCGCTCCGAAGTGTAAGCCTGCAGGTGAGAGCGGCGTCCGGGGGGTTTTCGAAATCGAGAATGTTGGGAATGATGATGGAGGAGATACCGGTGCGCAGCGCCAACTCCTCCTGGGCGGCCGAATTGATCACCACATGCTCCATGCTGGGAAGGTTCGGCGGAAAGGCCATGCGCAGATAATCCCCCACGCCATTGACCGAAAAGCGGGTACGCTCCCAATAAAAATCGTGGTGATGTGCGATGGTGGGAGTCTGCGTCTCGGCGATGAATTCGGTGAGTGCCATGCCAAGGGGCACATGCATGGGAATGGTAAGGGCGTTTTGCAGGATGAGCATGTCGATGTCGAACCGCCGAACAAACTCCCTGATGCGCTCCTTGAGCCGGTTTTTCACCTCTTGAATGGTGTCGGTTACGACCGGGTCTCTTTGTTTTCGGCCAAAGATGCGTTCGTTGATCCAAAGATTCTTTTCGTGCTGGAAGAAGGCCTCGGGCACCTGCATGCTGCGGGCCGGGTCTTTGTCCAGCTGTCCGGCAAACCAGAAGCAGGTATGCCCCATGCCCCTGAGAACCTGTGCCCATTTGCTGGCCTCCAACGTCACTCCGTCGACGCCGGCAAAGCGCGTGGATAAAAAACCGATGTTTTTTTTCACGGGTCCACCTCTATGGGTTGCCGATGCCCCCCTTCACCTGCAGCATGTACAATGCCGCATTTTTACCCTCCGAGGTTACAAAAAGGCGCCTGCCGTCACGGTCGAAGCACAGCGACTCCCGTTGCTGAAAGTCATGGTGGTCTTGTGGAGGTGGGAGAGGGATCACCACAGGAACGCCGAGAAAGGCGGAGGCCCACCCCTCACCGGGTGTCCGGGAAAAAAGATAGGCATCCTTGTAGGTCAATACAACGGCCAGGCGGCCGGGGGGATCGATGTCCATGCCCGTGGGCTGGGATCGATAGGCACCGTAGGGGAAAAGCCAGTCCTCCGGCGTGGGCTGCGGGATCCCCGCCACCGCAACGAGCCGGCCGGCAGCCACCGGCGAGTCCGAGACCGGCGGCCGGAGCGGAACTTCGTACAGCACCGGAGCCCGATCCCGCTTGGTCAAGACGAAGACTTTTTCCTCTCGCTCATCCACGGCCACAGCTTCCGCATCGTGCAACCGGCCGGGATACGTGTATCGGATGCGCCACGCCACCGGCACGGTGTCTTCCTTCCCATAGCCCCCGTTGGGCGTCACGGGCTCCCGGACCACGACGAGGGTATGCACGCCGTGCTGCTGCCGGTTGTCGCCGAAATCGGCGACGAGAAGAAAAGACTCGCCGTCCAGCACAAAGGAGTCCAGCCCCTCCCAGTCCCGATTGACAACGTCCTCCACCCGAATGCGGCCCATGTCCCGGCCGTCCAGTTGCAAAGCGTACAGATAGGGACCGTTCCCGCTGTCGTTGACGGCCCATAGCAAGTCGCTTCTCCGGTTCGATGCCGCCAGTCCCGAACATTCCCGCAGCGATTCGTTCTCCAGTGTCCCCACCCGTACGGCAGGACCGAACACCGCCCGCTCCGGATCCGGGAATTCGGATCTTCCGGAGATCCCTGTACACGCGGTCAGCAGGAAAACAACACCGGTCACCGCAATGCCGGATTGGCGGATCCATCCCCATTTTCTGCTGCGGGTTGACGGAAGGGGAAAGAACGAAAGATGCCTGGATGTCATCCGACTCCTTTCGCATCGGCAACCCGGATGCACACGCCGCTACAGCGCCGGTGATCCGCACATGGTGCTCAGCACGTCGATGTACTCGTTCTGACCTTGATGCAGGCGGCTCATGTCGATGAGGATGCCGGCAATCTGCGCCAGGCTCTGGACAAAATTGACATCATCCAGGGTAAACTCCCATGTTTCGGCCGAATACACCCGTACGGCGCCAATGGCATCGTCTCCCACCAAAATCGGTACGGATAGGATGGAGGCAATTCCCTCTTTTTTTGCGGCCTCCGGGTACTGGATTCTTGGGTCGTCGCTTACATCGTAAACGGCGACCGGCCCGTCGTTCAGGGAATCGGCGATGGAGCGAAGCGCGCTGACCGCCCCCTTGTTCAGGTACTCCTGGCTCAGCCCGTAAGCGGCGGCCAGTTCCATTTCGTTGGTCTCCGGATGAATCAAAAACAGGGCGCAGCCCTTGATGCCGAGAGTGGCCGGGATCTTCTCCACCGTCATTTGGATGATTTCTTCCGGTTTTCTCGACCGGGACAGGGACCGGGTGATTTGAATCAAGGTGTCGTAGTTGGTGGCGACATTTCGCATGTTCCTCCTCCCTTTCGGCTATGGGTTTCCAGGCCTGTCCAGCGCATGGCGCTGTTCATACCCTGCCCCCTTCGTCCAAATCGAAGATCTGGCGGCTGGAGGGCCGCCGAGGCCAGAACCTGAGAGGCCGGTAGAGAAGTGGGGGTCCCGTCGTGATCGATAACGCCGTCTGTGGTCGAGCGAGCCACGAAGCGGGGGTCGCGTCAGCATCCGGAATCATGCATGGAGAAGCATCGGAGGCAGGGCTCCATCATAGCGGGATAAGGGAGAAAGATCAAACGAGACGAATCTCCGCATCGGTTTTCGGCAGGATCATCGACCCATGCGGAAGGTTCCTCACCCCTTGGTCTTTTGCTGAATACCGGCCAGGCTTTCCTGCACGGACCGGCATTGGATCTTCATCTGCTGCAACTCGTCATCCGACAGCCCTTTAGGATGGAAGCAAACCCGGTAGTGCTGACGGACAACGAACTGAAGGTCGTCGGCCAGGTCGGGGCCCAGCCCGGAACGAGACAGCCTCGCGATCCATTCTCCCGGAGGTTCCCATCGATTCTTGGTATAGCCCGCATCGATCAGGCTTTCCTGCACGGCAGTGAAGGGGGAGACCGGATGCGTCGCTTCATCCACGGTCTCCGATACGGTTCGGGTTTGCTGCTTTCTCGATGCTCTCTTCCGGAGGACCCGCCAGAGGAGAACGATCCCTCCCGAAAGGGCCAACAACAGCAGCCACCCTCGAGAACCACCGCCGAAGCGCTGATGATGCCGCCAGATATCGAAACGGTTGCCGGCCCAACGGAACAGGTCCACCACAGGCGTCAGGACCCCGGTTTGCTCCTGCTCCGCCTCCAGCCATATGGACGGGGTCGTGTCCACCGGCACCCACGATCCGTCCAGATACGCCAGGGCCCATGCGTGCGCGTGGCGGGAGCGAACCACAAAGGCCTTCTCCAGTCGGCTGTACTCGCTTACCGCGTATCCGGTGGCATATCGGGCGGGGATGCCCGCCCCTCGGAGCATCAGGACGGTTGCGGTGGCAAAAAATTCGCAGTGCCCGGAGTGGGAGACCTGCAGAAAATGAGCAAGCGGGGTCAATCCCTTTCTTGGGGGTTCCTGCTTCAGGCTGTAGGTGAAACCGGAGCGAAAGAAGCTGCGGACGAATTCCACAGCCTCTTTCGGGGATCCGCCCCTCCAATTTCGGGCTTTCAGCTGGGCCATCACGACCTCCCGCTCGGAGGTTGGAAGATCCAGGTCGTTGTCGTTGGGTTCGGCTTGCAGTCGAACGGAGGGATGATACCGCGCCCGGTAGCTTACGAATGGGGAAAATGCGCTCACCCGGAATGCTCCGTATGGATTCCGTTCCAGCTTCTTGGCCGGCAATGACCGGATCTGATAGCAGCCAAGGGGCAGACTCAAGACCCCCTTTCCATCCCGGAGCTTCATCGTGATCTCGGAGACGAATCCACGCTCCGAAGGCGGTTTTTCCAGGTTCCATGTGCCGCGGTTCCGGGAACCCGCCGGGGACAGCGGCTCGAATCTGGCCTGTCCGGCGATCCATAGACCGTTTCGATAGCGATTGAAACTGGCTTCATGCAACAGTTGACCGGCACGAAAGGCGCCGATGGGTTTGACCCGCAGGAGGATGCGGTCGTGTAGTTTGAGTTCTCCGATTTCGCCGATGGCCGTCATGCTGCGAAAAGGGTTTCGAGTTTCCTGCTGCCGGTCGGTCATCCATTGGATGACATCCGTCTCCAACCAGACCTGCAGGTTGTGCAACCCGATGGATGCACCGAATCCGATGAAGGCAACCGGCACAAAAACGAGAAGAAACGGCCACCGTCTGGCGGGAGGCCGCCGGTACCCCAACGCCCAACCGACAAGGACGGTCATCCCGGCGTAAAAGGCCGGCGTCCGCTGGTTCGCGGCGCTGGCGGCAATGATGACGCAGGCCAGATAGAGGTAGGAGACGTCCATGGTTCGGCGCCGCCGAAACCGCCCCTCCTTCTCCTTTTTCCGCGCGGTGTAAAAGAGTGCGCCCCGGTCCACGCCGCCGACATTGCTGTAGCACTGCCCGCACAGCAGAGGGAAAAGCCCGATGGGCAGCCAGCGGGCCATGGACTCGGTGCCGGCGATGAATCGAAAGGCGACCATCCCCATCAGCAACAGGGCGCTGAAGTCGGAAAGCCGGTAAAAATCCCGCGGCGTCCAATCCCAGCGGTATGGGAGATACCGGGAGGCTTCTAGGACAAGGGCCATGGGGACGGCCCAGATCCAAAACCCGGTCTGCCATCCCCAGAACAGGAGGGTCGCTCCCATCAACAGCGGCGGTGTCTTCACAGTCGGTCCAATTCCTCCTGCACGCGGCCGGATGCCAGTGCGTGAAACCGGTGCGGACGGTCCTGCATGGGACCGGGTTCCGGGTCCGATTTTCCATCCGCAGTCAAAACGAACACCTCCACAGGCACATTCAATTGGCGCAGCATTCCGACGAGGCGTCGGCGGTGCTCATCCCAGGCCAGGAGAACGCAGATACAGGCGCTCAGCTGCATAGCCCGCTGCAACACGAGGGGGAGCAGGTCTTCGAAAGAGCGGTCGCTGCACGCGGTCACACCGGACAGGATTTCCAGCATTTTGTCCGTGTGCGTCAGTCCCCGGCCGCAGGTGAAGCAATAGGCCTCCGGACCGACGAACATCAGATCCAGCAAGGTTTCGCTCTGGGCGGCGGATACGAAGGAAGCCGCCAGGGAAACGGCTTCCTCGAAGATACGGTCATCCGGTCCGGAATGAAAGGTGTCCAAAACGAGAGCATGGCGGACGAAAAATTCTTCCTGGTATTCCTTGACGACCGGCTTGCCGGTTTTGGCCCAGCTTTTCCAGTGAATGCGGCGCAACGGATCCCCCGGGCGGTAGTCCCGGAGGGAGACGAACTCCTCCGAGTCACCGACGGAGGACGCCAGGGCGACACCGCCAGGCTGAAAGTGCCGCCTTCCGGGCAAAACCACCTGGGGAAGGCGATAGCGTTTCGGGAGAACGACGACCGAGCCGGCCTGATCGAATCGGGTTTCGGACCGAAACAATCCCAGGGGATCGGACCGGTGGACGGCGATCCCCGTAAAGTCGATGCGCCCGCGCATCCTCGGTTCGATGGTGATGGTGACGTCCTGCCGTGCGTTTGCCCCCAGTTGCCCTACGGCGGCCTGCCCCTGCGGCGGGAGGGGAAGGTATCGGCTTCGCTTCCGCCAGTACGCCAGCCATGAGAGCCGATCCCTCCAGGAACGGCGTGAGCCCTCGGATGCGGGCGGCGTGCCGTCTCCGGGCAAAAATCTTTCGGTATCGATGACTTCCCGAAACACCAAATCGGTCAAAGGCTTTGTGCGATGATTGGAGATCCACAGCCGGTAGGAGAAGGGCTGTCCGACCGTTGCGTGGCGGGGCAAACGGCGCAGCAGCGACAGGCGGATGTCTCCCCGCCGCCCCGCGAAGACGGAAAACGCCGCCAGTAGTACCAGAAAACAGAAAATCTGGTGGGCAAGGTTTGCGTGGGTATTCAGACCGAAGACCGCGCTTACTGCAATCCCTGCGGCCACGAGCTGCCCGGCCCGTGTCAGTCGGAAGAGAAACCACTGTTTCCATGAGAATGCCGCGCGTAGGATGCGCAAACCGAATCGATTCATCCGGCCCTTGCCTCCAGCTGTGAAGTCATTTCATTCTATCGGGTGCAAGCCCTTGGTGTAAAACCGTCCATTGGTTTCCATAGCTTCTAGCCGGGAGCCGGAACGCTCTTGAGCAGGTCCTCTACGACACCGTCGGCCGTCACACCCGAAAAGCGCGCCTGGGCGTCGACCACCAGCCGATGGGACAGCACATCCGGCGCGATCTCCCGGACGTCTTCGGGGATGACAAAATCACGGCCGCTGAAAAGGGCGATCGCACGGGCAATATGCATCAGCGCAAGAGAGGCTCTTGGACTGGCACCTATAGCGACATTCGACGACTCCCTTGTCCCGCGGACCAGTTTCAGAATGTATCGTTTGACATCGTCACTGATTTCGACGGCCTGTACAGCCGTTTGCAGCGTTTGGGCGTCCTCGAGGCTGGCGCAGGTCTGCAGGTGTTGCAACGGATGCGAAGAGCGTTGATCCGTCATGATCTTCATCTCGTCCTCCAGCGGAACGTATCCGAGGGAGAATTTCATGGCGAACCGATCCATCTGTGCTTCCGGCAACGGATAGGTTCCGGCGCTCTCGATGGGATTCTGGGTGGCCAGTACAAAGAACACGCTGTCCAGGGAATACAGCTTTCCGTCGGCGCTGACCTGCCCTTCGGCCATCGCCTCCAGTAGCGCCGACTGCGTGCGGGGAGACGCCCGATTGATTTCGTCCGCCAGGAGAATGTTCGTGAACACGGGCCCTTTGTGAAAATGAAACCTGCCGTCGCTCTGGTCGAAAATAGACACGCCGATAATGTCGGTGGGCAGCAGGTCGGGCGTAAACTGAATCCGCTTGAAATGGGCGCCGATGGATTTCGCCAGGGCCTTGGACAGCGTCGTCTTCCCGGTCCCGGGACTGTCCTCCAGCAAAACATGGCCTCCGGCGGCAAATCCGGCCAGCAGTTTGCGCACGGCCGCGCTCTGCCCTCGGATCACGCTTTCGATGTTGGCGGCAATCGCTTCGAAAACATCGGCGGCTCTTTCAATTGTTTCGTTTCTCACGAGAATTTTCTCCGATTTTTTGGGGAACGATTCTGCAGGCGATCTCATTTCTTCCAGGACTGAAGCTCCACGATATTTCCTTCGGGGTCCCTGCAATAAACGACTTTCAAATCACCGACGCCTTCAACCGTTTTTTCAGATACGGCACCCAGTGATTGTCCGCCGTTGTTCAACACCTTTTCCAAGGTCCGGTCGACATCGTCCACCTCGAAGGCAATATGCGTAAACCCACGATGGTTTGCCATTACGGGTTCGCTTTCGTGCATCTGCGCGTAGGTGAAAATTTCAATCGTGGGCCCGCTATCACCATGACCGGGCAGCAGCAGGTGTACACCCTCCAGTTTGGCATTTTTCAGTCCCGTGGCGCGATCCAGCCAGGGTCCTGAAAGCTTTCGCTCGGGCGGGTCCACCCTGCACGCAAATACCCGTACATAAAAATCAGACAGGACCTTCCAATTTCTGGCAGCAATGTTGGTGTGAGCATATCGCATCCGTTTTCCCCCGTTAGAGCAATTGTCAAAAATATATTCCGATTGGCAAGCGCTCGAAATCGGGATCGGGATCGAAACCGGTTGTTCAACGGCAATGCTCGATAGCGATTTCGATCCCGATTTCGATAAAAGGGCCATCAGGGAAACGGAACGGATTTCTGACAACCACCATAGATGAACATAATCAAATCGGTGAATTCCCTGGTCTGGAATATTCGAATTTCGGTCATTCGATATTGTTTCGAATTTCGATATTCGAATTTCGTGCTTTGTTGATCAACGCCTTTGGCTTGACGCAACACGAGACCCTATCCTTATGCCCGTAACTTGTGGGACAGAACACTAGGAGCCATCTCGAAATTCGGGTTTGGGTTCCCCAACGCAAAGCGATTTGGAAAGAACAAAGCCTTGCTTGATCAGGTTTCGAAGAGGAAGGAAAAGACGCGTCGGCAAATCCGCCCAATCGAACCACGACCAGCCCATGCATTTGGCCGGCTCCAGGACGGCCGGCTGCCCGCTCCATTTCTCGGCCATCACGAACAGGGTAACGTAGTGCAGGTGCTCATCGGTAAAGACATCGTTGGTGAAAGCGACGTTTCTGACACTGTCCACGACGATCCCGGTTTCCTCCAGCACTTCCCGCTGTGCGCACCTCTGGATGGACTCGCCAAACTGCAGATGACCCCCGGGCAACGCCCATGTATGGGCACCGTGGGAACCATGACGCTTCCCCAAGAGGACGGACCCCTCACGGACAATAAAGACGCCCACACCCACTTTGACTTCGTTTGTACCTTTCATCCGCACTCGATGGAAAAGCTTGTGCCATGGACTGCGGCCGATTTCCCGCGCCATTGCATCGGTATGGGACGGCCACAGCGTCGGTTCACTGTCGCCGAGGCTTCCAGATGCTCTGTGGGGTCGGGTTTCGCCAGTCTCGGCATGAAGTCTACGGCAACAACACCTTTCTGATTTTATTGGAAAGATCAGAAATCGTGAATGGTTTCTGAATGAAACCGTTGCATCCTCTGTTCAGGACCTCGGTGGCCTGACCATTGAGGGCATAACCGCTGGACAGGATGACAGGAATGCGGGGTCGAATCTTTCGTATGCGTTCGAAGGCTTCTCCCCCTTTGATTCCCGGCATGATCAGATCCAGGATGATCAAGTCGATTGCTTCTCCTCGCCTCTTGACGATGTCGACGGCCTCCTGGCCGCTTTGGGCAGTCACCACCTGATATCCCAACTTCTCCAGAAGCGCCCTGCCGACCTCGATGATCATCTGCTCGTCGTCCACCAGCAGTACCGTCTCCGATCCCCTGACGATGGTCGTCCCGGTGGGAGACTGCTTTTGCGCGGGATCCTCCGTCAACGGAAGGTAGATCTGGAATGTGGTTCCACGGCCGATCTCGCTGGAAACGGTGATGATTCCACCGTGGTTTTTGATAATGCCATAAGCCGAAGCCAACCCCAATCCCGTACCCCGCTCCTTTTCCTTGGTCGTAAAGAAGGGGTCGAAGATCCGTTGCAGGTTGGCCTCGGGGATGCCTGTCCCTGTGTCGGTGACGGAAACCTTGGCATAGTCCCCGGACGGGATCCCGTACGGTTTGCATCGGGCATCGTCCAGGGATTCGGTTTGTGTGGTCAACTGCAGGCTCCCTCCGTCAGGCATGGCCTGCCAGGCATTGACGTACATGTTCAGCAGCACCTGTTCGATCTGACCGCGGTCCACGCCAACCACGGGTGACGGTTGATGCAGCTGGGTGCTGATGGAAATTTCTTTTCGGGTCCGACCAAACATATCCAGACTTCTCAGGAGCAGTTCATTGATCTCCACAGCCTGAACTTCATATTTTCCTTCACGGGAAAGCCCCAGCAGTTGTTTGGTCAGTTGGGTCGCACTTTGGATATACCCTTCGATGGCACCGATGTGTTCCATATGGGGATGTGTTGCCCTGAGCTCAACGGACATGAGGGATGTGCGCCCTTGAATGGCCATGAGCAAATTATTGAAATCATGAGCGATCCCGCCGGCAAGCGTGGACAAGGCTTCTATCCTTTGCACCTGCTGCAGCCTCCTTTCCATCGATTTGACTTCCGTGACATCTTTTAGGATCACCAAAATGCCCATCGGGTTACCGTCGTTGTCATCGTACCGGGATGCACTGATGTAGATGTCCAGTCTGCGTCCATCCTTGGTGAATCTTTTGGTGGGAAAATTGCGCGATGGTTTTCCGGTATCGATCAGCCTGTGGATCTCGACAAGGCTCGACTCTTTTTCCGATTCGGGAATGAAAGGAATGGGTTTTCCCTTCAGTTCATCCATCCGCCACCCGAAAATTTCAGTAAAACTGGGGCTCAAGAACTGCACTTCCCCTTTCAGGTTATAGATCACAATGGCATCGGCCGAGGCGTTGAACAGCGTCCGGTAGAGTTTTTCGGACCGACTGGTCTTCTCATAAAGCCTGCGGTAATTCTCTTGACTCTCCTGGAGTTCCTGGGTGCGGGTAATCACCCTCTCCTCCAAATGGTCGCGGTGTTCCCGCAGTTCCCTTTCCTGCAATTTGTATCGGGTGATATCGATAATCAAAACGAGCGAGCCGGTGATGTTGCCGGCAGCATCCCTTATGGGCGTTGCGATATGGTCGATGAATATCTCCTTGCCCGAGCTGTCGATCCGTCTGTGCTCGGACCGGCCACTTGGACGACCGTCGTAGACCATCTTTGCAGGACAGTTGTTGCATCGGGTGTCGCGCTTCGCCGCCGCCCGGTAGCAGAACTCTCCCAACGCGTCCGGACCGTAAATCTCTTTGGCCTTCTTGTTATAGCCGACGACACGGTAATCCCTGTCGAGCTGCCACATCGCGATGTCCATGACATCGATGAGATCGGAGAACGTTTCCGCAAGAGGATACAGGCCACCTTCATCACCGGTGCCCTGCGTCCTGTTGCTCAATGGAAACATCAATGTGTTTAAAAGTTCAGCGTTTCCTTTTTCTTCCACCGTAAAGGCTCCTTGAAAAATGCACAAAAATCTGTGCATTCATGCACTATAATTTAGGGCCCGAATTCGGCCCCGTTTCCACCATGGCTATCCGACGAAGTGCAGGAGAAGGGATCCCCCCTGCGCAACGTGGGTGCGGGAATCCATCCGCCCATGTGAAAGGAACGCAAAAACCATTCCCACCGGCACATCCTTGTGGAAAATGCTCTACAAACGATGCGGAACAGCGCGAAAATCATCCCGTATGTGCGCCGAACCCTTTGACGCAGAAACGAAAAGAGATGGATGAAACTGAATTTATCCCGGCCGATCGGGGAGTCCGGGTTGCAAACATCGCGTCGAACACTGAACCGGCAGTAGCGAGCGAATCCAAAGTAGCAGAATTCCTTACCGGGCTGCGCAGCACTGCCGCCAAGCAGAACATTCCCCGTCGCTTGCTGCGGGGAGTCTTCAATTGTTTGGAGGACAAGCAATCTTTTTATCTTCCTAAAGGGCCGCCTCTCATCTGTCAAGAGTGAACTATATCAGATCCGATATATGGAGATTCGGCAGATGCCCGGTTTTTCGTGCTTCGGATGGTGGGTTCCGGGTCAATGGAGAAAGGGAAGGCGCTTCTGGGAGGGGATCGGCCCCATGCCTGCATTTGCCGAGGCGGCCCATCGCCGAATGCAAAAAGGGCCTGCGTCCCTGTCGGCCGCAGGCCCTTTGCTGTTTGGCTGAGGGACAAGGATTCGAACCTTGGTTAACGGGGCCAGAACCCGTCGTCCTGCCACTAGACGATCCCTCAAAAAATTCGAACCCACTTTTTAGCGTGCCGCGGGCTTCAAGTCAAGCGTTTTCGAAATTGCGCCTCACAGGCTCCCGAATCCCGTTTCAGGGCATTTGAAACCACTTCTAATCGGCCTTGGCAGCCCGTGCCTCGATGAAGGCCAACGCTTTTTTCAGGCGCAGAACCGTCTTCTCCCTTCCCAGTATATCGATGATCTCGAAGATGCCGGGACTGGCCGAGCGACCGGTGAGGGCGACGCGGACCGGCTGGGCAATTTTGCCGAGTTTGAGGCCGGTTTCATCCATCACCGCCTGAAATACCCCCTCCAGCGCCCTTTCCTTCCAGTCCTGAAGGGCCTCCAGCTTGGAAAGAAGAAGGCGGGCCGGCTCCAGCGCAACCGGGCGGAGGAACTTTTTGGCGGCCTGTTCTTCGAACACGACATCTTCCTCGTAGTAGAACGCCGCCTGTGCGGCCATGTCCACCAAGGTCTTGCTGCGGGGCACGAGGGTCTCCACCACCCGGAGGCGATAGTCCGTGTCGGAGGCATCGAAGCCGAGCCCTGTCAAAAACGGCTCCACCCGCGCGCCGAGATCCTCAACCGGCGTGGCCATGATGTGGTCTGCGTTCAGCGAGGTAAGCTTTTCCATGTCGAAAATGCCGGCCGACTTTCCGATGCGCTCCACCGTGAATTTTTCAATGAGCTCGTCGCGGGTGAAAAACTCCTGGTCTCCGTGGGACCAGCCCAGCCGGGCCAGATAGTTGATCATGGCCTCGGGCAGGTAACCCATGTCCCGAAAGGCCGTCACCGAAGTGGCGCCATGACGCTTGCTCAGGCGCGTGCGGTCGGGGCCCAGCACCATGGGCACATGCCCGAATGCAGGCAGCGGGCTTTCCAGCGCTTGGTACAGCAGCATCTGCTTGGGAGTGTTCATCACGTGGTCGTCGCCGCGGATGATGGTGTTCACGCCCATGTCGATGTCGTCCACCACCACCGTGAAGTTGTAGGTGGGCGAGCGGTCGCTGCGGGCGATGATGAAATCGTCCAGGTCGGCGTTCTGGAAGGCGATGTCGCCTTTGACCTGGTCGGGCAATACGGTTACGCCGATCCTGGGCACCTTGAAGCGCAGCACCGTTCCCTCGGTCCATTCCAAGCCCTTTTCCCGGCATGTTCCATCGTAGCGTGGCCTACCGTCCAGGGCCATCCCCCGCTCACGCATCTTTTCCAGGGCCTCCGCGCTGCAGTCGCAGGCATAGGCCTTCCCGGCGGCCAGCAGCCGATCCATGGCCTCGCGATACAGATTGCCCCGCCGACTCTGATAAAACGGCCCTTCGTCCCAGTCGATTCCCAGCCATTCCATGGCCTCGAATATGGCATCGGTCGACTCCTGCGTGGAGCGGGCGACGTCCGTGTCCTCGATGCGCAGGATGAACACCCCTCCAGTATGTCGGGCCCACAGCCAGTTGAACAGTGCCGTACGCGCCCCGCCGACGTGGAGATACCCGGTCGGGCTGGGGGCGAATCGAGTCCTTACCTTTTCCATGACATCCTTCCTTTTTCGGGCATTCCGCCCTCGAAATGGATTTCGACTCCTCGTCGACGCATCCGATAATCCCACTTACGGGAAAGTTTTTTTCTAATTGTATCCATTGGTTATTACCCTACAGGCTGGCCAGGGAAAGGGGCTCTCCTCCTCATCGCAAGGCTTGCACGAGACAACTGTGAGCCGGGAAGTCGAGTAAGTCATAGTTATTAAGTCATTTATGGCCAGCCGGCAAGATCGTGTACCGTCTCCCCCTCAAGGTGCCCCGGTGGCCCGCCGCCGCCATCTCCGGCGGAAAACGCATGCGACCGTTTTTACTATTTTCCTCTTTAATACTGCAATTTCATAGAGTTAGTTCCATACTTCAGATCGAATTCCAAAGCTTTGCCCCTTTACCATATCCGGCCCCACGGCACAACCGAACAATTTCCCGACGAAGGACAAAAAACCTTGACAATCGAACCCAATTCAATTACTAAGTAGTCAACCTTTGTCCGGGCCTTCGGATGAAGGATTATTTTTTTGAATATCAATAATTTAGGAGATTACTAATGGCTTTGCCCAAGAGGAAAAAATCCAAGTCAAAAAGGGACATGCGCCGGGCCCACCAGAAGTTGGCCGGCCCGAATCTTTCCGAATGCCCCCAGTGCGGCGAGAAAAAGCTTCCCCACCATGCTTGCCCTGGCTGTGGCGACTACAAGGGCCGAACCGTCGTGGAAACCGAGGAGCTATAGCCGGACACCCGCAGCCGAAAGAGGTGCATCATGACGTCGAGTGCTACGCGAACGGTGGTGGTCACCGGAGGCAGCCGCGGCATCGGAAGGGCCATTTGCACGTCGCTCGCCGAGCCGGGAACGACCCTGTTTTTCAACTATTTTTCCCCCAATGACCCGGAGGGAGAAAAAGCGGCGGCGCAGGAAACCGAGAAACAGGTCACGGACAAGGGCGCGGAGGTGCAGGGTGTATGGGCCGATGTGGCATCCAGTGACGATCTGCAAGCCTTTTTCGACCGGGTGCTGGACGCCACCGGGCGCATCGATGTACTGGTCAACAACGCCGGCATCACCCGGGACAGCCTGCTTGTCCGCATGAAAGACGCAGACTGGGACCTGGTGATGGACATCAACCTCAAGGCGGCCTTCCGCACCATGCGCATCGCAGCCCGCACCATGATGAAGCAGAGATCGGGTAGAATCGTCAACATCGCCTCCATCGTCGGCGTGATCGGAAATGCCGGGCAGGCCAACTATGTGGCTTCCAAGGCCGGCCTTATCGGATTGACCAAAACCGTGGCCCGGGAAGTCGCTCCCAAGGGCGTGCTGGTAAATGCCGTTGCCCCCGGCTTCATCGAGACCGACATGACCGCCGTCCTGTCGGAGAAGGCCCGCAACACTATGCTTTCGCAGGTGCCCCTTGGAAGGCCGGGCCAGCCCCAGGACGTCGCCGCCGCCGTGAAGTTTCTCTGCTCCGAAGAATCGTCCTACCTGACGGGGCAGGTGCTGCACGTCAGCGGAGGGATGTTCATGTAGGATTTCCGGTCAAAAGGAGCAGAAATCCTGTAGAAGAGGAGGGCTTCAGCCCCCTACCGATCCGGCAAGGCCGGATCCCCAACCGGACTCAACCGCCATCGACATCAAGAATACCAGCAGCAAGGAGGATCCATGTCAGTAGAAGATAAAGTCAAGAAGATCATCGCGGAAAAGCTCAGCGTGGACATCGAGGAAGTGGTTCCGGAAGCCTCCTTCGTGGACGATCTGGGTGCCGATTCGCTGGACCTGGTGGAGCTGATCATGTCCATGGAGGAGGAGTTCGACATGGACATCTCCGACGAGGATGCCGAGAAGCTCGTCACCGTAAAGGACGCCTTCGACTACATCAAGAATCACTGAGAGAGGCGAGACCGAAAAGGGGTCGTTTTCTCCGTCGAGCGCAAGGAAGGGTGTGGCCCTCCCGTTGCAGAGCATGGAATGCCGGCACGCGGGAGGGGATCCGCCGCCGTCTTCCAGGATGTGAATCGAACCGGAATCCCCGACCCTCCGTGATGCTTGCCGGTTGCTTTTCAGCCAACCCGCGGCGGGCGGGGCCTTGATGGCAAGCGAGGCCGGATCGGAATCGACAGCAGTGGCAACAAGGAGCAGGCAATTGAGCAGGCGGGTGGTCATTACGGGTCTGGGTCTGGTAACGCCGCTGGCAGTGGGCGTTGAAGAAACATGGACTGCACTGTGCGCCGGCAAGTCCGGGGTCGGAGAAATCACCCGGTTTGACACGACCGGGTTCGATACCCGCATTGCAGCCGAAGTGGAAGACTTCCACGCCGAAGATTTCCTCACCCGCAAGGAAGCCAAGCGCACCGAACGGTTCATCGCCTATGCCATCGCCGCGTCGATGATGGCCCGTGAGGACAGCGGTCTGAAAATCGACGAGACCAACGGCCACCGGGTCGGGGTGATTACCGGCTGCGGCCTGGGCGGACTCGCCTATCTGGAGCAGACCGCCTATGCCGTGCGTGAAAAAGGGCCCCGGCGGGTGAGTCCCTTCTTTATCCCCATGCTCATCGGCAATATGGCCCCGGGAATGGTCTCCATCTACCTCGGCGCCAAGGGGCCGAATTCTTCGGTAGCCACCGCCTGCGCGGCCGGGACCCATGCGGTGGGCGACTCATTCAAGGCCATTCAGCGAGGGGCCGCGGACGCCATGATCACCGGCGGGGTGGAGTCGGTCATCACCCCTACATGCATTGCCGGCTTCAACGCAATGAAAGCGCTTTCCACGCGCAACGAGCAACCGCAACGGGCCTCCCGCCCATTCGACAGGGAGCGCGACGGTTTCGTGGTCGGTGAAGGATGCGGCATCCTGGTTCTTGAAGCGCTGGACCACGCTTTAGAGCGGGGCGCCCACATCTACGCCGAAATCATCGGATATGGCATGAGCGGTGACGGTTTCCACATGACCGCCCCTCCGCCGGACGGTGACGGAGCGCTTCGCTGCATGGAGGCCGCCCTTTCCGATGCGGGCATTGAACCCCAGGCGGTGGACTATATCAATGCCCACGGCACCTCCACGCAACTCAACGACATGTGCGAAACCGTGGCCATCAAGACCGTGTTCGGCGACCACGCCAAAGGAGGCCTGGCCGTCAGTTCCACCAAATCCATGACCGGGCATCTGCTGGGCGGCGCCGGCGGCATCGAAACCGTCTTCACGGCACTGACGCTGCAAACAGGGGTGATCCCGCCGACCATCAATCTGGACCAACCCTCGGATGGCTGCGACCTGGATTACGTGCCGCACAAGGCGCGCAAGGCTGCCGTGACCATCGCCATGACCAACAGCTTCGGTTTCGGGGGCACCAACGCGAGCCTGATCCTGCGCCGACACCCTGCCGCGTGATCCTGCATTGGCTGAAAAGAATGCTGCATTCTTCCGGTTTTCTGCACAAACCGGCTTTCCCATCAACACCGGATCATTCCCATCGGCGCCGACCCCGGAACCCCGGAATCGACCAATACCCCCGATTTCTGGTCACCCAACCCTGAACCCTTGGCGCTTTGAAACGAGGCCCCCTTTCGAATACAATGGGCCGCACTGGCGGGGATTTTTTCCTTGTGGTCCGACCGCAAACCCTATAGAAAATGGACACCGTCGCCGGCGCCCTCTCCTCGCCACCCTCTGCAATCGGCGCGAGCAGGCCAGGGCCGCCGGACAGACGACATCTGGTTTGGTTTGTTGAACATTGAACCCGTAAAGAGGAAGCCATGACCGAAGCCAACCGCCGTCTCGTCATCGGATGCGATCATGCCGCCTATCCCTTGAAAGAGCAGCTCAAGGGTTTTCTTTTGGAAAGCGGTTACAAAGTGGAGGACGTGGGGACCCACGACGATGCTTCGGTCGACTATCCGCGTTTCGGCGCGATGGTCGCCGCCAAAGTTTCCAGCGGAGAGTTCCAAAGGGGGATCCTGCTCTGCGGAACGGGTCTGGGCATGTCCATGGTGGCCAACCGCTTTCCCCATGTCCGCGCTGCCCTGTGCGGCGACTTGTTTTCCGCCATCATGAGCCGCAAACACAACGACGCCAACATCCTGGTGCTCGGCGGCCGGGTGATCGGCCAGACGCTGGCCGAGGAGGTGGTCAAGACCTGGCTGCAGACCCCTTTCGAGGGAGGGCGGCACCAGGATCGTCTGGAGCAGTTCGACTCCCTGGAGCGCATGAATTTTCCCGAATCCGGGGAGGAAAAGTGACCGAAGGCCGAAAAGAACCTACGCCGCACCACCCCTACCTGGAGAGGACCGACCCGGATATCGCCCGCGTGCTGGCCGGCGAACTGGAGCGGCAGCAGTCCAACCTCGAGCTGATTGCGTCGGAAAACATCGCCAGCCCTGCCGTGATGGAAGCGCAGGGAAGCGTATTGACCAACAAATATGCCGAAGGGTATCCGGACAAGCGCTACTACGGCGGCTGCGAGCAGGTGGACATCGCCGAGAAACTGGCCATCCAACGTGCTGCTGAGCTGTTTCGCGCCGCCTATGTGAATGTGCAGCCCCACTCCGGATCCCAGGCCAACATGGCGGTGTACTTCGCCCTGCTCGAGCCCGGCGACACGGTACTCGGCATGGATCTGGCCCACGGGGGACACCTCACACACGGCAGCCCGGTGAGCTTTTCCGGCCGCCTGTTTCACTTCGTCCACTACGGTGTGTCCCGGGAAACCGGCACCATCGACATGGAGGCGGTGGCCCGATTGGCAAAGGAACACCGGCCCAAGATGATCGTCGCCGGAGCCAGCGCCTATCCCCGCCGGATCGACTTCCGTGGGTTTGCCGACATCGCCGCAGGAATTGACGCCGTCCTGATGGTGGACATGGCGCACATCGCTGGCCTGGTAGCCGCAGATCTCCATCCGTCCCCCATCCCCTTTGCACACGTGGTCACCTCCACCACGCACAAGACGCTCCGGGGGCCCCGGGGCGGGCTGATTCTGGCGCGCGAGGATTTTGCCGACCGGCTTGGCCGGCAGATCTTCCCCGGGATCCAAGGCGGCCCGCTCATGCATGTCATCGCCGCCAAAGCCGTGGCGTTCCGGGAAGCAAGCACGGAAGCCTTCCGGGACTACCAGAGCCGTGTTGTGCGAAATGCACAGGTTCTGGGGCGCCGTTTGCTCGAGGGGGGGGTGGACCTCGTCTCGGGTGGTACCGACAACCACATGATCCTGGTGGACCTACGCAAATCCGGCATCACCGGAAAAGATGCCGAGGAAGTGCTGGGCAGGGTCGGCATCACCGTCAACAAAAACGCGGTGCCGTTCGACCCCCTTCCGCCCGGGGTCACCAGCGGCTTTCGCATCGGCACCCCGGCAGTGACCACCCGCGGCATGGGCACTGTGGAAATGGAGCAAATCGGCGATGCCATCCTGGAAATCGTCCGCAACGTTTCCGATAAAAAGACCATCGAGACGGTGCGCCGTCGGGTGGCCGACCTCTGCCGCGCATTTCCCATTTACGAAACAGCCGGAAGGGACAAGGCGTGAAAAGCGAAATGGACACCGGGACGGAACCCGTCGCTGGCCGCCGGCCATCCTGGCCGTCGTATTTCATGGACATCGCGGCGCTGGTGGCGCGACGATCCACCTGCCTGCGCCGCTCCGTTGGCGCCGTGATCGTGAAGAACAAGCGCATTCTGTCAACCGGCTACAACGGAGCCCCTTCGGGTATCGACCACTGCGCGCAGACTGGATGCCTGCGCAAAAGACTCGACGTTCCCTCGGGGGAACGCCATGAACTGTGCCGCGGCATCCACGCCGAACAGAACGCCATCATCCAGGCGGCATACCACGGCGTCTCCATCAAGGATTCGGACTTGTACTGCACGAACCTGCCCTGCTCCATTTGTGCCAAGATGATTATCAATGCCGGAATCAGGCGGATCCTGTACCGGTCCGGGTATGCCGACGACATGTCCGGCCAGATGTTGCGTGAAGCCGGCGTCGAAGTGGTGAACCTGACCAACGAAAGCGAAGGAGACACCCCATGAACTGCCCGTTTTGCGGAGAGTCCGAAGACAAGGTCATCGATTCCCGGCTGAGCAAGGGCGGCAACGAAATCCGCCGGCGGAGAGAATGCCTGGAGTGCGGAAGGCGATTCACCACCTATGAGCGAATCGAGGAAATCCCCCTGATGATCATCAAGAAGGACGGCCGCCGCGAAGAGTTCAACCGCGAAAAGGTCCGCGCGGGCATCCAGAAAGCCTGTGAGAAGCTGGACATTAGCATGAACACCATCGAATCCTTCCTCGAAGATTTGGAGCGCGATCTGCGCGAAACCGGTGAAAAGGAAATCCCGTCGCCGCAGGTGGGGGAAAAGGTCATGCACATGCTCCACGACCTGCACGATATCGCTTATGTGCGCTTTGCTTCGGTGTACCGAGAGTTCAAAGACGTCAACGATTTCGTATCGGAATTGAAAAGCCTGCTGAGCGAGCAAAAACGATAGCCCCTCCCATCGGTTCTCGGCCGCACCCTGAGTATTTGAATCCCATGAACGACACCTTTTTTATGGATATGGCCCTGGAACTCGCCGCAAAGGGACGCGGGTTCACGGCTCCCAACCCCATGGTGGGAGCCGTCGTGGTCCAGGATGCCACGGTGGTGGGGAAAGGCTACCATCGGAAAGCCGGCGGACCTCATGCCGAAGTCGAGGCACTGGACGACGCCGGTGAGCGGGCCCGCGGGTCCACGCTGTACGTCACGCTAGAGCCCTGCAACCACACGGGGCGAACGCCGCCCTGCACCGAAAAGATTTTGCACTCCGGCGTGGCGCGCGTGGTTGCCGCGATGGAGGATCCGAACCCGGACGTCAGGGGAGGCGGCCTGGAGCGACTTCGAAAGGCGGGGGTCGAGACGGTCTGCGGCGTCGGACGAGCCCGGGCCGAGGAACTCAATGAGGTTTTTCTGCACAACGTCCGCACCGGGCTTCCCTTCGTGATCACCAAATGCGCATCCACCCTGGATGGGCGGATTGCCACCCGCACGGGCCATTCCCGCTGGATCACGGGGGCTGAATCCAGGGCGTTCGTGCACCGGCTCCGGCATGCCGTGGACGCCATCCTGGTGGGCGTTGGGACCGTGAAGGCCGACAACCCGAGCCTGACCACCCGCATTGAAGATTTTAACGGCCGCGATGCGATGCGTTTCGTGCTGGACACCCACCTGCGCACCCCTCCCGACGCCCGGATGCTTCACCTTGACTCCGATGCCGAAACCTTTATTATATGTGGTGTTTCCGCTGATTCGGATCGGAGGCGCCGCCTGGAGCGAATCGGTGCGCACGTGATCCCGTCGGAGGTGCGGGACGGGAAGATCGCCCTGCGCCCGCTGATGCGGAGGCTGGGATCCATGGAGGTGACCAGCATGCTCATCGAGGGCGGCGGCCGCGTTCTCGGGGAGGCTTTCCGCTCGGGCGTCGTGGACAAGTGCTTTTTCTTTTTCGCCCCCAAGATCCTGGGGGGCGACGACGGCATTCCCGTTTGCGCCGGACCGGGCGTCGAAACCATGGACCGAAGCATACCGGTGGCACGGTCTGCCGTCCGCCGATTCGGCGATGATGTGATGATCGTCGGCTATCCGCAAAAGAGGTGACCCGCAGCGGCCGGGCACCCACAGCATCGGATGCTCGCTTTTCGCCGCCGCGGGCGAAGGGACGAGGGATCATGTTTACCGGAATCATCGAAGGCCTGGGCACCGTCCGGCAGTTTCGCCCGGCGGGAGAGGGCAAGCGAATGACGGTGGAAGCCGATTTCGACCTGGACGGGACCCGGATCGGCGACAGCATCGCCGTCAACGGCGCGTGCCTCACCGCGGTTCGGATGACCGGGCGAAATTTCGAGGCGGACGTGTCCCCGGAAACATTGTCCTCGACCACCTTCGGAACGCTCGCGGTGGGCGGCCGCGTCAACCTGGAACGCGCTCTTCGATTCTCCGACCGGATCGACGGACACCTGGTCTCCGGTCACGTGGACGGGGTCGGCACCCTTCACCAGCGCGGCACAATCGGCAACGCCGTTCTTTTGACCTTTCGAGTGGAGGCGCCGCTGGCCCGCTACCTGATCCGAAAGGGGTCGGTCGCCGTGGACGGGGTCAGCCTGACGGTCAACCGGTGTGATGACGCCTCGTTCGCCGTGAGCATCATCCCACATACGCTGGACTGGACCACCCTTGGTACAAAAAAAATCGGCGACCCCGTGAACATCGAAACCGACATGATTGGAAAATACGTGGAGCGCTTTCTGCAGCCGGCACCGACGGCGGGCGATCGGAATGAAAAGCGTCCAGGCGGCGTGGACATGGCGTTTCTGGTAAGAACGGGTTTTTTGAAGTAATCTCATGGGAGACAAGGACGAAAAGATTTCATGCCGAAGCTAACCATCGATGAGGCCGTACGGGAAATTCGGGACGGCCGCATGGTCATCCTCGTGGACGACGAGGACCGGGAAAACGAGGGAGACTTGACCATGGCGGCCGAGAAGGTCACCGCCGAATCCATCAACTTCATGGCCAAATACGGAAGGGGCCTGATCTGCCTTCCCATGTCGGAATCCTACATCGACCGGCTGGATCTGCCGATGATGGTGGAAAACAATACGTCTCCGTTCGAAACCGGCTTCACGGTATCCATTGAGGCGCGCTGCGGCGTTTCCACGGGCATTTCCGCGGCGGACCGGGCGACCACGATACAGACCGCCATCGCCGACAACGCCGAACCCAGAGACCTGGTTCGACCGGGCCACGTGTTTCCGCTCCGGGCACGAAACGGAGGCGTGATGGTCCGCACCGGCCAGACCGAAGGGGCCGTCGATCTGGCCCGGTTGGCCGGTCTGAAACCGGCCGGAGTGATCTGCGAAATCATGGACGAAGACGGCACCATGGCCCGAATGCCGGCACTGGAACGCTTCAGCGAAACGCACGGCATCGGCATCTGCACCATCGCCGATCTCATCGAGCACCGCATGCGGTCGGAAACCTTCATCCGCCGTGCGGTGGAAACCACCATTCCCACGGCCCATGCCGGCGAGTTTCGGATCATCGTCTACGAAAACGATGTCGAGGACATACAGCATATCGCGCTGATCAAGGGAGAAGTGGATCCCGATCGGCCGACGCTGGTGCGCGTCCACTCCGAGTGCACCATCGGGGATATTTTCGGATCCCGGCGCTGCGACTGCGGAGAGCAGCTGCTTCGTTCCATGGAAATGATGAACCGGGAAGGAGAAGGGGTCCTGTTGTACATTCGGCAGGAAGGCAGGGGAATCGGGCTGCTGGACAAGGTGCGGGCCTACGCCAGGCTCGGTAGCATCGGTGAGACACCCGAAGTCGACGACCCACCGGTGGAGCGACCGGACATGCGCCACTACGGAATCGGTGCGCAGGTGCTGGCGGATCTCGGCGTGGGCAAGATGCGCCTGATCACCAACAATCCCAAAAAGATGGTGGGCTTGCAGGGATACGGTCTGAGCATCGTCGAGCAGGTTCCCATCGAGATTCCACCCAACGGCGACAACGATTGCTACTTGCGTTGCAAGGAGCTGCTGGCGGAAACCCACCCGGAGCTGGACGGGAATCCGTAACGGATGTGCCTTGCCGGATACGGGGTTCCGGGGTGCCAAACCGTTACAGGTGCAACGCTTTCGGCGGGGCAACGGAGAGGTGCCCGTCGGGAAATCGCGTTGGCCATTTATTGGCAGCGCCGGAAACTACCGGGATGCGGCCGCCGTCGAAAGGGAGCGCCGAACCCGGAACCATTCGTTTCAGGAAGGAGAGAGAGATCATGGCCAACGTCATCGAAGGGAAACTGCTCGCCGAAGGAAAGCGTTTTGCCCTGGTCGCAAGCCGTTTCAACGACTTCATCACCGACCGTCTGGTGGGCGGTGCCGTCGATGCACTGGAACGCTCCGGGGCTGCCCAAGACGACATCGATATCGTAAAGGTGCCCGGTGCGTTCGAAATTCCATTGGTGGCCGCAAAACTCGCGCACTCACGGAGATACGACGCCATCATCTGCCTGGGTGCCGTCATCCGCGGATCCACCCCGCACTTCGACTATGTCAGTGCCGAAGTCAGCAAGGGGGTGGCTCAGGTCGGGCTGGAATCGCAGATGCCGGTCATATTCGGCGTGATCACCACCGACACGGTGGAACAGGCCATCGAGCGAGCCGGCACCAAGGCCGGCAACAAGGGCTGGAGCGCCGCCGTATCGGCCGTGGAGATGGTCAACCTGATAGACGCCCTGGACGAGACCTAAAGCAATGCCCGGCAATCGCCGAAAATCCAGAGAGCTTGCCATGCAAGCGCTCTACTATATGGACATCACCCGCGAGGCGTCCGAGGAAAAACTCGCGCTGTTTTGCAGGAGCCGATCGCCCGCGGAAAAAGTGAAGCCGTTTTTCATGGAGCTGGTACGCGGCGTGGTACACGGAAGGGAGCAGATCGACGCTGTCATCGAGCAATTTTCCAGCAACTGGAAAATCCACCGGATGAGCGCCGTGGACCGGAACATCCTGCGCATCGCCGTCTACGAGATGTTTGTCTGTTCGGACATTCCCGCCAAAGTTTCCCTCAACGAGGCCATCGAGATGGGGAAAAAATTCGGCACCGAGGAGTCCGGCGCCTTCATCAACGGCATTCTGGACAGCATCCATCTGGCTATGGAGAAAGGCGACATCGAGTTCGATGTGCTCCATGCCGCCCCCGCCCCCATGCCGAAGCGAGAGGATGACAGCTTGCCTTCCGGACTGCCCGAAGGTGAAAAACCCTCCGCTTTCGTTCCGGTGCGTGGCAAACGCGGCGTGGTAAAACGGACGAGTAAGGAAAGGAGTCACCCTTGATCATCGAATCCCTGACCGTCGGCCCCATCCAGGCAAATTGCTTTGTTGTGGGCTGTGAAGATACCCGAAAAGCCGCCGTCATCGATCCCGGGGATGAAGCCGATCGAATCCTGATGAGCCTGGCCGAGCATTCATTGAAGGTGGAGGCCATCATCAATACACATGGCCACTTCGACCACGTCGGAGCCAACCGTCGCATGAAAGAGGCCACGGGAGCGCCCATCATTATCCACGCAGCTGACGCCGGCATGCTGCAGAGTCTGGCCGCCAGTGCAGCCTCATGGGGGATGACGGCGGAAAACAGCCCGGATGCGGACCGCACCGTCGAAGACGGTGACGAAATCTCCGTGGGAAATATCACTTTTCGGGTACTCCACACTCCCGGCCACACGCCCGGCGGAATTTCCCTGTACGCCGACGGGGTGGTTTTCGTCGGCGACGCCCTGTTTGCCGGATCCATTGGAAGAACGGATTTTCCGGGCGGTGACTACGGCACCCTGATCAACGCCATTCAAAACAAGTTGTTCACACTCCCCGACGATACGGTGGTCTATGCCGGGCACATGGGAACCACAACGATCGGCAGGGAAAAGCGCACCAATCCATTTGCCCGAATCGGATGAGCCGTTCCGCCGCCATCGGTACCCTCGTCCCAGACGATTGCATGTCATTTTCCATCCAACGAAAGCGGACCCGGCCGGTAAGGGTCGGAAACATCCAGGTGGGCGGTGGAGCTCCGATTACGGTGCAGTCCATGACGAACACGCCCACCCGGGACGTGGACGCAACCGTAAAGCAGATCCGTCGCCTCGAAAAGGCCGGTTGCGAGCTGGTACGCGTGGCGGTGCCGGACCGACCGGCGGCGGCGGCCATTACCGAAATCCGTCGGCGGGTGCAAATTCCCGTCATTGCGGACGTGCATTTCGACCACCGGCTGGCCATAGCGGCCGCCGAAGCCGGCGCGGACGGCCTGCGGATCAATCCGGGCAACATCGGCGGGAAAACAAAGGTCCGGGCCGTGGTGGACGCCGCCCGTGAACGGGGGCTGGCCATTCGTGTCGGCGTCAATGCCGGATCCCTGGAAAAGGACCTGCTGCACCGGTACGGAGGCGTCACCGCCGAAGCCATGGTGGAAAGCGCCCTGCGGCATGTCCGGCAGCTCGAGGAAATGAACTTTACCGATATCAAGGTGTCCCTCAAAGCCTCGGACGTGCCGCGAACACTGGCCGCCTACCGGCTGCTGTCGACGCGGTCGGACGTGCCGCTGCACGTGGGCGTCACCGAGGCGGGGGGACTGTTTGCCGGCATCGTCAAATCGTCTCTGGGCATCGGCATGCTCCTTTCCGAGGGAATCGGCGATACGCTCCGCGTTTCCCTGACCCGGGATCCGGTGGAGGAGGTTCGGGTCGGGTACGAGATCCTGCGTGCGCTGGGTATCCGCCGCAGGGGTCCGGAAATCATCTCCTGCCCTACCTGCGGTCGATGCCAGATCGACCTGTTTGCCATCGTCGAAGAGGTGGAGGCGGCGCTGCTGTTCGAAAAGCAGCCCTGCAAAATCGCGATTATGGGCTGTGTCGTCAACGGTCCCGGCGAGGCCCGTGAGGCCGATGTGGGCGTTGCCGGCGGCGACGGCAAAGGGGTGCTGTTCCGCAAGGGCAAAGTGGTGCGATCGGTTCCACAGGACCGCCTGGCGGCCGTGTTGCTGGAGGAAATCCGCTCTTTGAAAGAGAAAGGCGCATTCGACTCCGAGGATGATCCGCCGGAAAGAAATCCGGTTCAATGATCGTTTCTTCCTTTTTTCCGTGAATACGCCCCCCGGATCCGGGCAGTGATGGGATTGCAAATACGACAACCAACGAGGGATTCGAACATGGGAAGCAAACAGCGTACGGCCATCACGCCGACCCGCGAAGAAGACTATCCGGAGTGGTATCAACAGGTGATCCGACTCTCCGATCTTGCAGAGCGTTCCCCGGTACGCGGCTGCATGGTGATCAAACCCTGGGGCTATGGGTTATGGGAAAATATCGTCCGAGCGATGGACGACATGTTCAAAGCCACGGGTGTGAAAAACGCGTATTTCCCCCTTTTCATTCCATTGAGCTTTCTGGAAAAGGAAGCCGAGCATGTGGAAGGCTTTGCCAAGGAATGCGCCGTGGTCACCCACCACCGCCTGGAGAAGGGTCCTGAAGGCGGCCTCGTCCCGGCCGGAAAACTGCAGGAGCCCCTGGTCGTGCGGCCCACCTCCGAGACCATCATCGGAGAATCCTTTTCCCGCTGGATCAACAGCTACCGAGACCTGCCGGTGCTGATCAACCAGTGGGCCAACGTTGTCCGATGGGAAATGCGGACCCGCATTTTCCTGCGTACCAGTGAATTCCTCTGGCAGGAAGGCCATACGGCCCATGCCACGGCGGACGAGGCTGTGGAAAGAACCCGAATGATGCTCAATGTCTATGCCGATTTTGCCGAACAATTTTTGGCCATCCCGGTCATCAAGGGTCGGAAGACAGCCTCCGAGCGATTCCCCGGCGCCGTGGAGACGGAGTGCATCGAGGCCATGATGCAGGACCGAAAGGCCCTCCAAGTGGGAACATCCCATTTCTTAGGGCAGAATTTTGCCCGGGCCTCCGATATTCGTTTCCAAAACGCGGACGAATCGGAGGACTTCGCCTGGACGACCTCGTGGGGCACCTCCACACGCATGATCGGCGGCCTGATCATGACCCACAGCGACGACGACGGGCTCATCCTGCCGCCAAAAATCGCCTCGGCGCAGGTGGTGCTCCTGCCAATTCTGCACGACCCGGACCAGGCCGGCCGGGTTATGGACTACACGCGCGCGCTGGCCGCTGAGCTGAGGCAGCTGCGCTACCACGGACGAAATCTGGTGGTGGAAATCGACACAAGGGACATCGGGGGCGCCCGCGGGTGGGACTGGATTCGCAAGGGAATCCCGCTGCGCGTGGAGATCGGGCCGAGGGACATCGACAACGAGGCCGTATTCTTCGCCCGCCGCGACCGAGGCCACCGGGAAAAAACCTCCATGGACCGGAATCGTTTCGTCGGGGAGATCAAAACGATCCTGGACGAGATCCAACAGACCCTGTTCAACCGTGCCAGGGACTTCCGCCGGGAGAACACGGTCTCCATTGACGAAAAGGAGGCGTTCACCTCCTTTTTCACACCGAAAAACGAATCCAAGCCGGAAATCCACGGCGGGTTCGCATTGTCGCACTGGTGCGGCGCCGAAGCCTGCGAAGCCGATATCAAAAACGATCTGAACGCCACCATCCGGTGCGTCCCTTTTGACGGCGAACGGCAGAGCGGTCGATGCATCTGCTGCGGACGGCCCAGCGAGCGCCGTGTGGTTTTCGCCAAAGCCTATTGATGCCGCATGATCCGAATCACCGACATAGTCGATCGGGTTCTGGAGTACAATGCCGACTCCGACATCGACATCATCGACCGAGCCTACATCTTTTCCGCGCGCGTGCATGAAGGGCAGGTACGGCTCAGCGGCGAGCCCTACCTTTCTCACCCGCTGGAGGTCGCCTATATCCTTGCGGATATGAATCTGGATGCGGTCAGCATCTCCGCCGCCCTCCTGCATGACGTCATCGAGGACACGCACGCCACCAACGAGGAAGTGCAACAGCTCTTCGGAGACGAAATCCTGCACATCGTTTCGGGGGTCACCAAGCTCAGCTCCCTGACCTTTGAAAACGCCCAGGCGCGGCAGGCCGAGAGCATCCGTAAAATGCTGCTGGCCATGGCCGACGATCTGCGCGTCATCCTCATCAAGCTGGCCGACCGGCTGCACAACATGCGGACCCTTCAATTCCACAAGGAGGCCAAGCGCAGGGCCATCGCCCGCGAGACGCTGGACATCTACGCCCCCCTGGCAGCCCGTCTCGGTATCTACTGGATGAAACGGGAACTGGAGGACACCGCCTTTCGCCATATCCTGCCGACGGAGTACGCCGAAATCGAGGACCGCCTGGCCAAGGACAAAAAAGAGCGGGAGGCGTATGTCGAGTCGGTAAAAAAGATCATTCGGGAAAAGATGGCCGAAAACGAACTGGAATGCGAGGTGTTGGGGCGCTACAAATACGCCTATAGCATCTACCAGAAGATGAAGAGCCAGGAACTGGCCTTCGAGGACGTATACGACATCATCGCCTTTCGCATCATCGTGAAAACCGTTCCGAAGTGCTACGAGGCGCTCGGGTTCATCCATTCCATGTGGAAACCCATCGACATCAAGTTCAAAGATTACATCGCTCGGCCCAAGCCCAACATGTACCAGTCCCTTCACACCACGGTGATCGGTCCCGCCGGAGAGCGCATCGAAATTCAGATTCGCACCTGGGAGATGGACCGCGTGGCCAAATCCGGCGTGGCGGCTCACTGGAGCTACAAAGAGGGGCAGTCTGTCGACGAGGACGCATCCCACAAGTTCGCCTGGATCCAGAATCTCATTGAAAACCAGGAAATCACCAAGGATCCGGACGAATTCCTGGAAAACGTCCGGATCGACCTCTTCCCGGACGAGGTGTACGTCTTTACGCCCAACGGAGAAATCAAAACCCTCACCAAGGGTTCCACACCGGTGGATTTCGCCTATCTCATCCACACCGAGGTCGGCCATCAGTGCACGGGCGCCAAGGTCAACGGCCGGATGGTACCGCTGCGCTACGAATTGCAGACCGGTGACGTGGTGGAGATTGTCACCACAAAGAACCACCAACCCAGCAAGGATTGGCTCAAGTTCGTCCAAACCGTCAAAGCGCGCTCCCGGATACGCCAGTGGATCAAGACGCAAGAGAAGGACCGCAGTGTCAGCCTCGGCCGAGAAATGCTGGAAAAGGCCTTTCGCAAGCACAAGTTGGACTACAACATTCTTTCCAAGACCGACGAAATGGAAAAACTGGCCGGTGTGTTCGGCTTCAAGCGAGTGGACGACCTCATCGCCAACGTGGGCTACGGGAAAATCACCCCGCTACAGGTGGTCCGTAAGTTCGTACCGCCCACCCAGGAACCGGAGAGTCAGGAGGACGAGCAGTCCATCCTCCACAAGATCATGGGCCGGGTACGAAACAAGAAGTCCAAAACCGGCGTGCTGGTCAGGGGGTTGGACGACATCCTGGTGCGCTTCGGCAAATGCTGCCAACCGGTTCCCGGCGACCCCATCATCGGCTATATCACCCAAGGCTACGGGGTTACCGTACATCGAACCAATTGTGTCAACGCCTTGAAGATGAACCCGGAGCGGGGCATCGATGTGGAGTGGAACCAGGGCCCGGACCAGACCTACCCGGCCAAGATCCGAGTCAACTCGACCGACCGGGTGGGCCTGCTGGCCGATGTCGCCGCCAGCATCAGCAAATTCAACGCGAACATCGTCAGCGCCAACACCACGACGAGGGAAAACCACACCGTAGACAGTATGTTCACGCTGGCCGTCGAGGACATCAATCACCTGGACAAGGTGGTGTCCGCCCTGAAAAAGGTCAAGGGCGTTCTCGGAGTGAAGCGCATCTACAATTAGGGGAGGCGAGGCGGGCGGTCAGGGGGCTTTGACGATGTGGCCGGATTTGATGCACGTGGTGCACACCACCATCTTGCGCACCCTCCCCCCTTGCTGGGCTCGCACCTTTTGCAGATTGGGGTTGAAACGCCGCTTGTTCACGTTATGGGCGTGACTGACGTAGTTCCCTACGATGGGCTTCTTTCCGCATATTTCGCAAATTTTGGACATCGCCTTCGTCTCCGGTGCATAGGGTTTGGGAAAGGCGCATTCATATCCCAGAACGTCCGGGATGTAAATCTTTTTTTAGAAGCCGTCTCAAAATTGTCTTTTCGCCCCATCTCGGCGTCGGGTCCTCGTTTCCAGTCCTCGAAATACGGCAGTATTCCTGTGGCTGAAACCTCGAATCCTCCTGGACCTTGAACGAAAATCCTAATTTTGAGATGGCTTCTAGTTCTCTTCCGACGTCTCCTGCAGCTTTCGTTCCGCCTCGGCGATGAACTGCAGGGCCTCGTGGTGCACGCCCACGTCGGGATACTCACGCACCACGGAGAGGAAGCGGTGCAAGGCCGCGTTGTAATGCTTCATTTTCAGGTAGTACAGCCCGACGTACAGGTCATGCCCGGCCATGCTCTTCAGGCACTTGTCGATGTGCTCCGCCGAATGTTTGGCGTAGCTCGTGTCCGGAAACTGCTTTTGTAGACGCCGAAAGGTTTCCAGGGCTCGGCGGGCGTTCGCCTGATCCCGATCCACCGTGTCGATGCGGTCGAAGTAGCATCTTCCGATCTGGTACACTACATAGGGTACGGCCTCGTTTCGGGGATGGAGATTTTCAAAGTTCTCGTAGGCAACGACGGCCTCTTCGTATTCATCCAGGTGATAGTGCGCGTCGCCGATTTTCAACTCCGCCAGAATCGCGTACTTGCTGAAAGGATACCAATCTTTGAGCTTCTGGAATTCTTCCAGCGCCGTCTTGTAGTTTCCCTCCTTAAGTGCCTCCATTCCATCCACCGCCAATTCCTGTGCGGGCTTGTCTTCCACCCGCTGGAACCAGGCACAGCCGGTCAACAAGAAGACGGCCACAACAAACAGCGCCAAACTGGGTCGGGCCATGGAGCGGCTCCATTGATTCCTACACCGCGCTTCCATGCAAAAAAACGGCGGTGGGTTTGCTGCGGTATCCACCGCCGTTCGGACACCGGGAAGCCCCGGGGAGGAATGTCGCATGTTAGCATGTTAAAGGACGTTGTTGATAGACTCTTCCAGCTTGGATTTGGCGACCATGCCCGTAATCTGATCGGCCACTTTTCCGGACTTGAAGAAAATCAGCGTGGGGATAGCCTTGATGCCGTACTTTCCGGGTGTCACCGGGTTGTCGTCCACGTTGCACTTCATGAACTTGACTCTGTCTCCAAAATTGTTGGCCAATTCTTCGATGACCGGTCCGATGGCCTTGCAGGGCCCGCACCAAGGGGCCCAAAAATCGACCAGTACGGGCTGATCCGACTGGATCACTTCCGTCTCGAATCGGCTGTCGTCTATTTCCGCAACATTTCCTGCCATGAGGGGTTTCCTTTCGTTGACGTTCCGAGGGTTTTCAAACAGAAGAAATTATAGTATTGCACTCCCGTGTTGTCAACCTCGTGCCATGGGTGTCCTGCCCCGCAGAAACAGCCGGAATTTCCCGGGTAAACCGTTGGAGCCGACCCGATGAGCCAACCCTTTCGATTCGGCGTCCTCGTCAGCGGCGGGGGAACCAATCTTCAGTCCATCATCAATGCCTGCAACGAGGGAAGGGTGGATGCCCGGCTGGCGTTCGTCGGGTCGGACAATCCGGCGGCGGGAGGCCTGCAACGGGCCGCATCCCACGGCATTCCGAAGGTTGTCGTGGACTACAAGTCCGTCATTTCCGGCGCATCCCGGCTGCGCGCGCCGGAGGATTTTCATCTGGAGGAGATTCGCCGCAAAATCCGTGTTTTTCCGGATGAAGCCGACCCCCGGCACGTGCGCCGCTTTCTGGTGTCCCGGGCCGTGGCGGAGTCCATGCTGCTGGAAGGCATCCGCCCCTTCGATGTGGACCTGCTGGTGCTGGCCGGGTTCATGCGGGTGCTGACGCCCTACTTCATCGACCGCTTCAGCCCCGACCCGATGCATCCGCGCATTCTGAACATTCATCCGGCTCTGCTTCCGGCCTTTCCCGGCACCGACGGCTATGGAGACACGTTTCGCTATGGCTGCAAAGTGGGAGGCTGTACCGTTCACTTCGTCGATTACGGCGAGGACACCGGGCCCATCGTCGGCCAGCGCTGTTTCTCCATCGAACCGGAGGACACGCTGGAATCGGTTCGGCAAAAAGGCCTGGCACGGGAGTGGGAGCTGTATCCGGAGTGCATCCGCATGGCCGCCGAAAACCGGCTGCGATGTGTGCGGACCGACGCGGGGCGGACTGTGGTGGAGATACGGCCAGGTTAGGTGGTTTGTGCTGTTTCCCGCTTTTCCGGCCGCCGGTTCGCGGCTCGCGTCGCGATGATTTCGTATTTAGAGGACCCTGATCATCAGCGGAATGGCGATAAAGGTGCCGGCTGCGCTGCCCAGGTTGGTGAAAACCACCACCAGCAGGATCCGGGTGATCTTGTTGCGCCAGAAGCCCTTGAACGTGGTGATGTCGACAGGAAGGTTTTCAAAGTCGATCACTTTGGGCTTGCGTGTGAAAGCCTCGACGAGTCCGGATACCCACCCGGCGGCGATCATGGGGTTGAGAGAGGTCAACGGAGCGGCGATCACCGACGATACGACCGTGAAAGGATGGGCCAGGGCCGCGATGGCTCCGACGCCGGCCAGTACGCCGTTGGCCAGAACCCACCAGGCGATCATGTGAGAGCCGGTTCGGGCTCCGCCGTAAAAGAACCCCCCCACCAGCAGGGCGAGAATCATACCCGGAAGGATCCACTTCAAATGGCGGGTCCAGACACTGGGTTCCGGCAGCGTCTCCAGGTCCTGCAGATGGACCGACTCCTCCCAGCATCGCAGGATTCCTCCCAGATGACCCGCCCCAACCACGGCCACGACCTTGTCGCCGGGGGCATTGCGGATTTTCTGAGACAGGTAGCGGTCTCTTTCATCGATGAGGATGCGGCGCACGACGGGCATGGATTGCCCCACCTCGGCAAGGACGCTTTCCAGCACATCCTGGTTTTTCAGCCGCTCCACGGTTTCCTCGTCGATCTCTTCCGCCTCGCCCATCGACATCAGCAGCTGAAACCCCAGTTTGATCTTCGCCCAGAAACCCATGTGCCGCCAGGTTCGGGAAAGGGTGATGCGAATGTCGCGATCCGCCAGCTCGACGGCGGCACCGATGGCTTCGGCCGACTCGACCGCCTGGATCATTTCCTGGCCGGGTTGAATGTCCAGCTTTTCGGCGATGCGTTTCTGAAACGATGCCAGAAGGAGGTTGGAAAGAAGAAGGAAAGACTTCTTTTCCCGGATCACCTTTACGATGTCCATGTCCTTCCATCGGGCGTTCTGCCGGAGAGATTGAAACCGCGACTCGCACAACTCCACGCAGACCGTATCGGGCTGCTCCTGCTCCACGATTTCGCGCACCAGCTCAACGCTTTCCCGGGAGACATGAGCGGTTCCGACGAGAACGAATTCACGCCCCTGGTGGCGCAGCCGGTGAATCATCTGGTTGTTGTCTTTCGTAGGCATCGACGGTATGCTCTCTGCGATGATGGCGGGGAGTCGTTCAGCGTCGATCCCGGACTGCGGGGCCCCGTTCATCGAAACAATCGATTATAGCTACAGCAACGCGAATGTCAATGCAAGGTGAATGCATGCAGCAGTGGAAGACCCCCGAGGCGGAGGAACGACGGGTTCGGGAGGAGCCCTATTACCTTCCGGCCGACAACGAGATCGCCGTCTTCGAGGCCGCCTACGATGCCAGACTCCCCGTGATGCTGAAGGGGCCGACCGGATGCGGAAAAACCCGCTTCGTGGAATACATGGCGTACCGTCTCGGCAGGCCCTTGATCACGGTGGCCTGCCACGAGGATCTGTTCGCTTCCGATCTCATCGGCCGTTACCTTCTCCGCAACGAAGAGACGGTCTGGATGGACGGCCCCCTGACCCGAGCCGTTCGCGTCGGCGCCATCTGCTATCTGGACGAGATTGTGGAGGCTCGCAAAGACACCACCGTGGTCATCCACCCCCTGACGGACGACCGGCGTACCCTGAGCATCGACAAGAAAGGGGAAATTCTCCCCGCTCACCCCGATTTCGCAATGGTGATTTCGTACAACCCGGGATATCAGTCCGTCCTCAAGGATCTGAAGCAAAGCACACGCCAGCGCTTCGTGAGTCTGGATTTTCATTACCCGTCAGCCGAAAAAGAGGCCGAGATCGTATTCCGGGAAGGCGGAACAAGCTTGGAGACAGCCGCCCGGCTGGTCGCCCTGGCAGGCCGAATTCGCAATATCCGTGACCAGGGGCTCACCGAAGGTGCGTCCACACGCCTGCTGATTTACGCGGCAAGGCTTATTGCCCGCGGCATCGAAGCCCGAAAGGCCTGCTTTGCGGCGGTATGCCGACCCCTGACCGACGACAATCGACTGCAGGAGACCCTTGCCGATCTGGTGGAGGATCTGTTCTAATGGGATAACTGCCGGATCTCCGATTTCCGATGGCGGCTGCAGAGAAAAACGGTTGCTTTTTTCTATCGCACATCGGGCCTCCGACATCCGATCGCTGAAATCCCGGAACCCGTCTTTTACAGCCTTATGGCAGGAACCCCTTCATGCCCTCCCAACCCTCGGATCCCCTGGCAGCGCTGCCTTCCTCCCTTGCCGGCACCGTTCGCTCTCATCTGAAAGAAACCGGTGTTTCACCGGAGGTTCCCGCAGTGCACAGGCTCCTCGATGACCTGTCCTGGGCATATTCCCAAGAGACCGCGTTCGGCCACGCCGTATGCAGGGGATTCGTGAAGCTGGTGGGATCGGTGCCGGACGAGGATCTTATGGCGTACCATCGTCGAACCCGCGCCTGCGGCAGCGTCGGTCCGACGCTGGGCTGGGCCATGGCCACCTTTCTGGCCCCGGTTGTCCACAGTGGACGTGCGGAGCTTCTGCACAGCTTCGAGGACGCATTCCGCACGATGGCGGAAAAAGGCACCTACACGCTCGCCCCTGCCCTGCGGATTTTGGAAAATCTGCTCGACCAGCGGGAGGCCGAATCGGCCGCGGCCTATCTGGATCTGCTCACGGAGGCGTTTTCCGGTGACCTTCTCTACAACCGGTGCCAGCATCTTTCGCGAATCCTGCCCGAGGCGGTGTCCGGGATGGACCCGGTCCACAGGCTGGATCAGATCCGTCAGCTGCACCGTGTGGTCGCTTTCGACGTCCGACTGGCGGAGGCCTTCGTAACCGGTCTGCAGCGCGGACTGTCTTCGCTTGCCCGACCGCAGTTGGCGCGTTTTGTGGAGGAGGCCCTTCAAAGGGCCGGCCAGCGGTATGAAACCGGAGAAGCGTTTCTTTCCGTTCAGACCCGCGGGGCGCGATCCCGGCTGAGGGAGTGGAAGGTGTCGGTGCCGCTGTCCCAGGTGCGGTATCCGCTGTCTCGGTATCTGCAGGCCCGTATCGGAGGCGGTATCGCCGTGCGTCCCCTGTCCGCTCTGACACGGAACCGTGCGCGCGGCTCCGGGTTTCCCCGGTATATCTGCTCCGACGGAAAGACCGTGTATTTGACGGAGGAGATCGGGGTCTTTCCCACCGTGGAGCAAAACCGGGAATTGTACAAATGCCTGGTCAAGTTGGAAGGAATGTACCACGAATTCGGCACTTTTCTCTTCGATCTGGAGAGATTCCAGGACCGCTACCCGACCCTTTTCCCCTCCGGGGC
>JAJDOA010000101.1 GCA_022340405.1 Desulfobacteraceae bacterium | reverse complement strand
AATACCAAAGCCATTCAGCACAACATGGACTGGATTTGGCCTTTCTGGGTGGAAAAGCAGTTCAATCCTGCGGATCCGTCTTTCATTCCCCGGGCGTTTTCTTTCAGCCACATCAATCTAACGCACCGGAACTGGACCGCTGTCGGACTTCCGGACCACGACTGCTATCCCATTGTGGACCCGAGAGGCCTCATCACTCCATTTCATAACGGCTGGTCCATTGATTTCTGGGTGCTGCCGATCGGGGGGGATGCCCTGCTGCCCAGCAGATTGTCTTCTGTGGTTCAGACAATGCACATGGGAGACACGCTGTCGGTGGAAACCCGAAGCCGGCATTCGGGGGCAAGGCTCTCCGTGGCTGCAGCACTCCAAAAGCGGGAAGATATGCTCTTCCTCCATATCGATGTCCATGCCCGAAGCGAAACAGAAGGGATCCTCGTAGCCGCCCTACGCCCCTACAATCCTGAGGGCATTCAGTTCATCGAGACCATCCAATACCGACAATCCACTTGGGATTGGTTTGTCGACAACCGATACCGCGTCGGCCTTGGGAGAAAACCGGACCGCGTGATTTTCAGCCGCTACCAAAACGGCGACGTTCTTCACAGGCTTTACGAATCCTCTTCGAAGGACACCATCCGTTGCGAAGTCGGTATGGCCACCTCGGCAGCCGTTTACCAGCTGAAACCCCACCAACAGAAATGGTTGGATTTGCGTGTACCGGTCCACCAAATTTCAACAATAGCCAAGGATACCGCCGCCGGTTGGAACGACCGTTTGAAACCGACCGCCCATTTACGCGTACCGGACGAACGCATCCGGTTCCTTTACGACGCTGCCGTGCGGTGCTTGGTACTCCTCTCGGCCGGCGAGGTGGTGCCCGGGCCCTTCACGTACCGGCGGTTCTGGTTCCGCGATGCATGCTTCATGATCGCTGCTCTGCTGGATATGGGTATGACAGAACGCTGCCGGAGGCACATCGTGCGGTTCGTGGATCGCCAAAAACCCAACGGATTTTTCCATTCCCAGGCTGGAGAATGGGACTCCAATGGTCAAGTGCTGTGGATTTACGATCGGTTCGAGCAGTGCTCCCAGGACCTGCTGGATGAAGATGTTCTCCGCTCGGTGGTCCGCGGAGTGAAGTGGATCGAAAACAAACGGATTCCCCAAAGCCAAACTCCCTATGGTGGCTTGCTTCCAGCCGGTTTCAGTGCGGAGCACCTCGGACCCAACGATCACTACTATTGGGATAATTTCTGGTCCCTTGCGGGTCTGGAGGCGGCGGTGCGAATGATGCGGAGGCGGAACAAGAATGAGGAGGCCGACCGAATTCAGGCTTTGGCTGCGGAATACCGGAAGGCCATTTTTCACAGCATCGAATCCATACCCGAATGGCGGGCCCGAGGTGGCATCCCGGCGGCACCGGGTCGCCGGATGGACGCTGGCGCCGTGGGCTCCATGGTAGCGGACTATCCTTTGAACCTGGTCGAAGCAGAGGATCACCGCTGGGAGGCCACATTGGATTTTTTGCTCTCAAACTGTTTTCACAACGGCGCCTTTTTCCAAGACATGATCCACTCGGGCCAGAATGCCTATCTGACACTGGCCATCGCCCAAAGCCTTCTGCGCAGGGAGGACGAACGATTTCGAGATCTCGTTACAAGTGTCGCTGACATGGCCTCTCCCACCGGACAGTGGCCGGAGGCGGTTCACCCCCTAACCGGCGGAGGTTGCATGGGAGATGGGCAGCACGGATGGGCGGCGGCGGAATGGGTTCGAATGATACGCAGCCTTTTTGTAAGAGAAGAGGGGGATCGGCTTGTCATCGGCTCTGGCATGTTTGCTGAGTGGTTGGCGGCGAACACCCCCGCTTTCGGATTCGGACCTACGCCTACTCTCCATGGTCCGATCGCCGTGAGTGTCTCCCCTTCGGAATCCGGGGTGTCCGTGCGGCTGGATTCTCCGAACGGAACGGCGGTACGAGGAGATATACGCATACCCGGTCATGTGCCGGTTCCCCTCGAACCAGGAAAGGATCATTACGAGTTGCAGAGAAGACAATCATGAACATTGCGATGTTCACCAATACGTATATTCCGCATGTGGGAGGCGTAGCCCGATCGGTTTCGACCTTCACAGAAGATCTCCGGCAGCGCGGCCACCGCGTACTTGTGATCGCACCCGAATATTCCGCAGAGGACGACACGTCGGCCGAGGAGGACGATGTCATCCGCATTCCGGCCATCCAGAATTTTAACGGCAGCGACTTTTCCATGCGGATCCCGGTCCCTTTCCTGATCGAGGAAAAACTCGACGCTTTCGGTCCCGATCTGATACACAGCCACCATCCCTACCTGCTGGGGGATACGGCGCTGCGCATCGCGCGGAAGCAATCCCTGCCGATTGCGTTCACGCACCACACCCTTTACGAGAAATACACACATTATGTTACGGAGGATTCTGAATCCTTACCGAAATTTGTAAAACATTTGTCCACCGAATACGCCAACCTCTGTGATCAGATCATTGCACCCAGTGAGAGCATCAAGCAGCTCATCAGCAGCCGCGGTGTCAAACGCCCCGTCGAGGTCGTCCCAACGGGTGTGGATGTAAACTTTTTCTCCCAGGGAAACGGAGCTGATATGCGCCGCCGTCTCGGTATCCCCGACGGAGCCACGGTCATCGGGCATCTTGGACGGTTGGCCCCGGAAAAAAACATCCCCTTTTTGGTGGACTCCATCTTGCTGGCCATGGAAGACATATCCGACAGTCATTTTCTGGTGGTGGGCGAAGGCCCGAACGAGGCGGAGATCCGGATGCGTTTTTCGGACACCTCTCTGGAAGAACGGCTGCACATGGCAGGCAAACGCACGGGAGCGGATCTGGCGGATGCCTATCATGCAATGGACTTCTTCGTGTTCGCCTCCAAAACCGAAACCCAGGGGCTGGTGCTCGCCGAGGCCATGGCTGCCGGAAAGCCGGTAATCGCCCTGGACGCCTCCGGATCCCGGGAGGTGGTGGAAGATCAAGTCAACGGCCGACTGCTGCCGGTGGATGCTCCCAAAAGTCAATTTGCACAAGCTGTTCGGGAAATGGCATCAAACGCAACAATGGCCGCGGAGTGGTCTGAAAACGCGCGACAGACAGCCAAGCGTTTCTCAAGAAACGCGTCCTTGAATCAACTCCTGGATTTGTACGAGAATATGCGAGCAGAAAAAATGCGGAAGAAAACTCTGGAGGCCGTCGAGGAAGGTCCGCTGGAAGAGCTGCGGCGACGGATCAAAGCCGAATGGGATCTCGCCGCCGAGAAAATGGCAGCACTGACCCGGACGGCCAGGGAAGATCCCGAATAGCGGCTGCACCGCCACGTAACGCATCGGAGCGAACCGGGGCATTGTTTCTCCTGATGCCGAATGGGCATGGACCGATGGCCATATGAGACCGCGCCCCGCGTGCTGGTCTTGCTTAGAGCAATTGTCAGAATTCTGTTCAGTATCCGCTATGCGGTGCCATGGAAATGGTTGGGAGGGGTTTATCCCCGCCCCTACGAAAGACGAAAAAAGACCATTCCAATCGGAACATACTTTTGACAATTGCTATAGAAGCCATCTCAAAATTGTCTTTTCGCCCCATTTCGGTGTCGGGTCCTCGTTTTCAATCCTCGAAATACAGTCGTATTCCTGTGGCTGGAGACACGGATCCTCCTGGATTTTGTCGAAGATTCCGGGTTTTACCCGGGGGGACGAAAATCCGAATTTTGAGATCGCTTCCAGGACGGAAGATATTGCAGTAGGAACTCTAAGGAAACGGGAGGCAAAAAACCCAACCCACGAGCGTGGGGTGTGGTCGCAGAAAGGGGACGTCTCAGGTCAAAGCACCCCTTCTACTGATGATGAGAAAGCGAAAAAAATCAAAGCAAGCGATCAGGCCGCGGCCTTTTTTTTCATTTCCTTCTCATCCTGCTTTCCAGCCATATACTCCAAGCCAACGATGCCGGCCAGAGCGATAACCCCAAACGTCGGAGTGACCATGAAAGCAAGGGTTTTGGCCAGTAAGGCTTTTGATCCGACGACAATGCTGCTTGTTGTTGCGTCCATTGGTTTCCTTCCTTACAGTTTAGCGGATCTGACGGATCGCTGTATAGATGAATGGATATACGCCAGGATTTTGAACAGAATTGCCCATTTCTGTCTGACAATCGTTTACAAACTATACTCCGATATTAAAAAATATGTCAACAAACCCGTCCGGTGTCAAGACAAAACAAATTAATAATATCAGTTAATTATTAATTGAACTGTGGCTGGTGACAATCGAATCACGCCGGCGTAAGGAGTGCGGAACACTTTCAGCACGAAGTCCGCCCGGGCTATCATGCATCCTACTTTGGCCTGAGCGGTGGCGATTGGCTTGCCAGTCCGAAATCCTCAACCACAATGACACACCATTCTCATCCACAAGATCCTGTAAATTTGCCAAAACCCTCTGTAGCGGTTACTATCGAATCCATTCCTTACCAGCAACTGGCTCAGGCGGGGTGAACACCAGATAACATTTCGCTATCCAATTGCAGCATTCCAATGAAACCATCACCCTTTCAAAGCGATCCAAAGATCAAAGAGAAAAGAAACCGAACCTGTTATTGGATCACCGGTTTGATCTTGGCAGCCATTTTAATTCTATTGGTATGCCCTTTTCCCAGTACAGATTTCTTGTACCGCAACGCCGGGGTTCTGAAAGGCAGAGTCAAACACCTCAAAGGGGCCTCTCTTGCCATTACTCTCGATCCGAGCTTCTATTACAAGTTTACGATATCACCGGCCCATTTCATCCAGGCGGTCTCAGCCCTCGAATTGGCGAAAGAGAGCAAAGCATCGTTGCAAAATCACTATGTCAAGGTTATGAGGCGAGGCCCTCTATCATGGAATTTTTGGTGGTGGCGTCCGCGTGTCGAACCGGCATCTGTATTGTACACGGGCGATCGCAATGGAAATCGTTATTATTTTTTGTACGATCCGGCATCACAAACGGCATACCTTTACATACAAAACACTTGAAGACAAAAGCTGACAGATGAGAATAGAATCGCTTGATCACCTCACCTATCGGTTTACAGGCCGACGAACCTGCACTCCTATAAACCGAAAGCACGGTGGTCGAGGAACCCCGTATTTGAGGAGACCATGGCCGTCAGAAGAAATATCTTTGTTGCGGACGACATTCTGATCAAAACCGGATATTTGCTGCTTTTTTTGGCTCTGCTGGCGGGTTTGATAATCTGGCCGTTGATCCAATCACAAGAGGTGAGTCCCACAGACGCCAGGATTTTCGTCTTGGCCTTCCTGGCTCTGGCCGTCATGGTGATCGCTTTTCTTGTAGCCGGTTATCGCATCCGCTCGCAGGAGAAAAAGATTCTTGCCGTCTTGAACATCCTGGAAAAAGCGCTGGAAGTCTCTATCGGGGACCTTGCGGAAAACACCGGCCTGAAAAAAGAAACCATTGTTAAAGCGGTTCATGAAATCAACCGCCGGGGCATGGCATACTTTATCTACGATCGGGCCACCGGATGGATTTACGACGGCAGGCTGAAAAGCCAGACCATTGCAGTCAACAACTGCCCGGCTTGCGGTCATTCCATTGGCTATTCAATACCGCTTTTCATCACCCGATTGCCCCGTTGCAGTTACTGCAAATCTCCGATTGACGTCAGTTACATCAACCGGTTGAAGCAGGAAAAGATTCAATCCATCCTGATGGCAAACCCGATGCCGGCACAGAGCGAAATTTCCAATCCCTCATCAAAGAGCGGATTCAACTGGGCGATATTTGTCATTCTCCTTTTGCTCTTCTGGCCACTGGCATTGGTCTATGCATACGCGAAACACGGAAGGCCCGGCTGATCGCCACGGATCAGACAAACTGTTGGATTATCACTGTTCCGGCATCTTGCATCATGTCCTGATCGCCGGCGCGAATCCGACCTTTCCAGCCGGAAGCGCCAATGCCGCGGTGCTGGTAACGGAACTGGAAGACGATTTCGTACTTCCATTCTGGAGCGCGCTACAGAGTCAACGACCACCCGCAGAGCAGGTGGCTTGTCTTTTCGGCCAAAGGCCGAAAAGACAAAAGCACCACAGTGCTCAAGTCGTTGCGGTTGGTAGCTGCTATAAATTGCATCGTGATGAGATTCTGTGATAGGTAGATCAGGCAATTAATTATCGCATAGACAGTTGCTGAACGGCCTCTGCATCTTGTGTCTTTGCCAGTTCGTGACTATACTGGATCTTCATGCTCTACCCTCT
>JAJDOA010000097.1 GCA_022340405.1 Desulfobacteraceae bacterium | reverse complement strand
GTCATGGATCCGGAATTCCGTTCCTTGTCGTCTGGTGTTGATGTCGGCATGGAAACCTCCTTGGTGCACGGTGGATACGTCAGTATGCGCTGCAGAAGGGATTCGATCAACGGTCGAATGGCGAGGTCATTCGAAGCCATCTCAAAATTGTCTTTTCGCCCCATCTCGGCGTCGGGTCCTCGTTTCCAGTCCTCGAAATACACCAGTATTCCTGCGGCTGCAAACTCGGATCCTCCTTGACCTTGAACGAAAATCCTAATTTTGAGATGGCTTCTCAGCACCCTCCAGGCGACCGGGATATCCCTTTTCGAGATGGCTTCTACACGAAAACGCCTTGGGGTTCAAGCAGTCGTTTCCGCCGTAGCCCGAAGAACGATGACGGCCCGTGCCCCTCCGCCGGGACGGTTTTCCAATCGGGCACTGCCGCCGTGGAGGTTGGCCACCTCCCGGACAAAATTCAGCCCGAGTCCCGTGCTCTTGGTCTGCCCCCCGGGACGGCGAAGAGAAAAGAATTTGTCGAAGGCTTTTTCCAGTGCGAAAGGGGGAATACCGGGCCCATCGTCGGCAACACTCAACACGATGCCATCTCCCTGCACGGAAGCCGTGATTTCAATCCTGCCGTTCTCGGGGGCAAAATCCAGGGCGTTCTGCACCAGGTTGGACAGGGCCTGGTGCAGCAGAAAGGCATCGCCGGAAACCACAGTGCCCTCCGGAATGCTGCGCACCACCGTCACATGCTTAGCGGCCAATAGGGGCGCCTTGCTCTCCACCACGGTGCCCGCCAGCGACCGCAGCGACAGCCGTTCGCTGCGGTCCAGTCCTTTGCGGTTTTCCAGCGCCGCCAGGTCGAGCAGACGGTCCACGATCCGCTGGATTCGTTCGGACTCGCTCCGGATATTGCCCAGAAACCGCTGCCGCCTTTCGGCGGGCATCTCCTCCTCCATCAGTTCGGCCGCTCCGCGGATGGCCGACAACGGCCCTTTGATCTCGTGGGTGAGGTTCTGCACGTACCGCTCTACGTATTGCTTGCCGTCCAGCGCCTCCTGCATGCGTTGCAGGGCTTTGCCCAGCTCCCCGATTTCCGTGGCGTCCAGGCGGGGAAACGGGGCCCTATTTCCGCTGCGAACGGCCTCCGCATAACCGGTCAGCCGCTTGATGGGCCTGGTGACCCAATAGGATACGAGGAAACTGAGCACGACGGCCGCGGCGGCGGCGGCGAGCCCCACCCGGGTGATGCGCGGCCGGGCGTTGTGCAGGAAGCTGTTGATGCTGGTGGTGGGTTTGGCCACCGTGAGGACCCCTGCCGTACGGCCGTCCACGATGATGGGGGCGGCCACGTGAAGAACCGAAGAGGTGGGGTCCCCGGGGTCGTCCAGGGTGGTCCGCGCCCCGTATGCACCTTCCAGGGTCAGCCGGACGTCCCGCCAGCGGGAGTGGTCCTCGCCCCGCATTTCGTCGTCGACGGAGTGAAAGAGAACCCGACCCCGGTCGTCCGTGACAACGACACGCATGTCCACTCCGGTCTTGACCAGATCGTAGATGCGGGCCGACAGGGAACGGGCGTAGACATCCTGGAATACGGCGTAGAGCCTCTCCGGGTCAAACCGCCCTTCGCTCATCTGAGCGCCCACCAGTCCCGCCAAAATGTATGCTTGGTCCACCAGCGGGTCTTCCACCCCTTCCAGGTAGCGGGTCCGCAGATTGTCGAGCACCCAGTTGATGGGATAGGAAAAGCAGACGACGAACACCAGCAGGTAAGCCGCGAAAATCCGAATACCGAGCTTCATGTCTCCTCGCTGAGCGCATAGCCCACGCCCCGGTGGGTGACGATGGGATCGACTTCGGGCCGCACGGCCCGAAGTTTGGCGCGGATCGTCTTGATGTGAGCGTCCACGGTGCGGTCCATGCTGGCATCGGGTTCGTCCCAGGCCAGCTCCATGAGCCGCTCCCTTGTAAACACGTGCCCGGGCCGGCCCACAAGGGTTTGCAGCAGTCGATATTCGGTCCGGGACAGATCCAGCGGGCTTCCGCAGTAGGTAATCCGGCGGCGGGACTCGTCCACGGAGAAACCGGTGTTCTCCGCTCCTGTGCCTCTTCCCCCCGCTCGCCGCAAAACGGCGCGGATCCGGGCGGTCAGCTCCCGTGGACTGAAAGGCTTGACCATGTAGTCGTCGGCGCCGATCTCCAGGCCCACCACCCGGTCGATCTCATCGGACCGGGCGGTGAGAAAAATGACGGGTACGTCGTTTTCCTTGCGGATCTCCTTGCACAGTTCCATTCCGTTGACGTCGGGAAGGCCGATGTCCAAAACGACGAGATCCACTGCTTCTTCTGCCAGTTGCTGCAGGACGCCGCCGCCCGAAGACAGGCACCGCGCCTGGAAGCCTTCGGTTTCCAGCGCATATTGAATGGTGTCGGCAATGGCCGGCTCATCCTCCACCACCAGAATCAAAGGTCGCATGGCATCCCCTCCCCTTCGGACCGGGTTCGACGGCCGCGCGGCCCGATCCGTGCGGCGGCCCACGCCGCTGAAGCCGCCATGGCGCAGCCGCCGAACACCGTCGCACAGTGCTCGAAAAAGGCGGGGTCGATTCCCGGCCGAAAAGGGTTCGCCAGTGGTACAACCACGACCCCCAGCACGTACCAGGCCAGCGGCGCCCGGAGCCCGCCGGCGCCGACCCGGTTCCGGTCCGCGCCGGCGGGCCCTCCAAGGCAGGCCAGGCAGCGCCGCACGGTTGAGGAAAACAGCCACAGTGCGGCCACGAAGACCAGCACGCCCTCCAGCCGGTGAATCCGCTCCGGTGTCATCCACCCCACCGAAAGTCCGCCCGCATACAGCCAGGCCGCGACCACGATCCGAAAGGCGTTGGCCCACAGCGTTGTCAGATAGGCGCCGGCGGCCGCTGCCGCCAGTGCCGCCCCTTTCAGTATGGAACGCCGGAATGCCGCCGTGCAAGGGAAAACCACGGATGCGAAGGCGATGAGCAGGAAATTGACTCCCGCACAACCCGGAGCGATGAGAATCCCCATCTCGTACCCCCAGTAGCCGGCCCCGGGTTCGTACTCCAGCGGAATGCCCAGCAGCGTTTCCACAAGCCAGCTTGTGGGTCCCAATATCCACAACAGACCGTCGCTGTCGGCATGGCGATAGTGGATCTTGAGGGCGGCGGCGGCAGCCAGACAGAGGACCCAGCACAAAAGGGTGGACAGCCTCGCGGCCCGATGCGGAAAACGCCGCTCCATCAGATGGTCCCCCGCCGCCGTCGCACGACGAGAACTGCGGCGAGCACAACCGCCATCAGCCACAGTTCGGGCTCGGGTACGGTGGCCACGGGAGTGCCGACGGCAAGGTTGGAGACGCCCTTGGGAAGCGGCAGGGGCTGATCCACGTCGTCGCCCTTCCCGCCAGGGTTACGCACCACCTCGTGCACCGCCACGAAGGACGTGTAGGCCGTCAAGAGATTGTAGCGGAGGCCGAGGGCCGTAATCTCCCTGCGGTTTGCTTCGTCCGCCGGTGTCTTGCGGTAGTCGGACAGCCTTGCGATCCGGTGTCGCGCCCACAGGTAGCCCAGTGCGCCGTGATCCCGGCCTTCGGCAAGCTCCGCCACATCAAAACGGCGCCGGTACGGCCCCGAACCGCCGACGCCTTCTACGGTGACCGCACCCTCCGGCTTTCCGCGCCATTTACCGAAAATCACAAGGGGCCGCCGTGCGAACAGGTCCGGGATCGCGGAAGGCTCGACGTCGTAGGCCTGTAGTCCTTCGAAGCGGACCGAAACATCGGTTAGCACGGGGGACTGGATGTACATCCGGAAGCGCCCGGCGGTAGCCCCGGCCTGCTCGGGTCGCGTGACCACGAAAGGTTCGCCCTGGCCTGCTGCGGCCATACCCTCGATGAGGTAACGGTTTACGCTGCTGCCGATTCCGAAGGCGAAAACGTTGGCCGCACCCAGATGACGACCGACCCACTGGAACACCTGCCGATCCGCCGCAACATAACCGTCGGTGACCACCACAAGGGTCCGGGCCGCCGGCTCCTCCGGCCGCGGCAGGGCGGCGGCCCTCTGCAGGGCGGAGAGCAGTTCGGTTCCGCCGCCTCCCCGTTGGCGCTCGATGAGGCGGAAAGCTTCGGCGAGGTTCTCCTCGGTGGCGGGTACGGATACCGGAGACATCAGCTGCGATCCACCGGCAAACAGAACGACATTGAATCGATCGACCTGCCGCAGCCCCCCGATGAGTTCCTTGAGCAAAACCTTGGCGGTGTCCAGAGGAAACCCGTTCATCGAGCCCGAAACGTCCACGACGAACACGTACTCGCGTGCGGGAATGTCGGCGGCCGACACCCGCTCCGGCGGCTGCACCATCAGCAGGAAATAGCCTTCGCCGGTTTTTTCGTCCTCGTGCAGGAGAAGGCCGGACTGCACCGCACCGCCGCTGAGACGGTAGTCGAGGATGAAATCCCGATTGCCGGCTTCGGTTTCACCGGCAGCCAGGCGTACTTCGGCCTCGTCGGCCCCCAGCCATGAGATGTCGGTATCGTGGGAAGCACAAACGACCTCCTGAATGGGCATGCCCGCCGAAAGCCGCACCCGCATTGAAAAGGTGGTAGGAGAGGAGCTTCCCTCCTCGAGATACGGGTTCCGCACCCACGGATCCGCCGCCGCATCGTGGCCGGCCGAGGCATAACGAGGACCCACTACGGTGGGAAACACGAAACGGTAGATCCCCTCGGTTGGCACCAGCAGCTCCGTGTAATGAAGCTCGACGCGGATATCGTCGCCGGGAAGGATGTTGGCGACGTCCATGGTGAATACATTGGGACGCTGCTGCTCGAGAAGGGATGCGCTCTTTCCCTCCTTTCGGGCGGCCTCGTAACGCTTCCGTGCCTGCTGCCGCTCCTGGACTTCCGCCCGGATACGCTCGTCGCCGATTTCCATGGTCAGAGCGTGCACGGCGGCCCGGGTGGATCCGGGAAACACATAGCGGGCATGCAGCGGAACGGTTCCCGTGTTCCGGTACCGCTGGGACACACGAACTTCCGCGATGACGCCGTCGACGTGAACTTCTACGTCGGTGGCTTTCAGGGGGAAACCCGTTCCTTCGGGGTCGCCGTTCTGTACAAGGAAATACGGGGCCAGTGATCCTTCGGAACCGGTTGCAAAAGCATTGGGGCATACAGCGGATGCGGCGATGCACAGTACGAAACCGAAAAGCCATCTTGCGGTCCTCATAGCGGGTACCTCCATGGATTTGGGGGTGGCTGCCGATGCCCGTCTTGTGACGGGATGAAGCCACCCTACGGCACCGCTGTGAAACGACCGTGAACACGGTGTGAAAAGGATGTGAAAAAAACCGGGGAAGAATCGGAAACGGTGATGGACGGAGGCCGCACTATGGGCTGTTTCTAGATTGTCTTTTGGCCCAATCTCGGCTCCGGGTCCTCGTTTCCAGTCCTCGAAATACCGCAGTATTTCTGCGGCTGAAAACTCGAATCCGCCTTGACCTTGTCGAAGATCCCGGGTTTTACCCGGGGAACCAAAATCCTAATGTAGAAACAGCCCCAAGCTTTCAGGGCGAGGTTTTCTCCCCGCTGGATTTTGGCCCCGTGCGGGTCTTGCGCAGGGCTGCTTCCAGCTGGCGAAGGTTTTCCTCGGCCGCGAGGAAAGTGGGATCTCGTTGCAAAGCATTACGGAATTGCTCCCGTGCGGCGTCGATGGCACCCAGCCGGACAAAGGCAATGCCCAGATTGTTGTAGGCTTCGATGAATCCGGGATCCGCTGCAATGGCATCGAGGTAGTGCCCAGCGGCTTCCTTCCATCGTCCGCTGCGGCCGAGCAGGATCCCCAGGTTGTTGTGCGCGTGGGCGAGGAAGGGATCGATGCCGAGCGCCGTCCGGTAATGCCGCTCCGCTTCGGCGGGCCTGTCCATCGCCATCAGCAGATTGGCATAATTGTAGTGCGCTCGGGCCGATCGGGGGTGGCTTTGCAGTACGGTCCGGAACTGCTCCAGGGCCTCTTGGGTTCTACCGCTTTGGCTGAGCAGGACAGCGATATTGATGCGCGCCTCCGGACTTTCGGGATCCCGTTGCAACGCCTCACGGTAGGCGGCCAGACCCTCTCCCGACCTTCCCATACCGACCAGGGCATTGCCCAGGTTGATGTAAGAGCGGGCCTCACCGGGAGAGATCCGCAGGGCCCGGCGGATTTCCTCGGCGGCTTCACTGTAACGCCCCGCCTCCGTCAGGGCCACGGCCAGATTGTTGTGCATTTTAGCGCTGCCGCCGGCGGCTTGAATCGAGTGGCGAAACAGCGTTATGCTGTCCGACCAATACCCCACCTGTACGAAACTGGCCGCGGCACAAGCGGTCAGGACCAAAAGGGTCGTCGCCCATACAGGCCAACGAACCGGCAGTCTGCTGGCGGCTGCATCGCCAACTCCCCACACCGCGGCCATGAACAACCCGATCTGTGGCAGATAGGTATAACGGTCGGCCACCGCCTGATTGCCCACCTGAACGATGCCGATCACCGGCAACAGGGCGATGAGAAACCACAACCAACCCGTCAACAGGTACGGAAAGCGGTGTCGGCTGCGGACGGCAACCCAGGAAATCCCGGCAACCAGCATGCCGGCCCCGAGGGTCTGCCAGGCTGACGGCATTCCCGGATGGGGGTAGAACACCGCCAGATCGGCTGGCCAGAGAGTGCGTGCGAGGTACCAGGCATAGGCCACCGGCACGTGGGCCAGCCGATGGAGAAGGGGAAGTACTTTCAGGGATTCCACCGCACCGCCGATGGTTTGCGCCGCCAGAGCGACCACGCACGCGATCCCGGACAGAACAAACAGGTGCGCCTTTTCCCGAACCCGCAACCAGGGAATGAGACTCCGCCCGCGCGCGGCGCTCCGAGGATGAAGGGGCCAATAATCCAACAGGAGCATCAGCACCGGCAGCGACACCGCCATCGGTTTGCTCATCAGAGCCAGAACGAAATACACCGTGACCGCCGGCGGCATTTTCGATCCAGTCTTTTGCACGGACCAGCGGGCGTATCGCCAGAGGGCGAGCAGGGAGAAAAGACCGCACAGGACATCCTTACGCTCGGCCGCCCAGGCCACTGATTCGACGTGCAGGGGGTGCAGGGCAAACAGGCCCGCCACGGCGGCGCTGCGGCCCCATCGCCCGGTGGAGCGCAGCAGCAAGGAAAACAGAACCAGGGTGCTCAGGGTATGCAGGAACACCTGCACAAGGTGATGGCCGCCCGCCCACATGCCGAACAACTCCACGTCCAGCATGTGGGACAGCCAGGTGACCGGATGCCAGTTGTTCTGCTCGAAACGGGTGAAGGCCCAAACGACGGTCTGCGCCGTGAGACCGGATCGAACCATTGGATTGCGGGTGATGTATTCGGGGTCGTCGAAGTGAATGAACTCGTGGGAGACGGTCTGGCCGTATACGACCCAGACCGGAACCGCCAAAAGTATCCAGACCCATATGCGACGGCTGTTCGGGCGAAGGGTCATGGTTTTTCTCTCGACGGGTTCGTGTCTATTGGTAGCGGGGCGGCCGCAGTCTCGTGAACCCCGTGGTAAGAGATCGGCAGATGGAAGATCAAGGGGGTTACGCACCAGAGCTGTAGCAGAAGATCGCTTCCCCGGCAAGGAGACAGGAGCCACGACGGATCTTCGAGCTGGGTGGTTTCGGTTGATCTGATTTCCAATGTCAGGTATGGATGGAATCGTAGGGTTTCTTATGTTGACGATCATCATTCCCAGCAAACCGAATTCGGCGATGGAGGTATAGCCATGTCGGATGAAACCGTGGTGATGAATACGGTCAAGATCAATCGAATTCAGGGAACCATAAACGGCATTGCCGAAGATGACTTTGAGGCTCTCGAAATCGATATGCGCCGGTACTTCCGTAATGTCAGGTGGGAAAAGGAGCGGTTGTACATTGACAACAAGGAGGCAGAACCCTATTTGGGCACTTTCGACCAAGTCGAAAACCTCCTGGCGAGAATCGCCGATCACATCCCCGAGGGCAAATACGGAAAACTGGGATTCATCGGCTTGCTGGGAAAGCGGGAGATTGTCGCCATTATTTTCATGAAACGAAAGCACTGGGAAATGAAAGAGTTCACCCGACCCGAGCTGCCAGATTGGTACAAAGCCGAGGAGTGGTACCAGAAGGAACGCTGGGAAGAGGAAATCATGTGGGATGAGCTGTTTGGCAGCTGAAACCACCCCGCCCCGTTCATCGAGAACCAAGGAAAGGAAGCCATGAAAGGGATTATCCTTGCGGGCGGTTCGGGAACCCGGCTGTATCCCATCACCCGCGTGGTGAGCAAACAACTGCTGCCCGTCTACGACAAACCGATGATCTATCACCCCTTGTCGACGCTGATGCTGGCACAGATCCACGAAATTCTGATCATTTCAACACCCATCGACCTGCCGTTGTTCAAAAAACTGCTCGGCGACGGATCCCAGTGGGGCCTTTCCCTTTCCTATGCCGAACAGCCGTATCCGGGAGGTCTGGCCCAGGCTTTCATCATCGGCCGCGACTTCGTCGGAGACGGCGGCGTGTGCTTGGTGCTGGGCGACAACATCTTCTACGGCCACGGTCTCACGTCCACACTCATAAAAGCCAAATCCGGAAACGGCAGCGGTGCTACGGTTTTCGGCTACTGGGTGAAAGACCCGGAACGGTACGGGGTGGTTCGCTTCGATGCAAACGGAAAAGCCCTGGACATCGTCGAAAAACCGGCACAGCCGGAGTCCAACTATGCCGTGACGGGGCTGTACTTCTACGACAACCAGGTGTTGGACATTGCCGCGTCGCTTCAACCGTCCGCAAGGGGGGAGCTGGAGATCACCGATGTCAACATGGCTTACCTGCGAAAGGGCCTTCTGGACGTCGTCCGTCTGGGAAGGGGAATCGCGTGGCTGGACACCGGTACGGTGGAAACCCTTGCCCAGGCGTCGGCATTCATCGAAGCCATCGAGCGCAGGCAAGGGTTGAAAATCGCCTGCCCCGAGGAAATCGCCTACCGGAGCGGTTACATCGACCGTGAGCAGCTCCAGGCGCTGGCCCATCCGATGCGCAACAACTCCTACGGCCGATACCTGCTGGACCTGCTGGACTACGAAGGAGCCGCACCGTAGCGGTGCCGAGCCGGGCCTGTGTTCACTCCTGACGGTTCGGCCGACGTTGCATCGCCTCCGCCGCCGATCGGAAATGCCGATTCACCGCAAGGGTGGCATCGGCGGCCTTTTCCAGACACGCGGCGACTTCGGGCCAACCGGCGTCTGCGGCCTTCTCCGACCAATCTCGAAACGTAGCGGCATGATCTCGGTTGTGCTCTTCCCAATGGCGGATTCTGTGCAGCAGCTTATCATCAAAGGACAGGGATCCGCCGGTGGTCTCCGGCTGGTGGTGATGGTGGTCATGCATGAATCGACTCCCGCTCTTGGATTGCGGCAAATCCCACCCCCGACGTACGGGTCGGGAACGGGTTTCCTTTCCCGTAAAACGGCCGCAAGCCCCGTCCGCCCGTGACGGTCGCTTCGCGCCGCTCCTCGGTTGAAGTAGGCACTTTATCGGTAGCCCGAACACGAGTCAACACGAATGAAGATTACCGGCAAACGATGGGCGTTTCTTCTGCCACTGGTAGCCATCACCGGTGGCGCCGGCATCGGCATCGCCCTGGGGCTGTTCCGGGACCTTCCGCAAATTCGGGAATTGCAGCGTTACCAGCCGTCGGCAATTACCCAAATCGTATCATCGGACGGAATGCTCCTGGGCGAGCTCTATCGAGAAAAGCGGGCTCCGGTGCCGCTGAACCGGATACCACCGGACCTCACACAGGCCCTGCTGGCAACGGAGGATCGTAACTTCTACCGCCACAGCGGTGTGGATATGAAGGGAATCGCCAGAGCCCTATACCACGACCTGATGGCGGGAGGGTTCGTCGAAGGTGCCAGCACCCTTACCCAGCAATTGGCCAAGACCTTGTTTCTCACTCCGAAAAAGACCATCACGCGTAAAATTCGGGAAGCCATTCTGGCCTTTCAGATCGAACGCCGTCTGACCAAAGATGAAATTCTGGAATTGTATCTGAACCAGGTGTATTTCGGCAGCGGCGCCTATGGCGTGGCATCGGCAGCCGAGGTCTTTTTTGGGAAGAAACTCCCGCAACTGACCCTGGCCGAGTGCGCCCTGATCGCAGGCATGCCCAAAGCACCTTCCCAATACTCCCCTCGGGTCAATGCCGAGGCGGCCATCCGTCGAAGGGATACCGTTCTGCAACAGATGCGGCGCACCGGCCTCATCGACGAAAAACGGTATCGCACGGCCATGGCGGAGCCGGTTCGTGTTCGCTCTTCCCTGCCCAAGGCACGTCGGGCAGCCTACTTCGTCGAGATCGTCCGGAGCGAGCTGGAGGAATCCTTCGGTCCCGCAACCGTCTATCGCGCAGGTCTCACCGTCATCACGACCCTGGACTGGCGCCTGCAGCAAGCCGCAGAAGCTGCCGTTGCCCGCGGCCTGGCTGCGCTTGCCGAACGGAGTCCGCAACAGACGAAGGATCCACAACAGGCTCCTCAGGGCGCCCTGATCGCGCTCGACAACCAAACCGGTGCCATCCTTTCAATGGTCGGCGGGCGGGACTTCTCGGAAAGCCCATACAACCGGGCCACAACTGCGCGCAGACAACCCGGGTCGGCTTTCAAACCCATCGTGTACGCACTCGCCATCGAGCAGGGATGGACCCAGGCCGACACCCTGCTGAATTCCCCCATCGCCTACCCCCGCGCGTCCGGTGAAGGGCAATGGCGTCCGGAGAATTTCTCCGGCGGATACTCCGGTGAGATGCCGTTGCGAAAAGCCCTGGCACAGTCGAAAAACATTCCCGCGGTCCGGTTGAATGAAAAGCTCGGCCCCGAGGCCGTGGTCCGATTCGGGAAAAGACTTGGCATCGCATCCCCGTTGCGACCCAACCTCTCCCTCGCCTTGGGCACATCCGAGGTGACGCTTTTGGAACTCACTGCCGCGTACGCAGTGTTTGCCAACCGGGGGCAATGGATGAAACCCTTCGGAGTCGAAACCGTTAAGGACCGCAACGGACGCATCGTTTGGCGCGCACAACCGGAGGGCCGCTGGGCCATGGACCCAGCCTCTGCGGCCATCATGGTGGACATGTTGCAGGCTGTGGTGAAAGAAGGAACAGGACGGAAAGCGCTCGTCCTGGACCGTCCGGTGGGAGGCAAGACGGGAACGACCAATGACTACCGGGATGCACTGTTCATCGGTTTTTCCCCTTCTTTGACCGCCGGTGTCTGGGTCGGCAGGGACCAGCCGGCCTCCCTCGGTCCTCGGGAAACGGGAGCCCGGGCCGCGCTTCCCATCTGGATCGACTACATGAGCCGGGCACTCCGGAAGCGACCCTACCGATACTTCGACATCCCCGACGGGGTGGTGAGGGTTGCCATGGACGCCGAGTCGGGTCGACCGGTGGCGCCGGAAGCGCGCGGATCCGTATCCGCACTGTTCCGGACAGAAAGCGCCCCTGCGGCGCCATAGGGTCGTGCCCCGTAACCTCACAGCAAAATCAAAAGAGGGTTGCGACCGCCGTCGGCTTCCTCCCCCGCTGTCCGGGTCCGGTTGACTTCTCCATGTCCATGCCATATAAAGACGAATTGATCCTGTTGTTTCACAGCAGTACACGGAGTGGCACGTCCCGACGATAGGCTCTTGTGATGCAGGATCGGGACGTACCCCAGTGGTTCGAGCGCCGACCTCCGGAAGCCGTTTGCAGAGCCGTTCGGCCGTGCAAGCCTTCATCGACGACATTCGATGCATCCGGCATCGGGCATGAGAAGAGAGCGATATGGGTTTTCTTCGAAAGCATCCCTCCCTGTTTCTCGGAATCGGCATTACGCTGCTGTTTCTGGCAATGAGCCTGTTCCGGGTACAGTTGCTGGACACCCTGGACCTGAAAATTTACGACATCCTCATGTCCATGCGCGGAGCGCCCGAGCGGGAGAGTCCCATCGTCATCGTCGACATCGACGATGAATCCATTGAAAAGCTCGGACGGTGGCCCTGGTCCCGAACGGTGATCGCCGAAGGCATCACCAAAATCGAGGCGGGGAACCCGAAAGCCATCGGGCTCAACTTCATTTTCAGCGAACCGGAAGAAACGGCTGGACTCCAGGCGTTGACAGAACTGAAGGCGCTGTTCGAGGAAACGCTTGCAAAAGCGCCTGCCGACACGGAATCATCGGCAACGAATTTTCTGGAGGCACTGGAAGCGGCGAGAAGACGCCTGGACGGAGATGCAGCCTTGTCCCGCGCCCTGCAGGGCGCGGGAAACGTGATTCTGCC
>JAJDOA010000083.1 GCA_022340405.1 Desulfobacteraceae bacterium | reverse complement strand
GGCCTGCACCATGGTAAAATCCGTGGTTACCGCTCCCATGAACGCACGGCGCTCGATGCTCCCGAAGACATTGGCGGCTGTCGGATTCGGTTCGTACACCACCGGGGCCCCCTTGCTTCGCCCGCGTTGCACCAGAACGTTTACCGTGTAGCGCAGGAAGAAATCGTCGTCCACCGCCGCCCCTCCCGCTTCGGCGCCGGCGGATTCCCCGGTCGGAAGAAAGGACGCCACGTTTTCGACGATGTCCTCTTCCACCGCATCCAGGTAGGAAAGGATGCCCTCGCACGCCGAATATTCCTGACGCAGAAGGTCCAGGCGGCTTTTCACCACAAACCGTGCCGCCGCTTCCGTTATCTGCAAAACCTCTTGGGAGGCGGTCTGGTTGAGCTTCTGGATTTCCCGAAACGTGGTTTCCAGTTCCGACTGCGCCTGCCGGATATCGGATTCAATTTTTTCCCGCTCTTCCTGGGGGAGCTCCCGGAACGCATCCGCTGACATCGGCTTCCCATCGCGCATCGGGACGATCTGGAATCCGGACCCGGCCTTGTGGATGGTCAGAGACTTGGACTGAGCGGCCTCTTCCATGGTTTCCAGAAGCTGTCGTTTCCGTTCCGTGAATTTTTCATGAATCTCCGACCGCCGCTTGACAAAGGGTTCGTTGTCGAATTCTCCCGGCAGCCGGCTCTTCATTTCCTCCACGAAGCGCCCCATGGCCTTGGCGAACGGACCCGAGCGCCCGGCGGGAACGGCGATGGATTTGGGCCGGTAGGCATCGTCGAAGTTGTGGACCATGCACCACTCCGCAGGCGGTTCCAGGTTCTGTGCATGGCGCTGGAGCAAATCCTGGACAATGGTGGTCTTCCCGGTTCCCTCGATACCCGTCACAAAGATGTGGTAACCGGGGCTGGTCATGTTCAGGCCCAGTTCGATGGCCCGAACGGCGCGCTCCTGCCCGATGACTTCCTGCAGGGGCTCGACCTCGGCGGTGGTTTCGAAATCGAAGGCGGAGGCGTCGCAGCGCCACCGCAGCGCGTCCGGCTGCAGCTCGTTGGGGTGAGGCATTCTTTCTCCTTTTCCGGTGGTGCAGCGTCGGAGGCCAATGGCTATTTGAGCACCGCATCCATCCGCTGCAGGTCTTCCTTCTTGCCGATCACGACGATGACGTCTCCGGCCTCCAGCTTCTCCATGGGGCCGGGATTGAAAATCATCTCACTGGAGGGTTTTTTGATGGCAACGATGATCACACCGTAATCCTGGCGGATATGACTGTCCATCAGGGATTTCCCGACGAGGTTCGAAGCGTCTCCGATGACGGCCTCTTCCATGCTGAGGCCTAATTTGTGGTCCATCGTGGCCGTATCGATGAAATCCATCACCGTGGGTCGGGTCAGCAGCTGCGCCATCCGCCTCCCGCCCATGAGGTAGGGGCATACCACGCGGGTGGCGCCCGCCTTGCGCATCTTGGTTTCGTTTTTTTCGTCCGAGGCTCGGGACAAAACGAAGATGTCCGGGCGCAGGTCCTTTGCCGTCAGTGTGATGAAGACGTTGTTGGCGTCAGACTGCACGGCGGTCACGATGCCCCGGGCGTATGCGATGCCGGCGGAAATCAGAGACTCCTCGGCCGTGGCGTCCTTGGTGATATAGAGCACATGGTCCAGTTCGAGAATCTCCGCCTTTGCCGGGTCTTCCTCGATGATCACAAAGGGGATGTTCTCGGAAGCCAACTCCTGGGCGATCACGGACCCGATGCGTCCATAGCCGCAAATGATGAAATGGTTGCGCAACGCGGATATCTGTCGCTCCAATTTTCTCCTCCCCAGAATCCTCCGCAGTTCTCCTTCGACAAAAATTTTGGCCACCTGCCCCAGAGTGTAGGTCAGAACGCTGATCCCGGAAATGATGATGATGACCGTAATGAGCCGCCCCACGTGCGAAAGCGGCTTGATCTCGGAAAACCCCACCGTGGAGATGGTGATCAGCGTCATGTAAAACGCGTCGAACGGATCCATCTCCTCGAAGACGGAGTACCCCACGGTCCCGAAAGCGAGGATGCCGATCAGAAACAGAACGGAGATGCGCAGCCGGGAATAGTCCATGAACCCTCAGAAGGTGTAGCCAATGGAGACGTGCACTCGCCCTGCACTTTCTCCCGGTTTCCGGTCCAGCTTGTATCCGTAGAGAATACCCATCGGTCCGATGGGCGTCTGGTACCGAATGCCCGCGCCGGCGGAGGTACGAAATTCTCCGGCACCCTGGTCTGGATCGACATCTCCGAGACGGCCCGTATCGGTGAACAGCGCCAGCTCCAGTGAATCCGTCAGTGCGATGCGGGCTTCCACCGTCCCGGTGACCGCCCATTGGCCGCCCACCGGATCCCCGTTCTCGTCGAAGAGCAGCAGGTTCTCGTCGAAGCCCCTCACCGTGGAGGTTCCGCCAAGGAAGAACAGCTGGTCGTCCGTAACGCGGTTCAGTCCGTTGTATGGATCGATATAGCCGAATTGGGACATGAATGCCAGCGTCACTCGATCCGAAATCCCCCGATAGAAGCGCACGTCGAAGTGATAGCGAAAAAAATCATCGAGGTTGTTCTCCAGTCCGTTGGAGATGTCCACGGTCAGAAAGGACAGCATGCCGCGTGTGGGGCGGATGAACGAATCCCGCGTGTCGAACTGCACCGAAGGTGTCACGGCCAGCAGCGTCCGGGGCTCGTACTCCAGGGTATCGCCGGCCGTGGCAACGTCCGTGAAGAACTGCTCCCGGCGCTCGATGCGGAACCCCATACCGGCGCGGAGACTGTCGCTGAGGTCGTGGGAAAAGCGGAGGAGACCGCCGTAGCTCTTGGTGCCGAAGGGCTGGTTGAACTCTTCCAGCCTTTCGACGAAGACCGTCACATCCGCATCGACCGGGGTCCCCAGCAGGAAGGGTTCGCCGACGCCCGCTTCCGTACGGTATCCGATCTCGCTGGAACTGCCCAAAAGCCAGAGCCCGCGGTTGGCCCCCATGAAGTTCAGGTCCCCGGCCTTGATCCTGCCGTAGGCGCCCTGTTCGCTGTCGTAACCGACCCCCGCTTGGAAGTAAAAGGGCTTTTTCTCCTCGATTTCGAAAAAGGCGTAAACGGTGTCTTCCTTTTCCTTGAGCCCGACGATGCGGAGTCGAGCCCGGTCCACGATATCCAGCTCCCGTATCTTACGCTGGTCCTCGTACATCGTCTGAAGGGAAAAGGGCTCTCCCGCATGCTGTCGGATGAGTCGGCGGAGAACGGCCTCTTTCGTGCGGAAATTCCCGCTGAAAGCCACCGATCCCAGCCGAACGAACGGGCCGGGTCGAAGGGTGTAGACGACGTCGGCCCCGGTTCGATCGGTCGTGAAGGTGACGGCGCTCTCCACGGTCACATGGGGGTACCCCTGCTCTGAAATCCGAGCACTCAGCAGGTTTTCTTCGCTGCCGAGAAGATACTCCCGAAAGGGATCGCCGACCTTCATCCGCAGCGCCGCCTTCAGTTCGCTCTCGGCCAGCACGGTTGTGCCGGAGAAAGCGATGCTTCGGACCCGGGTCTGCCGTCCCTCATCGACAAGAACCGCGACGATGACGGGTTTTTCCGGCGAACCTTCCGTCCTTGTCTTTTCGGCCAGGGGCGGGGCGTCGGTCACTTCCGTGTTCACCTCCGGGTCCATGAATCCGTTTTTCAGATACAGCGCCTTTAGGGATCGAACGTCTTCCCGGAGGGTTTCGGGCATGAAGGCGCCATCGTGCAGCCATCCGGGAGGGCGCGTCAGCAGTTGGTCTCGAAGGTCCTCTCCGGAAAGATGTTCGTTTCCGCGGATGGACACGGTTTCCACAACGGATTTCGGCCCCTCGTCGATGGTGAACACCACTTCCCTGACCGGCCCCGAATCTCCGTCGGTAAACCGCCGGGATGCGCTGGATACCTCGGCCTGGAGAAAACCGTTTTGACGATAGAGCTTCTCCAGGTTCCGGACGCTCTTTCGAAGGCCGGTGTCGTTTCGGTTGCCGGACCGGAAAAGAACGACCTCTTTTCGCAACCTGCGCCGGGAAATGTTGCGGTTCCCCTCGAATCGCAAGCGGTACCGTGGTCCCTCGCTCACCCGGATCGTTACCGCGGCCTTGAGGGCCTGTTCGTCCAATTCCGTAATGGGCTCCACCTGCACTTCCGCGAACCCTTTCTTTCGGTAGTGTTCCACCAACCGTTTCACGTCCTCGCGAAGAAGGGTTTTTCGAAAGCGTCCTGCCATTCCAGGCAGAAACCGGTTGAACCACGTGCGCATCTGCAGTTTCACGCCAAACGCCGACAAAATCCGACTGTCCTCGATCCGCAGCTCTCCGATCCGGTAGTAGGGCCCTTTGTGGATATCGATGGACAGGAAAATGTGTCCGTCCGTCGGATCCGGATTGGCGGTCAATACGACCTCGGGGCGGATGAAACCCTCCTGTTTGTAAAGTGCTTCGATGCGAAGCGCCTGCTCTTTCAGCTTCTTTTCGACAAAGTCCTCGCCGGGCTCCAGATCGACCTGCCTGCGAACCTCTCTCTCGAACAGGGGGAATTCCCCGGAGATTTCCATCGATTTGATGTGACGAAACGGGCGCAGCGAGAAAACGAGGACAACCGCTTTTTCCTGCGGGATGGTGTCGACATGGATATTTTGAAACTCCCGGCACTCCTTGAGAATCCGGATCGCCGCGTCCAGCCGCTGTGCGGACAGCCGCTCCCCCGGCGTTATGTCGATGAGCTCTTCGGCCAGCTTCCGCAGCCGCTCCGGGTCCATCTTCGGCAGAGGATCCCGGATTTCGACGCGAATGGCGGAAATGGGAGGATCATATCCGGGCTCCAAAGCGATAACCGGCTGATCCTGACCCCATGCCGGAAACCCGGTGAAGCACGCACACAACAACAGCACCCACAGGCAGACCCAACCGGTTCGGGTCCAAGGGATTCGTATGGCAGGATGTTCTCTTTCCGGCAATTTCGTCCCCGTGGGTAAGGGTCGGTGATCGACCCCGAAAAGGGTTTCGGCTGCAACGGCGTTCTCAGCGGAACTCGATCCGGAACTGCAGCTCTCCCCCGTATGTGCCCCCGGTGTCCTGAAAACCACTCAACAGGATGTACTCCAGCAGGCGGTATTCGGCGATGGCACGCTGCACCACCTGACCTTCCCGGGAGCCCGCCTCGTATTTGACGATGAGCCGGTTGGAAAGCTCCTTGCCGAGGGTGACGGTGACGTCGTCTTTGCTCTCGGGCCCGCCGCCCCCGCCGGTGTCCACGCCGAAGATGTCCAGCCCCGTGGCATTCTTGATGTCGTCGCCCAGCCGGGATTCGATCATGGATGCCAGCATACCCTGCGTGGATCCGGAAAAACCGCCCTCGCTGCGGGCCAGCTCCTGGCTTGTCTTGCCGAAGATCAGCAAGGACACGATATCGGCTTCCGATGCGGAGGGTTCGGAGCGGAGGCGGAAGTTCATGGATTCCGGCGTTCCCGAAAGGTAGAGGAAGATGTCCCATTCCCGTATCTGTATGTTGCTCTCGATGTCGAAGATGGGTTCGATTTTGTACGGGTTGACGAAATCAATGACTCCCTTGGTCACCTCGAAACGCTTTTTTTGGAAGGTGATGGCGCCGCTTGCGACGCTGGCCCTTCCTTGCACGGTAGGCTTTCCCAGCGTGCCGCCGATGTGAAAGTCCGGTGTCAACTCCAGTTCCGCCAGATTGTTTTCCACCAGAAGAGGCTCTCTTGCCTCGATGGCGACATCGAGTGCGACGTTCCGGAGCAGCGGATGGCCAATGCCCTGCCCTGGAGGAGCCTCTCTACGGCTCTTCGTTCCGACGGCTCCCAGGGGGTTCAGGCTTACGTCCTTGGTGTACTCCCCCTCCACCACGGTGATCCGCCCTTCCAGGAGGCTTTCCTTCAGCGGGCCGGACAGTTCGAGGTCCGCATCCAGCGCCAGTGAAAGGGTGTCCGGCACCTCGATGGGAATTCGGGTTGCGGTGAGCTTCAGATCCATCCTCTCCGGGCGCAGGGACTGCATCCCCACGGTGCCGTTCAATCGAAGGGCTCCTCCGCCCACCTTTGCCGACAGGCTTTGGACGACCACCTGATCGGGGCGAAAATGAAGCACTGCGTCGATGTCCTGCACGCGTTGCCCCAGGCCGGGCGGACGAAGCCCGGCATCCTGGATGCGGACATCGCCTTGCACGCTCGGGGCTTTGGACGGACCGGACAATTGCACGGAGAAATCCACCACCCCTGCAAGATCCTGCAGCTTGTCGGTGAACAATCGAACCGTCTCGACGGGGATCCGTCCTTGTGCATGCAGATCCAGGTCGCCGTCCAGCCGCCCTGCTCCGTTCGCTGTAAGGGAGCCTTCCCGGAACAGGCCCAGCTGCAGATCCCGAACCGTGAATGCCGTTCCCCGCAACCTGCCGGAACCGGTGCCGGATCGCAAGAGCTGAAAATCTCCGTGATCGAGCCGGATGTCTGCGATGTCTGCATCGACCTCGATATCCCGGAGCCGGTTCACGTTGCCGTTGGCGACGGCCCTGCCGGTCAGAGTTCCGGAAAGCTCCGGTCGCCCGAGAAGGCGCATCCACGGGGCGAGATCGGTTTCCAGAAAAACGGTGTGTAGGGAAAAATCCCTGCGGTGCAGATCGTAGCTTCCCTCTACCTCGAAGTTCAACCGGCCGTTCACACGGAGGGTGGTTGCATCCAGGCCGACATCGAGGTTGAAATCCGGAACGGGCTTCCGGTTCACCGTCGCATCCGAAAGCTGCAGATTCCCGTGGATACTGGGATCTTGCAATCTTCCCTCTCCCAGAAGATGGGCGACCAAGGTCCCCCGTACCGCCTCCTGCTGTGCCAGGACGCCGATGTGCTCGGTGGAAATGCCTTCCGTCTGCAGCTGAAATTCGAAGCTTTTATCCGTTGCGATCCAGCCGGAGCCGGCCAGCGTTTGCCCGGGGGCGGCAACCGCCTGGAGGGTGTCGACCATGAGCCGGTCCTCCAGAAGTCGGGCATCGATGCGAAGACGCTGCATCTTCTGGTAGCCGAAGTCCAGCTCGGTTCCGACCAGATGCACCGTACCGAAGGGACGGAAGACACTGCCGTCCACCGCCGCGTCCAGCTCCACCTGTCCGCCGATGGTATCAAAAAAATCCAAAAGCCGAACCGAAGCCTGCCACTGGCTGTCGTGCAGGATCGGATGGGAAAGGAGGCGAAGCGTTTCCTTTTCCAGCACCTGCAAGTCGCCTTTCATTTCCACGCGGGACGATCCGTGCCGGCTCTGCAGCCGCCGGATCCGGGCGGTGGTCCCATCCCACGCCCCCTCGCCGGATACGTCGCCGAGGGGCACTCCGGATACGACCACACCAAAGCCTTCCACGCGCGCCTCCCCGGTGAGGCGGGGGAATTCGCCTTCCAGGAGAACGGTCCCCTGAAACCGCCCCGGCAAAGAAAAAATTTGGGTGAAATGGCCAACCTCCAGGTCCGAGAACCGCATCTCGAAACGCATCGGTCGCCTGCCGGCGTTCGCCTTTCCGAATATCCGGACCCTTCCTTCGGCGTGGAGCCGGGAGCCCTGGTTGGCCAAGGATAGATGTTCGATGGACAGTACACCCTCCTCATCCATTCCGGCGACGGCCGAAATATCCCCGATGGTCCAATCCCGGACCACAAGACCGCTTCCGGAAATGGTTCCCGTGCCCGATAGGCTGCGCCAGGGTCCCCGAAGCCGAGCGCTGGCCTCCAGCCGTCCCGCTATTCCGCGGATGCCCAGCGGCTCCAGGCCGGCGGCCAGGTTCGGACTGTCGACGGACAGATCCACATCCAGTTTCCGGATCCCCAGGTCCACGGTGCCGGCGGCGGCAGCGTGCAGCCGGTCCGACGTGACGTCCAGCTCCTGGACGTCGAGGATCTTTTCCGAAAATGCGAACCGGGTTCGTATGCCAGCGTCCACGGGCGGCCAGCGCTCGTCCACCGACACACCTTCGGCTGTGGCGGTGGCTTCGGCGCTTGCGCTCATCCGTTCCGGAAAAACGCCCGTGCCTTCCAGGGAGATTTCCGAACGGACGCTTCCCTCGGCTCCCTTCAGAACACCGGCCAGCGCGAAAGACTCCACGACCGCATGCAGTCGATAGGCAAGCGCGTCCGGATCGATCTGCCAGACGTGGCCGGCCGGCCGGCCCAGATCGACGCTTCCTTCCAGACGCCCCCGGCCGGAGGGGGTCGTGATCTGCAATGCGTCGATGTGTACCTTCCGCTCTTCCAATCGGGCATCCATGACCAGTCGGGACACCGGGATCCGGTGCAGCGAGCCGTCGCTCCATTCCAAGTGCACTGTGGCTGCAGGGTTTCTCAACGGCCCCTGGACGACAAGCTCGGCGCTCGGCCTTCCCTCGAGGCCGGCTGAAAAGCCGAAGCTTTTCTCCATCTGCTGGAGCGAACCGCTGGCCGAAACGGTCACATCCAACAACGCCTCCCCGAAAGGGTGTTCCACGGTTCCGCTGAGGGTTGCGTTCAACCACGGGCTGTCCCATTGGAGGCGGAGGTCCTCGATGCGATCCTTTTCGAGCGTACCCGCCAGATGGATGGGGCCCTGGGTCCATTCCGTGGCGGGGGTCTGAACCGAGGCCTGCCGCAGTCGGAGGGAAAGCCGCGCAAAGCGCGCCAGCGCATCCGCACGGCCTTCCATCTCGACACCTTCGGCGCGGATGCGAGTGCCCCGTGATGCGGAGGCAAAGGCCAGGGATCCGTTGTGCACGGCGATCGACTGCAGCACCACGGAGACGGGGGCGAAATCTTTCCTGCGGCGGGCGGAAGGCGACGAAAGAGCGCCGGCGACGTTGAGCCGGCCGCTTTCATCGACGACCAGTTCGGCCCAGGGCTCATCCAGGAGAAGCTGGGCAACGCCTACGGATCCCTTCCATATCGCCTTTCCGTCCAGGTCGACGAACAACCGCTTGCAGCCCGCGATGGGTTTTCCGGAAGCGTCGTGGAGCGTCAACCCCTGCACTTCGACCGATGCCGCTGGAATGGAAAAGCGCAACCGTTCCGCATCCAGTTGCCCAGGAATGGCCTCGCTGATGCGGTCAAACAAGAATGCGCGGCCGCCATCGGACCCCAGGTAAGCAACGAGGAAACCCCCGGCGACGACCAGAACCCCGATCGACAGAACAAGGGCGATCGCTGCCTGTCGAAGAAGGCGTCGCTTCACTTCGGCTCCCTTCCCGCGGACGGTGAATAACCGAAGATGCTACCAACCGTTGCGGAACCGCACGGGCGGGGCGGGGGTGGAGGGTTGGAAAGGATTCGGAGAGGGATCATTGTGGATTGTCATTATAGGAGCAGCAGACGAAGAAAGCAAGACAGCGGCAGGGGGCTTCCGCAGCGGGTTCGGAGCCCGTAGGACCGATGATTTCTAAGGGCTGTTTCTAGAGCATTTGTCAAAAGTATGTTCCGATTGGAACGGCCTTTTCTTGCTTTTCAAGGGGCGGGGTTGATCCCCGCCCGTTCGGGGTAGGTGATCCCATCAGCGGGAGGGGATAAACCCCTCCCCTACGGTTCAAGCGA
>JAJDOA010000082.1 GCA_022340405.1 Desulfobacteraceae bacterium | reverse complement strand
TTTCACGGCAACCATCGGCACCGCTGGACACCCACCGTTCGGCCGCCCCGCTTGGGCGGCAACCGCAGGGTGGGCGTATTCGCCTCGCGCTCCCCCTTTCGACCGAACCCCATCGGAATCTCCGTGGTCAAAATCGAAGGGATTCGGCATGTTGGAATGCGCTCGGACATCGACCTGGCCGGAGTGGACCTGCTCGACGGAACGCCGGTTCTGGACATCAAGCCCTATGTTCCATGGGCCGACGCCATTGCCGGCGCCGAAGGCGGCTACGCCCGTGAAAGGCCGATGGAACGGTTGGCGGTGGATTTTCTTCCTGCAGTGGAAGAGAGAATCGACGAATGGGAGCGGGCGGGCCGGCCGCTGCTCAAGCAGCTTATCCGGTCATTGATCGAGTTGGATCCCCGACCGTCCTACCGCCGGACGGAACAGGATGCCCGGACCTGTTCCATGAAGCTGTTCGATATCGACCTTCAATGGGAGATGCGAGATAGGAAAAGCGCCGTCGTTACCACGGCGGTACGGAAGGCCCTTTGACGCATCCAGTGCCGCCACGCCGCGTCTCTGCAAGCGATCTCAACGTCAGGATTTGGGTTCCGCGGGAAGGACCCGGGATCTTCGGCACGCATACGGTTGTATTTCGAAGGCTGGAAACGGAGACCCCTTATCCGCATGTGGCGGATCGGGCGAAAAGGCAATTTTGAGATCGCTTCTATTCATCGAAAACGAGGAAGGGATATACGTCGTTCTCGTCCTCTTCATATTCGTCCTCCTTGCCCTCCGGACACCAGCCATAAACGGTGAACCCCTCCTGCTCGGTGAGCAAATTGATGGACAGAGTGAAACCTTCCGGATCTTCGCTTTCCATTCTCGTCAAGACGGCCTGCGCTGGCATTTTCTCGATCTCGATGAAGTCGTCGATATAGACTTCGGTCACATCCTCGAAAACGTCGGATTCCTTTTTCAGCCGGAGGATTTCCGCCTCGAACCTCTCCACGGCTTCGTCCGGCTCTTCGGCGGAAACCACCATGGTAAAATATCCTCCGCGGTCTTCTTCCTGGCGATAGAAGGAAAAATGGGCCAAATAGTTCATACCGACTCCTTACGGTTAGGGGTGACTGCCGCTTCGATGCCTTCATTCACGTGCCTCGCGTAGTAACAACACAAAATAAGCATCCATCGCCGGATGTTCAACGAAAGACATGGGATGGTGTTTCGTGACGGATAACCCCCGGATCGCACTTTTATTAGGAATGTGATACCTGTACCGCCGAGACAATGAACGCAGCGGCCTGCAAGGTGGATCCAAATGCCGGCGGTGCCGCAACAGTCAGGAGCTTATCTATGAACCCCACATCGTATCCCCACCTGCTGGCCCCCCTGGATCTGGGCTCTACGGTATTGAAGAACCGAACCGTTATGGGATCCATGCATACCGGTCTGGAGGAAGCCCCCTCGGGTTTCGAGCGGATGGCGGCCTTTTACGCGGAACGGGCCCGCGGCGGCGTTGCGCTGATGATCACCGGGGGGGTTTCCCCGAATCCGGAGGGCCGTGTTGCCGAGGGGGCCGCCGAGCTGTCCTCCGAATCGCATGTGGAGGCACACCGCCGGGTGGTTACCGCCGTTCATGAAAACGGAGGGAAAATCGCCCTGCAGATACTGCACGCGGGGCGGTATGCTTTCCACGAACGCCTCGTGGCACCGTCTCCCATCCAGGCACCCATCAACTTCATTCGTCCCCGAGAGCTGGACGACGCGGGGATTCTCCGCACCATCGAGGATTTCGTCCGTTGCGCACAGCTTGCCCGAAGTGCCGGATACGATGGAGTGGAAATCATGGGATCGGAAGGATACCTGATCAACCAGTTCACCGTGCCCCTTACCAATCACCGCAGCGATCGCTGGGGGGGGAGCTTCGAAAACCGCGTCCGGCTTCCAACCGAAATCGTCCGAGGGATTCGCGCTGCCGTCGGTTCCGATTTTTTGATCGTGTATCGTCTTTCGATGCTGGACCTGGTCTCCGAGGGCAACCCCTGGGAGGAGATCGTCGAGCTGGGAAAGCGCATCGAAGAGGCCGGCGCCGACAGTATCAACACCGGGATCGGGTGGCACGAGGCACGGATTCCCACCATCGCAGCCATGGTGCCGCGGGCGGCCTTCACCTGGATCACCCGTAAGTTCCGCGCCGCCGTGTCGCTCCCGCTGATCACCAGCAACCGCATCAACATGCCCGAAACGGCCGAGGCGGTTTTGGCCCGGGGTGACGCGGATCTGGTCTCCATGGCCCGGCCCTTCCTGGCCGACCCGGAGTTCGTGGCCAAAGCCGAACAGGGCCGTTCGGATGAAATCAACACCTGCATCGCCTGCAATCAGGCCTGCCTGGACCATATCTTCCAAGGAAAGATCGCCACCTGCCTGGTCAATCCCAGGGCCTGCAGGGAGACCGAGATGACCCTCATTCCCGCCGACCCCAAGCGATCGCTGGCCGTGGTGGGGGCTGGACCGGCCGGTCTCACCTTTGCCATGGTGGCGGCGAGTCGAGGCCACCGCGTGGTGCTCTTCGAAAAAGCCGGCAATATCGGCGGGCAACTGAACATGGCCGTTCGGATTCCCGGAAAGGAGGAGTTCCATGAAACCTTGCGATACTACCGCAGGCAGTTGGAAATCCACGGCGTGGAGGTGAAGACCGGTCATTCGATGGACGCCGAGAAGATCCGCCGGGAAGGATTTGACGCGGTGGTGGTGGCCACCGGCGTCGAACCGCGGATTCCCGATATTCAGGGCATTGACCACCCGAAGGTGGTCACCTATCTCGATGTGCTCTCGCGCGGTGCCACCGTAGGGGAGCGGGCGGCCCTTATCGGGGCCGGAGGGATCGGCTTCGACGTAGCTGCGTTTCTCACCCACATCCGCGCCCCCGAGAGTCGGACAAGCGGAGACATCGAGGCGTTTTTGCGGGAGTGGGGCGTGGATCGCTCCTATCGGGGGCGTGGCGGACTGCACCCTGACGGGCCGTTAGCCCCGGCCCCGGCCCGCCAGGTCTATCTGCTGCAGAGAAAAGACACCAAAATGGGAAAGGGCCTGGGAAAAACCACCGGCTGGATTCACCGCGCGATCCTGAAAAGGCGTGCGGTCCGGATGATCAGCGGCGTAGTCTACGAAAAAATTGACGATCGCGGGCTCCACATCCGGCGAAAGGGTCGACGGGAACTGCTCCCGGTGGACACCGTGGTGATCTGCGCAGGCCAGGAATCCCAGCGTGAACTCCACGAGGAACTGGTCGCCGCGGGCATCGAGGTCCACCTGATCGGCGGAGCTGGAGAGGCCCTGGAGCTGGACGCCCAGCGCGCGATCGAGGAGGGATGGCTTCTGGGAGCAAAGATCTAGAAACGCTGTTTTTCCCGAAGAGACACGACGGACGCCCCCGTGCCCTCCGCATCGCGGATCGAGGATAGATAGGGTCCGGGGCCCTTCTCCCGGAGAGTGGAAAGCTCGTACATGGCCTCCCGTATTTCGCGCGCCCCCTTGCGGTAGACGTCGTTGACCGCGTCGAGGTCCCGTTTGGCCTCGCTGAGGGAAAATTTGCCCTCGGTTTGCTCCAAAAAGATATGGACCATATCCTCAATGGCTTCCCAGCTGTCACGTCGGGTCTGGGTGTCCAGAAGCGTCAGATTGTCCAGATCGTGGAGCCGTTCCCGGTGGAAGCGCTGGGTGAACATCTTCATCATCAGTGTCATCCAAAGCACAAACACGGCCGTGGCGATGCCACCGGCAATGCCGGCGATGTAGAGCAAACCCATGCCGGCAAAGGGCTCCAGAACGGTCATGGCTCCCGCCGCGGCGACGCCGACAAACAAACTGGCGAGGATGCCGGTAACGGTGCGCTTGAAACGAAAACTCCGCAACCAGCGCCGATACCCCACCAAAGCCTCGAGAAAATGGCTCAGCCGCTCGCTGTGGGTCTCCACGAAGGCGGCCAGATGGTCGAGGCGGTGGCGGGGTGCTTCCAGAATGGCCTTTCGCAGATGCTCCCGCTGGTTTTCCAAGTGCGGAAGAAAACTGATGTCCCTGGACGTGGTGTCGAGGGCCGGTGCGGCGGCTTTGGGTGAGTAGGTCAGATGAATGGTGGGAATGTCCTTGCGCCCTGTGATCTGGGACAGGTTCCAGCACAGCGTCCCGTAAACCCGCAACAGATCGATGAGCGAGGCGCATTCGTCGATCCGGTTCAGAACGAACAGGACACGGTCTTCGAAGGTCCGCAGGGGCAGGGTGTCCCGCAGGCTGATGTGCGCTTCACGAATGGTGCCGGCCTTGTGAGGATCGAAGAGCACCAGGATCAAATCGGCAATCTGCGCCAGATCCCCCACCACCTCCTGATAGTTGTAGCCGCGATCCTTTTCGGAGATGCTGTCCAGCATCCCTGGGGTGTCGATGACGGCCAGGGTCCGCAAAAACGGCGAGTTGACCTTTTTCAGTCGGAAGTGAGACGAAAAGCGCTGCCCGTGCTTTTTCAGCGTCTCGAAAGGATACTCCGGATCGTTGAGGAGAAATTTGCCGTCTCGCTCCTCGTGGACCCGGATGCTGCTGTTGGGGGAGGCCGTGTCGTCGTGCGTGATAACGGTGAAGGAATCGTCCGTGGGAGCCTGGCCGGTGGCCTGGATGTCAGCACCGAGAAATTCGTTGATCAAGGCGGACTTGCCGGAAGAGTAATTTCCCAGTACCAGCACCAGCGGCCGCCACTTGATGTTGGTTTCCAGCGGGACGTCACTGTACCCATAGCGAAGTGAAATGGGGGTGAGCCGCTTTTCCACCATCTCCAACAGTTCGACACGCAGGGCGTTGATATAGGTTTCCCGATCCATGGCCTTTTCGCAAAAGGGTTCAAAACCACACAACAATTTCGGGATGCTACCAAAACGGATGCAACCCGTCAATCCATATCAGAGTTGCACAAAACCAATTCCGGCACCTTGCGTCATCAGGGGTATATGCGGCAAAGCGGGACGTGACCGGTCTTCTGTGGTAAAGTGCGACGGAGACAGTCCGGCACGTGGAATCGAACGACAGCGAAGGGATTCGGGGAAAGGATGGGTTATGAAGGAAACAACTCAATCGATTCTGGACCATTTTGATCGGATCAGTGCCATACCCCGCTGTTCCGGAAATGAAGCAGCGGTAGCGAAGTGGATCGGTCAGTGGGCGGAAAAAAAGGGGTTCGGATATCGGACCGACGAGGCGGGAAACCGGGTGGTGCGGGTGCCGGCCTCCGAGGGTATGGCGGAAGCCCCTTCGGTCGTGATCCAGGGGCATATGGACATGGTCTGCGAAAAAACCCCGGATTCCCCTCATAATTTTTCCTCCGATCCGATCCGGCCGGTGAGGGATGGGGATTGGCTGCGGGCCGAGGGAACGACCCTCGGAGCGGACAACGGCATCGCACTGGCGCTGGCCTTGGCCTTGGCGGACGCTTCGGACGTCGCGCATCCGCCTCTGGAACTCCTGTTCACCGTGGATGAAGAATCCGGGCTCAACGGAGCCAAAAAGCTGCAACCCGGATTCATCGAGAGCAGGATGCTTCTCAACGTGGACTCGGAGACCGAGGGCGTGTTCACGGTGGGCTGCGCCGGTGGTCGGGACACACGGATCGTTCTCCCGCTCGATTTCGATGCCGTCCCGGAAAATTTCCGCCCCTGCCGGATCATCGTAGGTGGGCTTTCCGGGGGACACTCCGGAATCGACATCCATCGGCAGCGGGGCAACGCAAACGTTTTGCTGGCAAGAATGCTTCACGCACTCCTTCCCGTTATCGAATACCGGCTGGCGGAATTCCACGGAGGTTCCGCCCACAACGCCATTGCCAGAGACGCCGTTGCCGTGCTCTGGTGCGATCCTTCCCGAATACAGGAGCTCGGCCAACGGGTAGGGGACTTCGAGGCTACGGTCCGCATCGAATTTGCCGCCATCGAGCCTTCCCTTTCGGTCTCGCTGGAGAAGAAAACAAGGGGGAAATCCAAGGATGCGGTTCTCTCACCGGCCTGCTGTGAGAGGGTCATAAGGACCCTGCTGGTATTGCCGCACGGGGTGGCCCGGTTCTCTTCCGAAATTCCGGGACTGGTGGAAACGTCCAACAATCTGGCGACGGTGGCCATGTGCGAAGACGAGTTGCACATCCTCACCAGCCAGCGCAGCTCCCTTATGTCGCGGATGGATGAAATGACCGGGAAGATCATCTCCGTGGCGGCTTTGGCCGGATCGGGCACGGAAACCGACAACGAGTTCCCGCCCTGGCCGGCCAACATGGCGTCTCCGCTTCTGCAGCGGTGCAGCACCGTCTACCGGAAGCTGTTTCGCCAGGAACCCAAGGTGGAGCTGATCCACGCGGGACTGGAATGTGCCATCATCGGCGACCGGTATCCGGATATGGACATGATTTCTTTCGGGCCCGACATTGAAAATCCGCACTCCCCGGACGAACGGCTGAACATACCGTCCATCGAGAAGGTATGGGATTTCATGGTTGCGCTGCTGGCATCGTTTCGCTCGGGGTGATCTCCCCCAAGGTCCGATGCCCGCTGCTGGCGAGGGATCGGATCACGGCACCGTCCGGGCCAGGTAGTCGGTTTCCTCGATCCCGACCGACTCCGCATCGATGGCACCGGATATTTCAGGCAGGATCACCGTCACCGGCACGCTCGACCGCTTTCGAATTTGAGCCGGAATTCCCGGTTTTCGGGCATGGCCGGTTCCGGCCAGCAGGATGACGGTGCTGTCCGGGTTGTCCCGGAGATAGTCCAAAGCGCCCACCGCCATGACGGAGTCCCACACCAGCTGCGCCTCGCAAAAATAGCTGAAATTCAGCTTCCCATGGGCGTGAGCGCCGAAGGCCCTGCGAATGTACTCCATGTATTCCTTGTCCACACGGCAGGTTACGTTGGACAACTCTCCGCGTTGATCTTCGTCCAAGGAGGAAAATCCTTGCCGGGCCACCTGACGGGTGATCTCCGGGGGCACGTTGAGTCCGATCATCGGAATGCGGTGGTCTCGAGCGAACACGAAGATGTCCCTGTAGAGCTCCCAGTCGAAGTTCCAGTTTTTCAGGTAGATTTTCCGGAACTCCTCCTCTGGAATCTTGCCGGCGGTCCAGGCGTCCAGAAAGGGCTGGCTCTGGCGGCGGAACATTTCCAGCCCGACGGCTATCGGGAGCTCCGCACGGTGCAGAAGGCGGATGACCTGTTCCTGAACCGCGTGATGCCGCCGATCGGTGTGGTGTTCTCCCACAAGGACGACACGGCTGCGTGAAAGCGAGGCCACCAGTTCGGCATCGGTAACCGTACGCTGCTCACCCACGGCATAGAAAACGGTTTCGGCTCGTACGTCTGCGGCGAAACATCCTCCGCACAAGAGCAGGCCCAAGAGAAAGAGACGTTGCTGCATCATGTTTCGAATCCTTTCGATCCTTCGCTTGCCCGAGGGGACGACCCATAAGCGTCCGCACTTGCCTTGCCGCTGCGCATTCATCGCTGCGACGCCCACCGCTTGCAGAACATCAGGGGGCCTCCAGGGGTAGGATCAGCGGAGACTCCGTCACGGGCCAGACCCCTTTCACCCGGTTGCGCCCGTCGGTAAAGGCCAAGTAGCTGTAGCGCCCGTAATGTGGAATTTTCCGAACCGCCGCCTCCGCGCCTTCCGGGGAACCGTAGGCAAACACGGCGCGCACGGCATCCGGATCGTCTCCGGGACGGAAAACAGCAAAGAGAGCATCCTCTTTTTGGAAAAACCGCTCCCCGTTCAGATGAAACCCGTCCCCATCCAACCGAAGGCCGGCGGGCAGGCCGGTAAGCCATTTGGACATCCGGGGCGTTCCTACGATGAGAAGGGTTTCGGCCTCGGCGGGCAGGCGGTTTTCAGAAACGATCCGGGCATCTTGCAGACCCAGGGCCTGGACCAGCATCTGGGCGGTCTTTCGGGCCGTTTTGCCTCCGTCTGCCGTCAGCACCACCCATGCCGGGGACGCGCCTCGAATGGCATTGACGGACGGCGGAATTTCCTTCGGGTACAGTTTCCGAAAGAGGTGATAGTGCGGATCCAGGGAAATGCGCTCGGGCCGTACGGACTCCTCCAGGGAAAAAGCGGTGCTTTCACCGGTCAGGGCCACGGGATGGGTCCTCCACGCGCCACCGGCCAGGACACTCACCTCCACCGTGAGGGCATGATAGGTGGGCGGCGCCTGCCGAAGGGCGCCGGATATTCGCCAGCGGTCTCCGGAACGCGCAAGCCCTGCTTCCGGAGGCAGGAGCCGCGCCGCGCCGGGCCTTCGAACCCACTGTGCAAAAAACGTCTCCAGGGACCGCCCGTACCGGGCCTCGAAGGCCCGCCTCAGATCGTCCCAGCCGGTGGGGCGAAACAACCGCTCGGCGAACAGGTCCCGAAGGGCGCCCCAGAAGGCTTCTTCCCCGATGCTTTTTCGCAGCATGTGAAACACCATCGCCGCTTTTCCGTAACCCACGACCCGGGTCACCGGATCCGTTCGACTCCGGAAGCGGTCCAGAGCAAAGTCCTCCTCCGGGCCCACCAGGGAGGCGTAGTCGCGGAGAATCTGGCGCCGGTAGTCCGACGCCGCTTTTTCGGAAACGAGTTCCTTGTAGAGGTAGTCCGCAACGTAGGTGGTCAGGCCCTCCGACCAGTTGCCGTCGGAGGGGTCGACGAGCACGCCGTTTCCCCACCAGCAGTGGGCGACCTCATGACCCAGGCTGGTGTCCTTGATAAAAGGCAGCCGCAGCACTCGGGAGCCCAGGAGGGTGTAGGAGGGAAAGCCGTAGCCCGTTGGAAAAAAATTCTCCACCACCGCGAATTTTTCGAAAGGATAGGGACCGAAGCGTTCACTGTACATCCGAAGATACCGTTGGACGGCATCGAGATAGCCCTCCGCGAGGGCGCGGTTCTCCGAAAAGAAATAGGCGGCTGCCGTCACCTCACCTACAGGTATTTCTTGCAGGATGTAGGGCCCTGCCGACAGGCTGAGGCCGCGTAGCGGACGCCGCACCTCCCAGACGGAGACGGTTTTGCCGTCACGGGTGAAATGGCCGCGGCTTTTTCCAGCGGTGACGGCGAGAATCCCAGCAGGGGCCTCGACACGGACCCGGTACGCGGCTTCGGTTCCAACGATCTCCGGGTACCACCCGGAACCGGCCAGGAGAAAGGTCCCAAGTGGGGAAATGGAACCGGTCACCCCGAATCCGGGATTGTCGGTGTTCAGGGGGTGCACCGGAACGGGATCATCGAACACGGCCCGGTACCGGACGGTCAAAACCACCGGGTCGGCAGTGCCCGAAACGCTCCCGGTCGAAATCTTCAGATGGCCATCCCGGAATTGAAAATCGACGTCCCGGCCGCCGAGGGTGACCGCTTCGACCTGCGCCCGTCTGGAAAGGCGGATGGAGGTCAGGGCGGCGGGCCCCTGGACGGTGATTTCGTCGCGCCCTTCCAGACGCTGTTCCTCCGGCACGATCCGGATGGTCAGCTCGTGCATGCTGGCAGAAGGAGCCGCCTCGGCAGGCATCACCCCGAACAGCATCCAGCCGAAAGCCGCAAGAATCGGCAGGAGGATGAGGGGGCGGGCGGGTCGGAGACAAACTGTGTTTCGTGGGTCGAATCGTTGCAGGAACATGGATCTTTTCCTCAGCCTGGCCTGGTATCCCTATCCGTCGTGGAAGACCGACACGGTGATTTCAAGGTAATCCTGCTGCCTGCGTTGTCAAAACGGTGTGAAGTCCGTTCTCCGACTTGACCGGATGGCGCCCTGTGCTTAGCACTAGGGGCTAATTCTAGAGCATTTGTCAAAAGTATGTTCCGATTGGAACGGCCTTTTCTTGCTTTTCAAGGGGCGGGGTTGATCCCCGCCCGTTCGGGGTAGGTGATCCCATCAGCGGGAGGGGATAAACCCCTCCCCTACGGTTCAAGCGA
>JAJDOA010000077.1 GCA_022340405.1 Desulfobacteraceae bacterium | reverse complement strand
CGAACCCGCTGCTGGAGGTGGCGGATTTGAAAGCGCTTGCCGCCTTTGCAAGGGAAAAGGGAATGGTCAGCGTCATCGACAACACCTTTGCCAGTCCGGTGAATTTTCGTCCGGCGGAATGGCACTTCGATCTGTCGGTGCACAGCTGCACCAAGTATCTCAACGGTCACTCCGATATCGTGGCCGGGGCCGTCATCGGACCCCGGAATCTGGTCGAAGCGGTCACACGGAAGCTCAATCACCTGGGCGGCAGCCTGGACCCGCATGCCTGTTTTCTGCTGCACCGCGGCCTGAAGACACTGGCGGTTCGCATGCGCTATCAGAACGAGAGCGCATTGCGCATCGCACGGTTTCTGGAGGCCCACCCCGCCGTGGAAACCGTCAACTATCCAGGGCTGGAATCCCATTCGGGACACCGCAGGGCAACCGAGCTCTTCGAGGGGTACGGCGGCATGCTCAGCTTTGAGGTCCGGTACGGCCTGGAAGCCGCTCAGCGGTTTCTCGAAAAAGTCTCGCTGCCTGTCGTTGCGCCGAGCCTGGGTGGCGTGGAAAGTCTGGTGACCCGGCCTGCGACCACATCCCACGCCGGCATGTCTCCGGAGGACCGTCGGTCGCTGGGCATAACCGACAGCCTTATCCGGCTGTCTGTGGGACTGGAGGCCACCGAAGACCTTATCGATGACTTCAAACAGGCCCTGAAATCATGAAAAAAGGCTTGCTTCTCCTTCGGGTTTCGCTGATGGTCTTGCTGCCAATCCTGGCGGCCGGCTGCCTGAATCCGAAAATCAAGCTTTTCACCGACGAGACCGACCCGCTGCAGGAGTTTACCCTGGAGGGAGCAGGAGCGGAGAAGGTGCTGGTCATTCCGGTGGAAGGCTTTCTCTCCGACCAGTCCAGGGGCGGCGTGCTGCGCAGGCATCCGGGGGCCGTGCAGGCGCTGGTCTCTCAGATCCGGAAGGCGGAAAAAGACAAGAAGATCCGGGCTGTCGTGTTGAAGGTAAACTCCCCGGGAGGGACGGTCACCGCCAGCGACATCCTCCATCACGAATTGATGCGATACAAAACCGAAAACGGCGTGACGATCGTCGCCGTGATGATGGATGTAGCCGCTTCGGGGGGATATTATATTGCGCTGCCTGCCGACCACATCGTCGCCCATCCCACCAGCCTCACCGGTTCGGTGGGCGTCATCTTCGCCGCGCCCCGCCTGAGTGGACTGATGGACAAGGTCGGTGTCGATGTCCACGTGGTCAAATCCGGCCGAAACAAGGACATGGGCTCCCCCTTTCGGGAGACCACCCCGGAGGAAAACGCCTTGTTTCAAGACATCATCGGGGAACTGGCCGGCCGGTTCTACGACCGGGTTCTCGAAAGCCGCACGCTGTCCGCCGAGTCGATGGCCGAAGTCCGTACCGCCCGCATTTTCACCGCAGACCAGGCGCTGCAACTGGGACTCGTGGACGAGGTCGGATATCTTTCCGACGCATTGGAGGCGGCGCGTCGCGCCGCCGGCATCGCCCCCGACAGCCGGGTGGTGATCTACCGGCGGACCGCGTATCCCGACGATACCGTCTACAACATCCACTCCGGATCTTCCGGCCGCACACCGGCCTTGGTGGACACCGGCCTCTCCGATTGGCTGCCCCGGCTGGACGCCGGCTTTTACTACCTATGGCCCGCCGCCCTGCCTGCCGAATGATCTCGGCCTTGGAACAGAAGGCGGTTGACGGGCATTCAGGTTGGGAGGCAGGATGCCCCGGCAACCGATCGAGCGGTTCGGGCGGCGCCTACGCCTGCTTCGGTGGTCGGATCGTCAGCACGGAAACTTCCGCGATATGGACGACCCGCTCGGTGACCGATCCGAAGAAAAACCGCTTCCATCCGGATTCGCCGTGGGTTGCCATGACGATCAGGTCCGTGGATTCCTCCAGGGCGGCTCGCGCGATTTCGTTCGCTGGCATCCCATGCAGGATGAGGGAACGTACATGGATCTGACGAGGTATGAGTGTTTCCACCAGCCGGTCCATGGCGTCCCGCGCCTGCTGCTCCAGATCTTCCATCACGGTGGGCAAGTGATACCCTGCGGCGCCCGATGATTCGGCGATGATCGGCAACGGGGTGACGGCGTGCACCAGAATCAGTTCGCTATGAAAGGTTTCGGCCAGCTTCACCGCAGCTTCCGTACCTCTTTGGGACGGCTCGCTGAAATCGGTGGGGTTGATGATCTTCCGTAAAGGAAACAAGGCGGTTCCTCCTTTCCGGTCGGCTCCTCCGAACGCGGTTTATTTCGGCCCTTCCGCTCCACAGGTAAAAAGCCGCCGGCTCGGCGGCTACAGGTGTTGCACCAACTCTTCCAGTATCATGCAATAGGCGCGCTGGGCGCGGCGAAAGTTTTGCAGCCGGAAAAATTCATCCGGTGCATGGATGTTCTCGTCGCCGAGTCCGAAGGAGAAGTTGACCATGGCGGCGTCCAAGTGACGGAGGAAGAGACCGCAGACCGGTATGGTTCCGCCCATTCTCGCGATGTAGGGGGCGGTGCCGTACAGGCGGGAGAGCACCGAAGCGGCCGCCCGGTTGCCCGGATGATCGGTGGCCATTTTGTACGGGAGGCCGGAGCCGGGCAGCGGGGTTACACTCACCGAGACAGCGTCCGGCGCGTTTTCCCGGATCTGCCTGGAGACTTTCTCCACGATGTCCTGCGGGTCTTGATCCGGCACGAGACGGCAGGTGATTTTGGCATGGGCAGCGGCGGGAATGACCGTCTTGACGCCTTCCCCCTGGAATCCTCCCCAGATCCCGTTCACTTCCAGCGTCGGGCGGATGCCGATCCGCTCCGTGGGCGTGAAGGAAGGATCTCCGTACAGCCGGCGCACCCCCAGTTTGGCCCGGAAGGTCTGCTCGTCGAAAGGAATTTCCGCCAGCAACCGCCGCTCCTCTTCCGAAACGCTTTCCACAGCGTCATAAAAGCCTTCCACACAAACCCTGCCCCGGTCGTCGTGCAGGGAGGCCAGCAGGTGGGCCAGTGCATGAATCGGATTCAGGAAGCTTCCGCCGTAGGTGCCCGAGTGAACATCCTGATTCGCACCGTAGACATCGACCTGCAGGGCGCAGAGACCCCGCCGGCCGGCCACGACGACGGGCTGGTTTTCGTCCCACTGGGAACCGTCGGCGCCCAGCACCACGTCGCAGGCCAGTAGTTCGCGATGGCCGGTGATGAACGCCTCGATCTGCGGGCTGCCGATCTCCTCTTGCCCCTCGAAGAAGAATTTGACGTTGACCGGCAGGGTGTCGGTGGTTTTCATGAGCGCTTCGGCGGCAAGAATGGGAGCCAGCATGTTTCCTTTGTCGTCGGAGGCTCCCCGTGCCCAGATCCGGCTATCGTCCACGTGCGGAGAGAAGGGCGGGTGCGTCCACAGATTGAGAGGGTCCGGTGGCTGCACGTCGAAGTGACCGTAGATCAGCACCGTCGGGCGTGAGGGAATGGAAGGACCTTTTCCGTACACTACGGGGTGCCCGCCGGTGGGAAGCACCTCCGCCGCTTCCATGCCGGCTGCACGCAGTCTTTCCGCCACCCACTGTGCGGCACGTTCCACATCCGCGACGTGTTCGCTCAAGCTGGACACGCTGGGGATTCGCAGGAACTCAATCAGCTCTTCGACAAAACGGTTGGCATGTTCTTCGAGATACGACTCCCAGGCTGGCATGAAGTCTCCTTTCCCGCTCCTGGAGGGTATACCGGACGGAGAATGCCGTCCCTGCCCGGAGATCGGGCGGAAGCGGCTGTGGCATGACCGGCAGGGATAACCTTACACGATTTTTTTCAACGCATCCAGCGTCTCTTCCGGCTCCGGGCGATAGCTGTATAAGAATTGTCAGAATTCTCTTCCGTTTCCGAGATGGCTTCCAATCGGAACATACTTCTGGCAAATGCTATCATCGGTATCGATGTCCGCAGCCCCGCCTCCCACCGAGACCGCTTTCTCCACCATTCCGGACTCCTGCAATCGGCGAGTGGCCGCTGCGGCACCGGAACAACTTTCTCGACAAATGCCGAATACCGTCTATTGTATGAGGGAACCTAGAAGCGATCTCAAAATTCGGATTTTCGTTCAAGGTCAAGGAGGAGGACCCGACGCCGAGATGGGGCGAAAAGACAATTTTGAGATGGCTTCGCGAAAGAAACCTGAAGAGAGATCCTTCACGGCGACGTGCAGTCGTCCCAGGGGTAGAAACAATAAGGAGGAAGCATGGGAGACATCGTCCACCAGTCACGGATTACCATCACGCGGAAGAACGGGCCCACCCGGAAGGCGGAAATCGAGGGGTTCCCGGAGCCTGTCTATTATGGGGTTCACGGCGGGATCAAAAAATTCTACAACGTCGATCCCGAGGAGGAGCACGCCGCAACCCTGGACCATATCGTCGGCGCCGTAGGCGGCTGAATGATGGGGACATTGGCCACGGTGCTGGCCAAAAGCAGGATTCGAACCTTTCAGGATCAGTTTTCGGCCTTCGTCACCGGAGACATCGAAGACGTCGAGGGCACGCTGAAAATCACCCGCATTGCGGTGCAGTACCGTCTGCGTCTGAAAGAAGAACAGCAGGATGACGCCCGGAAGGCTTTCGAAAACTATATCACCCTCTGTCCAGGAGCGCAGAGCGTCATCGGGTGCATCGACATCCGGCACGATTTGAAGCTGGAGTTCGAAGAAGGCTAGTCGACACCGGAATATTCCCCTTCGCTTGCGACGGGGAGTCTTCAATTCCGGCGGATCGAAAGCCTCCGCCGCCCCCTACCGAGAGGGTAACCTGCGGCTTGTGGGTGTTCGGCCGGGGAGGGTCAGTTCCCTTCCCCCCACGCTTTCCGGCTGCGAGCGATTTTTTTTCGGACCGTTGCCCACGTTTCGGTGCGCAGAAAAGATTCGTCGAAACGGTCGAGCATGTCCCGGAACAGCTCCACGGGGACGGTGAAGGACAGTTCGTCGGTTTTGAAGAACTTCCGGGCCGAACAGTCCCAGCCTCCCATCACCGCCTTTCGGCGGCCCTCTTCCCGGTAGCGCAGGGGCCAAGCGGCTATACTGCCGCAAGCCGCAGCCCACGGCGACATCACCGCCTCAGGATCGTTGGTTAGAAAAAAGGCCAGTTGATGAAGCCCGCTGAGGGTTTCGGGCCGAGCGAAAAAGATGACCAATTCGGGCTCCTGATGGCCTTCGAAAGCACGGATGGGTTGGATGACGCAATAGGGCTTCGGGGCCGGGACCGGGTCGATGGTATCGAAGGTGATGCGAAGCTGCTCGGGAGACTCGCAATACCTTTCGCCCTTCATGTGTCCGGGAATTCCGGAAGACACGTAATGAATGATGGTTTCACTCTGGGGTTTCATAAAGCCCAGCCAGAAAGCCCCCCCGGGGCATCCGAACCGCTGTGCGTCGAAAACGGCGGCTTTCTGTTTTCGACGCGCACGCCACAAGTTGCCCATGACGCAGGAAAACGAGCCGAAGACGGCCGACCAGTCGACCTCGTTGCGCTCTTCTTTCTCCCGTGTGGGAAGAGGGAGCGGGCGGGGAGAAAAGCCGGTCTCCGGTGGCGTGTCCGTGTAGAAAAGTCCCATGGGTTCTTCGTCCAAGCCAATCCGATCTAGAAATTCGCTCAATCGCCGCAGGCGTTCGACATTCATGGTCGCTTCCCCCTCAAAAGCGCGGCTTTACCTTCAGGCGTCCGCCTTCGGCATGAGAACCTCCACCTTTCCCTTCAACCTGTCCCGGAACGTCTCGGCGTCGCTGCGATCACCCACGATGGCGCCAAAGTGCATCGGAATGGCCACATCCGGTGCGACGTCCAACGCCGCCTCCACCGCCTCTTCGGCGGTCATGACGTAGGTGCCCGAAACCGGAAGCAGCGCGATATTGACCGCCATCCCCTTCATTTCCGGGATGAGGTCCGTGTCTCCGGCGTGGTAGATGCGCATACCGTCCATCTCGACGATGAACCCAAGCCACCCGTTCTCCTTGGGATGAAATTGCTTGTTCTGGTTATAGGCGGCCACCGCCTCGATTTTTATCTCCCCCACGGAGAGGGTCTCTCCCGGAGACAAGACCCGGACATCTCCGGACAGCTTTTTCGCGGAGTCCTTTTCCGTAACGATAACGGTGTGCTCACCGCTGACTTTTTGTACGTCCTCGGGGGAGCAGTGGTCGTAGTGGTCGTGGGTGATCAACACCACGTCTGCCGTCGGGCCGTCTTCGATCTGGAAGGGATCGAACACCACGGTCCGGGAGCCGCGGATAACGAAGCCGTCGTGACCCAGCCATCGAATGTTTTTGTCTGCATATTCTTTTGCCTTCATGAGCCCCTCCTTTCCTTCCCGGCGAACGCGGTCTTGCATACCAGAACGATGGCTTGCCGGCCTTGCCCCGCCGGGACTGCAGAAGATATCCTTGGAAGCATCTGTTTCCGCTACCGACGACTATAGGGGGGAAGGAGACGGCCCGTCAAGCGCCGGCCGACGGCGTGTACGCCACGGCTTTCGGAACGGCCTTGTCTCCACTCCATTCCGCCGGTCACACTCCGCTCACGATCTGGGCCGGTCTATGGATTTTTGCGGGATCCGGATGGTGAACGTCGTGCCCTGGCCCGGCTCGGATGCGGCTTCGATGCTGCCGCCGTGTTTTTGAATCACGTTTCGTGCGATGAACAGCCCCAGCCCCGTTCCTCGGATTCCCTTGGAAGACCAGAACAGTTTGAAGATGTTCTGCCGATGTTCACGCTCCATCCCCGGCCCATTGTCGGAGACGGTAAACCGGATATCGCCGGCGTCTGAGCGAACGGAAAAATGGATCACATGCTCTTGTTTCGATTCATCTTCGAGACAGGCTTCAACGGCGTTGTCCAGAATGTTGGTCAGGGCCGTGCGCATGAGGCCGGAATCGATTTCCGCCCAACCCGCATGGGGATCGATATCGTGCACGAATCGAATGTCCGCTCCGCGAATCTGCATCTCCAGGCTTGCAGCCAGATCGGAGGAGAAGCGAGCGGTGTCGGTATTCTCCGGCTGAATCTCTCGATCCTTGGAATAGTGCAAGATATCGCGGATCAGTTTTCGGATGCGTTCGGTCATCAGCCTCGCCACATCCAGCCCCTCCTCGATACGACCGGGGCGTTCCCGGTAAAATCCTTTGTCGATCAGATACAAACCGGCGTCCAGGCCGGTAAGGCTGCTTTTCAATGTGTGGGAGATGGTACTGATCATCAATCCGAGCTGAGAGAGATTGTCCTGCAGGCGGCGCAGTTCGGTGACGTCGGTGAAGATGGTCAGCACTTCGATGAGTTTGCCCGCAGCGGTTTTCAACGGGGATGTCCAGGCCACCAGCGAAAGCTGCTCTCCCGTGGGGGCTACCAGCAGCAGTTCTCCGTGATGCGGCTGCCCGTCCCGAAGGGTCTTTTCCATCGGGCTTTCACCCTCCGGCGGCGTCAACGGTTTGAACAGATCGTAAAACAAACGGCCCGTCTTGAATCCGAAATCCTCCATGAAACGCCGGTTAAAGGCGGTCAGACGCATTTTACGGTCCAGGACGGCGATATAGTTGGGAACCGCATTGAAGAGGCGGCGGTAGCGTCGCTGCGTGTTTCGTATTTCACCGGCGAGGCGGTCCACCTCCTTTACGCTGGCAAAGACTTCGAGAACCAGATCGACCCGGCCGTCGTCGTCGAGGATGGGTGCGGCGTGAACGATCACCGGAACGCGGATCCCGCTGTTGTAGCGAACGGAGGCCTCAAGGCTGACGATGTCGGCCTTGTCCACGGCTTGGCCCACCGGGCAGCTGCTTCGGCTTGCCCTTTGTCCCGTGAATATCTCCCAGCTCGGTTTTTTCCTCCGGTCTCCGAAGTATTGTCGGTAGGTGTCGTTCGTTCCCACGACGTGGCAGTCCCGGTCGTGGATCGAGACGCAGTAGGTGAGTTCGTTCAGATACCGCACGCCTCCCTGGACCTCTTTGGCCAGTCGGTTGATGATCATTCCCATGAGGGTGAGGATTTGCAGCACGACGGTTACACGATCGGTTGCCGTCTCGGCCCCGGTAGAAGATACCGGTTCCGGCCCAACAGCAGCGGCGGTTGCCAGAACTCGGCGCAACGCCAATCGAAGCTCGGCGGACCCTGCGCTGTTGCGCAGGATTTCGGGGGTCATTGCTTCCAGGGACTCGGCCAGCGATTCGAGGTTCCCGTCAGGTACGACCAGAAGCTGCGGCGCCGCAGGCCACTGCGACCGGCATGCCGTGGAAAGATGCCGCACCCGCTCCGCCGCACCTTCGATAACCACGATGGCAGGATCGCGGGGTTTCTCCGCAGATGCCTCGCCGTGAACGACGATCCCGAGCGATGCCAAGATGCCTTCGACCCGCTTTGCGAAGTTCGGATCTTCTGCGCGTATCGCTGCCGCAGTGTTGGGGCTTCCGAAGGGGTCGTGTGATGATCCAACGGACATGGGAACCAGCCTGACGGGGACATTGGCCGCTCGTACGGTATCACTCATCCCCGTTGGAAGAAAGAATGTCGCACATGGTCTTGGCGTCGATGTTGCCGCCGCTTAATATGACACCCGCGCGGCCGGAGGCCTTGACCGCTCCGGAGAGAAGGGCGGAAAGCCCGAGCACCCCGGAAGGTTCGACGACGATCTTCGCCCGGTAGAACAAGAAGCGAACGGCCTTGGCAATGGCGCTCTCGGACACCGTTACCATATCGTCTACGGTCTTCAAGATGATCGGGAATGTCAATGCACCGAGGCTGGCCGTCCGTGTGCCATCGGCGATGGTCGGCGGGTTGCTCACCGATTGAAGGGTGCCGGAATAAAAAGATCGGGTGGCATCGTCGGCAAGGGTGGGTTCGACGCCCACAACGCGGCAGTTGGGTGAGCGGCCTTTGACCCCCACGGCACATCCGCTCAGCAGGCCGCCGCCGCCGCAGGGCACCAACAGCCAGTCCAGCTCCCCCACCTGCTCCGACAGCTCCAGTGCCGTCGTTCCCTGACCGGCGATGACATCGGGATGATCGAATGGGGGAATGAGGGTGTAGCCGTACCGGTCCCGCAGTCCGGCGGCGATGGATTCCCGGGTGTCGGTCCGCGGATCATATTCTACGATTTTAGCACCGTATCCCTCCGTGGCCGCACGCTTTACGGCGGGAGCATCGGAGGGCATGACAACCGTTGTGGGAATGTCGAGAATGCGGCCGACCAGGGCCACCGCCTGGGCGTGATTGCCCGAGGAATGGGTGACGACACCCCGTCTTTTCTCCTCCGGGCTGAGCCGGTCCATGGCGTTGAAAGCCCCCCGGAACTTGAAGGCGCCGACCCGCTGAAAGTTTTCGCATTTCAGGAACACTTCGGCATTGACTTTCCGGTTGAGATACCGGGAAGTGATGACTGGGGTCACGTTCGCGCGCCCACGGAGGCGCTCTGCTGCGGCAGCGATGCGCTCGTACATCGGGTTGCCTCCCATTGGATCGGTCTCGCCATCCGAATGCTCGTTTCTATACAATCTCCGGTGTGGTGTCAACTCGAGCACACGCCTTCCAACACCGGCTTCAAACAAGAAAAAAACTTGTCTTGCCGGGCAAATGCCGAGTAGTATCTCTCCGACGTACGGGAAGGTCCGATAAGAGTGGTCGAGATGCGGACCGCTGTCTTTTTCGGAGCCCGTCACTCCGTGCCGCCGACGGTTTCCCGTCTGGTGCGAAAGCCTGCCCTTGTGGAACTCTCTGGTAGCGGGAGGGTGCTTGATGATGCATTGCGTTCTGCTCAATGCGGACTATTCTTTTCTGAACATGGTCCACTGGAAGCGCGCCATGGGGCTGGTCAGCAAAGGAAAGGTTCAGGTCCTCAGTTACTCGGACCGGATTGTGCGGGGTGCGGAGGGAATGCTGTACAAAATGCCCGCCGTAATGCGCCTGATCAAGCTGATCCGAACCATTTATCGAAACCGGGTACCTTTCAGCAAGCGAAACATCTTCACCCGGGACGGATACCGCTGCGGCTATTGCGGAAGCGCCGGCGTTGCCTTGACCATCGATCACATCATTCCCAAGTCCAGAGGCGGCCTTTCCACTTTCGAAAACTGCATCACTTCCTGCACTTGCTGCAATGCCAGGAAAGGATGTCGAACGCCCCGGGAAGCAGGGATGGCGCTTACACACAGACCCTACCAACCGACGATTTCCGAGTTCCTTCGGATGAAGCTCCGGAACTCCGGTGTCGAGCAATTGCTGCGGGAAATCGGATTTTAATCGGAACCTGCTTGTGACAGTCGCCTTCGCTTCTGATCGTTCGCACATCGGGAACGGAAAAAATTGGGACCGTCAGGCGGGGCGATGCGAGCCTTTACCGGCCGGAAAATCTTTTCCCGGCCGGTCTGCCCGCAAGCGTGTCCAAAAAGGTCAAGCGGATTTAACCGTGATTCTGCGGGGCGTTGCCTTTTCCACCTTGGGAAGCGTCAAGCGAAGCACACCGCCTTGCAGGTTGGCGTCGATGGCTCCTTGGTTGATGACTTCACCCAGAGTGAACTGGCGGTAGAACTTGCCGACGCCAAACTCCATCATCAGCGCCTGCTCTTGATCATTTGCCTGTTCCTGAACCTCCCCGGTCAATGTGAGGACGTCGTCTCGCAGGTCGATGGTCAGATCCTCGGCTCTCACCCCCGGCATGTCCGCCAGCAGGACAATCTCTTTTTCCGTTTCGAAGATGTCCACATCCGGTGTAAATACCGGTCCGGGCCGTGTCTGTTCCGTCTGGGAAGACAATTCCTGTTTTTCTCTCACTTTCAGCTCTTTGCTGTCTGATCCGTTCATTTCCCTGACCTCCTTTGGGTACCTCCGTTCCCCTTCTTTCCCCTGGTTTTGCCATGGATGGCGCCTGTTGCTTCCGGCAGGGGATCCTCTGCTGCAGTGTCCCGGCAGCCCGTTTTTCAGTTGATGGCGATCTTCCGGGGTTTTACGGACTCCGCCTTGGGGATGGTGATGTTCAGAATCCCGTTCATTACCTTGGCCGTCACCTTGTCCGCATCGATATCCGATGGCAGGTTCAGGCCCCGGGAGAACTTTCCGGCGTCCCGCTCTTTCCTGTGATATCGTGCCCCCTCTTCAACGGGAATCTTCCGTTCACCGGAGAGAGTAATGCTCTTTCCTGTAGCCTGAATGTCCAGGTCCTCCGACGCCACTCCGGGAAGTTCGGCACGAAGATAAAAATTTTCGGCATCCTCGGTCAGATTGACCAAGGGAAAGACGCCTGAGCTGGACCGACCCGCCTGGTCACCGGCATAGTTTTCGTACAGCTCCTCGAGTCGGCGCCGCAACCGGTCCATTTCATCGTACGGGCTGTGAAGCTGCCATTGGGGCCACTGTAACCAACGTCTGTAAATCATGGTAGACCTCCTTTTTTTCTGACGTACCCACAGGCCGTCGCCAACGGTTTTCGGGTTGTTCGGCTTCTGTCCGGCCCAGATTGCTGGTGGATTTTCCACAATGGTAAAGATGAAATTTCCCATGTCAAGTTGACGGATAATTTTTTTCTTGCATTATCCTAATAAATGTTAATTTAATAGTAATGCGCCTCGGTTGACAGCGCCCGCAGTGGAGCGCCTCCGACGTGTGGACCGGTCTACAGGACCTATGCCGGAAGGAGATCAGGGGGATGGCCGACGAAAAACTGGACAGGTCGATGTTTTCCAATCCCTCCGTGGGCGAACTGCGCGGAAGGCAATCGGTGCGGGCCACCTTCAAGCTTTCGGCGGAATGCATCAACGCCATCAGCATCGTGGCCGCCCACCTCGGGATCAAGCAGAAGTCCCTTTTCGATCATCTGGCCGAGGACATCGAATATCTCGAAGCCGTCGCTCAGGACCTTTCCGATTTTCGCCTGAGCCCTCGGGACCGGGTTCAAAAAACGTTTGTTATTAGTCGTAGATCTTTGATTTCATTAGATAAAATTTCGCGAACGCACAATGCCCCACGGGATGCGCTGGTGGAATATTCCGTTCAACGACTCCTTCCGATCATTCGAAAGGAAAAGGAACGGCACTTGCGCCGAAAAAAGTATTACGAGCAACTCCTGCGGCATCAGGCCGAGGGCGAAAAACTGCTGCTCCAGTTGCAGAGAGCGATGGGCGAAGATGATCCCTTGTGCCGTAATTTCGAATCCGTCATGGGGTTTTACAAGGCCGCGTCCTCCAAAATGGAATCCTTTATCGAACGTGCCAGCATCATTGAGGAGTTCGACCCGGACGAACTTCGCAAGCATCTCAAATCGTTCTGATGTCATCAGCGGGGGTTACCTTTTCCGCCGGAGCCCGCGCTTGCGTCTGTGCTTTGCAATCCCCCACGCCTTTGCTATGCTGAAGCCTCAGTTTTCCCGAGCGCATGCCGGGCCAGGATGCGCCGTCAACCGAATCCGGCGGAGCCCGTATGGAAATTCCCGGCCAACTCCTTCCCGAAAATGTTTCACCCGCGCACGTGCGCGCCGTTTTGGAAACGGTTCCCTGCCACGATGCATCGGAAGCGGCCCGGTGCCTCCATGCTCTTCAGGAGAAGGGCATGGATTCCCAAGCTGCACGAAAAGCGATCACTTGGTGGTATGCATCGCAAAAGTATGGGGCCCCTCCTTCGCCGGACACCCTGGAAACGGTTTTGGTTCGGGCCTTTCGGGGACCCCGCTACGAACAGGTTAGCGAGCTTTTCGACGACCCCGTCTTCGCGGTCAAGTGTTGCTGGCTTTTCGAGCACGCACCCTTCTATTTGTACGGCAACGAAAGGGACGGATCGCGCCGCCGTGCGCTGGTAGCCGATTTCGCCCGTCGCTACAGGGCCCTGGCGACGCAAACGGACCGCGGGATACCCATCCCGTCTCCAAGTCGCGATCTCCGGCGGGTGTTCGCGTCCACGATCTGGGACAGCGGCTTCTACGATCCGGTGAAATGGATTGGGAAGGCGGCGGCAGATGGGATTCAGGGTGTGGAACTGGCAGTGGATTTCCACCCGTTCAATCCCGTCCGTGCCCTACCCGCTGAAATTGGAGCGGAGCAGCGTCGTCGGCTCCGCGCCGCATGCCGCCAAACCGGGGTGCGCGTCGACCTGCATGCCCCTTTTGTCGGGCCGAACCGGCCCAGCCCCGATCCGAAACTCGGAAAGCCTGCATTTTCCCACCCGGCCTCCAACCCCTGGGTCTACCGGGACACGGTGGACCTGGCCCGTGATATCGGTGGCGGAGCCGTGGTGGTGCACCTGATCGAGCCTGATGATGTCCCGTTTTTTGCGGAACTGGCAGAGTACGCAGCAGGAAGTCCGGTCCGGGTGACGATGGAAAATTACTGCATGACCGAGCATCGGCAGGATGCGGAAATGTTCGTTGCCTGTGCCGAAGAGGTGCGACGGATGCTGCCCGCCGGCGTGCGCAACGCCAATTTCGGTGTCACGATGGATCTCGGGCACTTCAATATCGAAGGGGAGGATCCATTCAGGGCCGCTTACCGGGTGGGCCGATGGTGTCGCGACAACAGCGTTTCTCTGCGGGTTCATGCAACGGACAACTACGGGATGTCCTTGTTTCGGGAACCGGCGCACAGCCCGGGTCTGCACGGCAACGTGTCCGGCCGCGGCATCGATTCGGCGCTGATCGTGCAGATGCTGCGAAGCATGGAGCTGGTCTTCGACGTCGTGGCCGAACAGAGCCATCCCCTGACGCTTCGGGATATCCAAACCGTTCACGACGCACAAACCCTTCCGTTGGCTAAGGATTACGCCGGCTATGACGCCCAGGGAGTCCTTCGGCTGCAAGAGTCCCCGTGGCTGGAATTCATCGACGAGGACAAACGGAATACCGAACCGTACCGGTTTCTCGCCGGACTCCGGGGACCTCAGGAGTTGGCGGAATATCTTCTCCACCGACGCATCCAGTCTCCTCGTACGCTTTCGGTGGACGAGGCCGACCGTATTTACCGGCAGTTCATCCGTATGCCCTCGGCCCGAAAGGGGGATCTTGCCGATTACGTCGATGAGCTTCTGACACTGATGCGCCACCAGATGGGAGACCTCAGCAAAAAGGACGTGGACAGCATTTGCCAAAACATCAGCGGCGCTCTTTTCGGGACCATCAGCAACGAACACCTTCAGCAGATCTTTTCCAAAGAGCGTTCCTTCCAAAAAGGGCAGACCATCTGTCGCCAAAAGAGTCCCGGGCGCGAAATGTACTACGTCAAGTCGGGACAGGTGTTGGTGTATATCGACCAACTCTGCGTTGCCGCCCTCAGTCCCGGGGAGATCGCAGGGGAAATGAGTCTTTTTTACAACATCCGTCGTTCCGCCACCCTGGTGGCCCTGGAAGATGACACCCGTGTGGGTGTGCTGGACCGATCCGATCTGGAGCTCCTCTTCAAAAGCGGGAACCCGTACGCCGATGATTTGATTTACCGGTTTTTCAAAACCCTGCCCGGACGGCTGCGCAATATCAACGAAAGGTACAAGGCGGCCATACACAACCTGCACCTGCTGTCGGCAGGAGACCCCAAAGCCATGCCAAACCTGGACTGCGAACCAATGGACGCTGCGGCCGCCTCCAGCCAATTTTTTCCCAAAATGTCGGGCGAGGATATCCGGGGCATTACCGCCGGCCGTCGGGAATATCGTGCCGGAGAGCTGGTGTTTCAGGAAGGGGACGAGGGAGTGGAGGCCTTTTTCCTTCTCGAGGGAAGCGTCCGGGTCTATGCACGGCCGGCCGGAGGACCCGAGATCCAATTCGGAACCCTGAAAAAGGGCGATCTGTTCGGAGAAATGGCCCTGATCGACGATCGTCCCCGGTCAGCCAGCGTTCAGGCCCTTTCCCCTACGCGTGTCGCCGTCATCGAGAAGGCCGCCTTCGGCACATTTATCGAGGAACGCACACCGATGGCGGTGCAGATGATGGGCTTCATCAATCTCGCCCTGTTCCGCCGCATTTTACGTCTGGACCGCATCTATTCGGATTTGAAAAAAGCTTTCGTGATGGCGCCCAAAAAGCGGAGTCGTCGGAGGGAAACGACAACGCAGGAGTCCACGGTTCGTTGATCACAGCCGTGGGCGGCCTACTCGGATTTTCGCCCCTGCGCCTTCAACTGCGCAATCCGATGCATATCTTTTTCGACCGAATCCGGTGCCGTTCCTTCGCCTTCGATGGTGAGCACCAGCCGAGTGCCCTGTTGGACAATCCGTGCCTTGGTCTTTCCCCTCGGGTACCTTCGCAGGATTCCCACGAAATAGTTGAGGATCGAAACCCCGGCTTCGAAGTATGGGGAGTCGAAGTAGACGGCCGGCAACCCCGGAACCACCGTCTCGTCTTCCGACGGAACCGTCCCGGTTTTCCCTGCCCGGGCGGTTTCGCTCTTTCGTCGGTCTGTCATGGACGTGTCTTTTAGACCGAACATGGATTTTTTGAACTGTGCAAAATCCTGATAGCGGTCTTCCGGGTCTTTTTCCAGAGCCTTCAAGATGGCCTGGCTGATGCGATGGGGTACATCGGCATACTGTTCCGGCGGATCGGGGATTTCGTTCATATGGGCGAAGATGATGTCCGAAGGGCTGGTGGCATCGAAAGGATGCCTGCCGGTAAAGAGTTCATAAAACACCAGTCCCAAGGAATAGATGTCCGATCGCATGTCCACCGTAGCGTTCCGGTCGAAGCGTTCCGGCGGTGTGTAGTGAGTGGAAATCATGAATGCGGCCGTGTTCTGTGTGGCGGCCGATGACATTTTCGCGATGCCGAAATCCATGATCTTGGCATTTCCCTGCGAGTCGATCATGATATTTTCGGGTTTGATGTCTCGGTGCAGGATCTGCTGCTGTTGTGCGTAGTGAAATGCGTCCAATACCTGCTCGGCCACGACGGCCGCGCTGGTCAGGGGCAACGGGCCGCTTTGTCGTTTCAACAGCGACTTCAGGTCCGCGCCGTCGATATAATCCATCACGATGACGTAGTTGTTGTTTTCCGGGAAAAAGTCGATGAAGCGGGTGATGTTCGGGTGTGTCAGCCGGGAAAGAATGATGGCTTCGTGAAAGAACTTGCGTACCGCCCGTTCGTTGTCGAGGAAGTCGGGGTTTAAAAATTTTACGGCGACATCTCTTCCCCTGGCATCCGTCGCCTTCCACACGCTGCCGAAACCGCCTCTTCCGATGAGTTCGACGATGGCGTAGCTTCCGACTTTTTTCGATTTCGCGTCGCTGCTTTTTGGGGCACTGGGTCGGACGCTATCGTGGTGGGCGGGTTCCTCTTCGTTTTCAGGACCAACTTCTGGGAGGGAGACCTTCTTTTCCACGATAAAAATAAACTTGTAGACATCAAACAATACCTCGTCGCCGTCGTTCAAGCGAACGGGCTCTCCGGGCGTGAGGACAACTCCGTTCACACGGGTTTTGTTGGTGCTGCCCAGATCCTCGAGAGTAAAGAATCCATCACCGTATTCGATTCGGGCATGGGAGCCGGAAACGGTGTCTTTCAGCACGATGAAGTCATTGGCTGACGACCGCCCGATCAGCGTCACCTCGTTGGTGATCTTGAACACCTGCTTGCCGGTGACGTTTTTCAGATCGATCAGGCGAGCATCCGGGGTCTTCGGGTCCATTCCGCGTACTTTCCGTTTGTGGAGGTTGGCCATTCCGGGGCCAGGATTTTCATTTCACCGAGCTGCACTCGTAGAACAACGCGTGGGGGCAATGATTCTTGCAGTAATCGTGGTTGAGCTGCTGGAACAGAACGGTGATCGCCTCCCCCCGATTTTCGATGAACAGCTCGGGCTTCACCTCTTCGATAAACCCGGAACTCTCAAAAACCTTTTTGACCGGCGAGTGGACTCCCATCAGCGACAGCTCGATGTTCCTGGCCCGTATGTCCTCCAGCAGGCTGCGGAGTTCATCCACCCCCGTGATGTCGATGAATCCAACCGCGTGAAAGTCCAGCAGCAGATACAACACCGGTGTTTTTTGTTCTTCCAGTCGTTCCAAAATGCGCTCGGTGGTATACTCCGCATTGGCAAAGCACATGACGTTGTCCGAGCGAAGTTGAAGAATCTGCGGGCAACTGGGTTTGCCGTATTCATCTCCGTTGAGGAACATGTTGAGCACCGGATCCTTGGTTACCCGCACAATGCGTGGATGCATCGTTTTCCACAGAAAATAGATCAAAGAAATCATAACGCCGATCAGCAGGGCGTAATCCGGTTTTGTCAGGAGCGCCAGGACGAAGACCGCAACGGCCACGATCCCGTCGTGCCGGTTCATTTTCCAGAGCCGAAAGACTTCCTTCGGATGAAAGAGCATCAGCACGGCATTGATGACCAGTGCTGCCAGTGCCGCTTTGGGGATGTAAGTGAGCAAAGGGGTGAAGAAAAGGAGGGTGAGGATTACTGCCAATGCTGAAATCACACTGGAAAGGCCGGATTTGGCTCCTGCTGCAAAATTGATGGCGGTGCGGGAGAAGGAGCCGCTGACGGGATAGCATTGAAAAAAGGAGCCCACCAGGTTTGCCATCCCTTGGCCGATAAACTCCTGGTTTACATCAACGTGTTGTTTGGTTTCCGCGGCAATGGCCTTGCCCACCGAATAGGTCTCGGCGAAACTCACCAGCGCAATGACCACAGCCGGGCCGATCAGCGAACTGAATACATCGATATCAAAGAAGGGAAGCTGAGGCTGTGGCAGTCCGCCGGCGGTCTTGCCGACGATGGCAACCCCAAGCTTGTGAAGACCCAGCGAGGCCACCACAGCCGTGGTCAGCACCAGTGCCACAAGCCCGGATGGGAAATTGGGCCGGATTTTGCGCAGCACGAAGATGATGACAAACGCCGCGGCACCGATTGCAAGTGTGGGCGTGTGCAAGCCCGGCAGGCTCCGCGCGATTTCCACGAACATGTGGATCACGTACTCTTCTTTTTCGACGTGCATCCCCAACAAATGGGGAAGCTGTGTCGCGGTGATGATCAGTGCCGCTGCCGCCGTAAAGCCTTTGACCGCGGAGTGGGAGATGAACGACATCACCTCACCCATACGGAAAAGCCCAATGGAAAGGTATAAAATGCCGACCATCAGCGACAACAGCAAGGCCAGTTCGATGTAGTGTGGACTGCCGGCTTCAGCGATGGGAGTGAGCGTGGTCAGCACGAGCAGGCTCATGATGGCAATGGGTCCGGTGGCCATCTGCCGCAGGCTCCCCCACAGGGCACCGACGGCCGGTGCCACAGCTGCGGCATAGAGTCCATACACCGGCGGAAGACCGGCCAGCATGGCATAGGCCATGGCTTGCGGGATGAGCACCACCGAGACGGTCAGCCCCGCAACAGAGTCGTTTCGCAAATAGGAGAGGCGGTACTCCTTCAACCAGGATGTGAAAGGGAGGAAGCGTTGGCTGAAACCCTCGGGGCATGTGTCTTGGTTGAACATGGTGCCTCGTCTGGATAGGAAAAAAGCAACCGTGTCGGACAAACCCTACAGAAAAAGCAACCCTGAGGTCAATAGAAGCCATCTCAAAATTCGGATTTTCGTTCAGGGTCCGCTGAGAAGATAGAATTGGATTCGGTTTCTACCGGATCGAATGTGCGGCGGTGGAGCCGGCTGTGACGATGCGCCGTACGAAGGCTTCGTCGGCAGGAGGGAAAGACAGCAGCGGCAGTTCAGAAGGCGGACACCAGCGGATCTCTTCATGCTCTTCCGGGAGTGGAGCGCCGGCGATTTCCGTCTCGATAAACCATATGACAAAGCGGTTTTCCGGGTCGGTGTGTCGGTAGCAAACGCCGCCGACGGACGCCACCTCCACTGCCAGTTCCTCGGCCAGTTCACGGCGGACGGCATCGGCAAGGGACTCACCGCTTTGCAGCTTGCCGCCGGGAAATTCCCAAAGCCCTCCATGTCGTTTGTGCACGGGCCGGCGACAGACCAGATACCTGCCGTGGCGACGAATGACTGCGGCCACCACCGACCGGTATGCCGGCTCCATTTTCAGAGGATACGTCGCCATAGCCAGTCCAGAACGAAGAGAATCTTTCCGCAGGGAAGCAGGTATTCGGCCTCCGCCCGGCGACCTGTCTGCCGCCTCCGCACCTCTGCAACCATAGCGCACGTGCATCGATGGGGCAATCGTCTATTGGGGACGAGCAAAATGCGGCATCCGCAGTCAGCGAACGCTCATCCGGCGGCATTTAGGGCAGGCTCTCCGGTGGAGCGGTCGGGCACGAGTCCCAAGTCTTTGATTTTGGATAACAGGGTGTTGCGGTGAATCCCCAGAATACTGGCGGCCCGGTTTCGGCTTCCGTTGACCCGCTCCAGAACATCCGCGATGTACCGTCTTTCGAAATCGTTGACCGCTGCCTTCAGGGGCTTGTCCGGCATGTGGGGAGGCATGAGTCGAATCCCCGGCTCTTCGCACAGATCGATCGTGTCGGATCGGGTGATGGTGAACAGTCGCTCCACCAGGTTTTGCAGCTCCCGCACGTTGCCCGGCCACTCGTAGGCGCTCAGGATATCGACGGCTCGCTGGGAAAAATGCTTGGGTGGTTTGCCGGTTTTTTTGACGTTGAGTTCGAGGAAATGCTCCAGCAGGAGTGGGATGTCCCCCCTGCGCTGGCGCAGAGGGGGCAGGTGAATCGGGAACACGTTGAGGCGGTAGTACAGGTCCTCTCGAAAACGGTTCTCGGCGATCCATTCCGACAGGTTTTTGTTGGAAGCGGCGATGAAGCGGGTGTCGATCCGGTAGGTTTTGGGACTGCCGAGGCGCTGAAACTCCTTTTCCTGGATGATCCGCAACAGCTTTGCCTGCATTCGTGTGTCCAGGGAATCGATGTCGTCGAGGAACACGCATCCCTTGTCCGCGATTTCCAACTTGCCGGTGCCGTTGGCCACCGCTCCGGTAAACGCGCCCTTGATAAAGCCGAAAAGCTCGCTTTCCATGAGAGAGGGAGGGATGGCCGAGTAGTTTACGACGACAAAGGGCATCTCCTTTCGAGGGCTCCGGTTGTGAATGGCGCGGGCCACCAGTTCCTTTCCGGTGCCGCTCTCTCCCTGAATCAGTACCGCTCCGTCGCTGGGTGCCACCGCTTCGATGAGCTGAAAGACACTCCTCATGCGGGGGTCTTTGCCCACCATTTTCTCAAAAAGGCGAAGGCGGTTCAGTTCGTGCCGCAAAAAGGCCACCTCTTTGACCAGGCGGCGTTTCTCCAGAGCCCGGTCAATTACCGACTGCAGCTCTTCCACATGAAAGGGCTTCATGATGTACTCGAATGCCCCCAGCTTGATGGCCTGAACCGCGGTGGATATTTCGTTCACCGCGGTGATCATGATCACTTCGACATGGGGATCGACCTCTGAAACGGAGCGTAACACTTCGATACCGCTGATATCGGGCAGCAGGATGTCGAGCAGCATCAAGTCCACGGACTGTCTAGCCAGAACGGCGAGAGCCTCCTGACCGGATTCGGCATAGGCCAACTCGAACCGATCCTCCAACACCATCTGAAAGGATTGGCGCACGCCGTGCTCGTCGTCTACCACTAAAATGGTCGGATTTTCCCTCATAACCTGCAGCCTGGATGACTGTTGACATTGCAGCCGTTCACACCAAAAGATATTTCTGCAAGTATCAAGCCATGCTCCCGCTACAGAAAACCCCCGATCAGAAGGGCTAGAAACCCAATCTTCAAACCGGAGGTGCACATAATTG